>CAZXHG010000244.1:0-14860 GCA_964639985.1 uncultured Rickettsiales bacterium
TCACCGACAACATGACCAACGGCCGCGGCTACATCGCCCTCGCCGCCATGATCGTGGGCAAGTGGAATCCCTACCTCGCAGCCGTGGCCTGCCTCATCTTCGGCGCGGCCGAGTCCGCGCAGATCACCCTCGCCGGCCAGGGCACGGCCATCCCCACCCAGTTCCTGCAGATGCTGCCCTACCTGCTCACCATCATCGCCGTGGTCGGCTTCATGGGCCGCGCCACCCCCCCCGCCGCCATCGGCAAGCCCTACGAGGACTGATTTTTCCATCACTTTTCTTCCGTGATTCCAGTTGGTTGGAAGAAAAGCGAAGAAAAATGAAAAAAGTTCCTAAAGGTCTTCAGGAACCGTCCGATAACGCGAATGGATCGATAGGGCTTGTTGCGTCTACGCGCGTTCACGCGTGTGGGGGATGACACAGCCCGGAGAGATTGGGTCGCGTGATTGTCGGAACGACCAGCGCCGCCATCGGAACCTGGCAGGCGGCGTCTGTCCGGCACGAGGTGGGTGGGCCCGGTTCGTCGGGACCCTCCTTCCTGGCCACAACCAGTTCGTCCGACAGGTGGTTTATCGGCCGCTTGACGGACAACTTTAGGAGAAAAAGTCTCCCTGGCCTGGCGAGCCGTGAGCCCGCCCACCTCGCGCACCCCTTCAGCGCTGACTGCGCCCCGGATCGCGGTGTATCGGAGGTCGTCCGATGTCCGTGATCACCCCGCTGTTCGGCGGCAGTCCGCAGGTCTCCTTCACCCGGGCGCATCGCACAACCGCCACCACCGCGACCACCGCCTACGGCAGCTCCACCTCGTCGTCGAACCGCGACGAGATGATCGGGATCCGTGACGCACTCACCGACCTGATCGACTCGCTGAACGACGTGTCCCGGCTGCTGGGCGCCGGCCGGGCGAGCATCGTCAATCGCGCGGCCACCGTGTCGTCGTCTGCGGACACCGGCCTGTCCACCCAGGGCACGGCCACCACGCTGTCCTCCGACGAGGAGGTCAACAGCACGGCCACGTCGTTCAGCCCGCGCGGACCGACCTGGGACAATGCGTCCACGTCCGAGCTGACCATCGGGGGCGTCTACGATGGTTCACAGGGGGACACCCAGCTCCGCATCCGGGTCGACCGGCCCAGCGGCAACAGCGTCGTCGGGCAGGACTCGTTCCGGGTCCGCATCTACGACGGCGGCGACAACCTGGAGACCTTCTGGGTCGACGCCAGCTACAACCCGGGCGAGGAGATCACCACCGGGACCGGCCTGACCCTGTCCTTCGGCGAGGGCTACGTACGTCGCGGCGCCGACGCCTACGTGGACGTGTACACGTCGCAGGACAGCGAGCTGGATCCGGACGCGGCGTTCGACGGCGTGCGCAACGCCCACCCCGAGCTGGAGGAGGGCTACTCGATCACCGATGGCTCGTTCGACGTCAACGGCGAGACCATCGCCGTGAACTCGTCCGACTCGCTCAACGACGTGCTGGACCGGATCAACGCCTCGGACGCGGGGGTGACCGCCACCTACGACGCGATCACCGAGCAGGTGACGTTGACCAACGACGAGAACGGGTCGGAGACGATCACCCTGGCCAACGACACGTCCGGGTTCCTCGCGGCCATGAAGCTGGACACGGCCACGCCAGAGCTGGGATCGGACAACGAGGCCGCGTCCGTGATGTCGAGTGTCGCCGAGTTCGCGGGGGTGACTGCCGGCTCGATCCTGATCAACGGCACGAGCATCGACATCGACCCGGACGCCGACTCGCTGAACGACGTGATCGACCGGATCAACGCCTCGGATGCAGGCGTGACGGCGTTGCTGTCGGTGGACGCGCAGACGGTCACGCTGACCAACGACTCGGTCACGGCGGACCTGGTGATCGACTCCAACGGCACCGGGCTGTTCGAGGCGCTCAACATCGACGACAGCCAGGAGTACGAACCTGTCTCGCCGCGTGGGACGACCGAGACCACGGCCGAATCGGTGAGCGATGCGATCGCGACCTTCGCCGAGGCGTTCAACGCCCTGTTCGACGACGAGGGCAGCGACAGCCTGGGTGACTCGGCGTTCCTCAGCGACCTGCGCGGCGACATCCAGCTGGCCGTGGCCGACGTGTTCGGCTCGGACGGCCCGCGCTTCTCCACCAACTACGGCGTGTCGTTCAACTTCGCCGAGAGCGCCAGCGAGGCGTTCGGCTACAACCTCAACTCCCAGACCCGTACCGAGGATCTGCTGCGCACCGGCGGCACCGGCGCGGACATCTACGAGCTGTTCCTCGGCGGTTCATCCAGCGTGGACGACGGATTGCAGGAGACGCTGGTGTCCGTGCTGGAGGGCGCGCGGGAGGACCTCAACACGCTGCTGGGCCCGGCGGGTACGTTCCTCGACATCTGGCTGTGATCGGTTCCGATCGTCGGGTCCGTCACTTCGCTCGCTGCGCTCGCTGCGTTCCTTGACCCGACCTACGGTCTACAATCTCCCCATGACCGTCGCGGTGATCCTGGGCAGTGCGTTCGTCGAGCCGGTGATCGGTGCGCGCGCGCTCGAGCCGGTGTCGGTGGACACCCGGTTCGGCGCGGCGCTGCTGCACCGGTACCCGCGTGACGGTGGTGAGGCCTACCTGGTGTTCCGCCACGGTGTGCCGCACGGGCTGCTCCCCAACCAGGTGCCCTACCGGGCCAACGCGCTGGCGTTGCAGCAGGTGGGCTGTGACGCGCTGCTGGTGACGAGCTCGGTGGGGGTGCTGGACCGCTCGTTGCCCCTGGACACGCCCATCCCGGTGGCCGACGTCCTGATGCCGGACAACCGGCTGGAGACCGGGGCCATGGCCGAGAGCCTGGAGACCGGCCGCCGGGCCATCGAGGCGCTGGCGCTGGCGTTCCTCGACCACGGCGAGGCCGTACCGTTCGGCAACCGCTTCTACCGCTACCCGGGGAGCGGCGCGTGAGCGGGCCTGTCCTGATCACGGGCGCGTCCGGGTTCTTCGGGATCCACCTCGCACGCGCGCTGAGCGATTCGAACCGGGATTTCGTGGCGCTCGTGCGGTCCACCTCGGACGTGCGCCCCCTGCGGGCCGTGGGCGCGACGTTGCGTGAGGGAGACGTCACGGACCGCGCCTCGCTGGTACGCGCCGCGCAGGGGTGCGCGGCCGTGGTGCACCTCGCCGGCGCGGCCGACGTGGCCGACGCGGCCCTCAACGAGCAGGTCAACGTGGGCGGCACGGTCAACGTGGCCGAGGCGTGCGTGGCCGCCGGGGTCCGTCGGCTCCTGTTCTTCTCCACCAACTGCGCGGTGCGCGAGCTGCAGGACGCCTACGGCCGCACCAAGGCGCGGGCCGAGGCCGAGCTGCAGCGATTCGACCTCGACCTGCGGGTGTTTCGGCCGGCCATGATCTACGGCGAGGGCAGCCGGGAGTGGGCGACGTTCGTGACCACGGTGGCGCGCCTGCCGCTGGTGCCGCTGCCCGGCAGCGGCCAGCACCTGCTGCGGCCGGTGTTCGTGGACGACGCGGTCCGGGCCACGGTGGCCGCACTGGAGCGCGATGGCCTCGACGGGCGGATCTACGACATCCTGGGGCCGGACGAGGTCACGCTGGACGACCTCGTCGAGCGGGTGGCCCGGCTGGTCGGGCGGCGACGGCGGCCCGTGCACCTGCCCATGGGCCTGTGCCTCGCGGGCGCGCGCGCCATCGGGCGCGTGTGGGCCCACCCGCCGGTGGTGCCGGACCAGGTGCTGGCGTTCGCCCAGGACACGCGCGGCGATCTGGGCCCCGGGGCGACGGACCTGGACTGGGTGCCGCGTCCCCTGAACGAGGGCCTCAGCCTGCTGTTCGCGCGCACGCCATGGAAGCAGATGGGAAGCCCGCCCGAACCATGATCGGCGCCTGCCGCGGTTGCGCGCGGGGGTCGCCGCTTCTATCCTCGAAGGGTGCCCGGGGAGGTTGTGCATGCACCGAGTACTGCTGCTGGTGACGACCCTGGCCCTGCTGGCGCCTTCGCCCGTGGCTGCCAAGGCCCTGAAGAAGATGACCGCCTCGGAGCTGGTGGACGTGCTGCTGTACTCGAACAGCAGCTCCAAGCGAGTGGCCGCGGCCGTTCTGCTGGGGGAGCGCCGCGCCGAGGCCGGGATCAGCGCGCTCGGCACCGCCTGCCTCGAGGACGCCGCCATGTGCGAGGTCGCCGTCGACGCGCTCGGCGAGATGAACCTGGCCGAGGCGCGGGACGAGATCGAGGGTCTGTTGCTGTCGGACGACGTGCCCGACGTGCAGCGCACGCGGGCGCTGGAGATCCTGCTGGAGCAGGAGCCCGAGCGCGTGGACCCGATGCTCGACCTGCTCGTGGGGCGCTACCGTCGGGTGTCCCCGGCGCTCGCCATCGACTTCGTGCAGGCGATGGCGGCACGTGACCTGGTCGATCTGGGTGACTTCGCGGTGTTCATCGCCACCGACGCCGAGGCGGACCGCATGTTGCGGCTGGTGGCCATGGATACGGCCGAGCAGTTCGAACATCCGCGCGTGTACGAGGCCTACATCGCGTTCCTGGGGGACGAGGAGAAGCCCGTGCGGGAGCGGTGCGCCGAGTCCCTCGGGGGCCGCGGCTACCCGGGCGCGCCCGTGGTGGCGGCGCTGTCCTCGGTGGTCTACGACGACCCGGCCGGGCCGGTGCGGGCCGCGGCCATGAAGTCCCTGCGGTTCTACACCCACCCGGGCCTGCTGGACCTGGTCCACCGCGAGGTCATCGACGAGAGCGATCCCGTGGCCTGGGCCACCTCCATGGTGATGCTGGAGGCCCTGGCCGATGCCAGCTCGGTGCCGATCATCGACCGGCTGATCAAGCAGCGCGAGGGCCTGCCCGACCAGACCACCCTGTCGCTGATCTACGTGCTGGTGCGTATCGGCGATCCCACCTGCGTCAGCGTGCTGCACAACATCTCGACCCACACGTCCAACAACACGCTGATCCAGGAGGCGCGGGGCGGGATCGAGATGCTCGACGCGCCCGACCAGCAACGCCTCGCCGCGATCAGCCGCTGGCGCTTTGGCGTGGGCACGTACCGCTGGGATCCGCGCAATCCCAGGCCGCTCCCCCCGGAGCTGGCCGTGGCGCTGAACGACGACGACCGGCTGGTCTGGACCGACTGAGCTTCAGCCCGGGTCCTCGAACCCGCCTCGCATGCGCGCGCGGATCGCGTCGCGCCACGTGCGCACCTCCCGCAGCTTGATCCCGCCGACCACGATCACGGTCGCGCCGACGGCCACCACCGGCACCAGCAGGATGGCGTGGATGGTCAGCGCGGCGGCCACGGCGTCGGCCTCGCTGATGTCGAACAGGGTGGGCATCACCAGCCGGCTGGCGACCTCGAACACGCCGATACCGGCCGGGGCCAGCGGGATGGCGAAGCTGCCCATGCACAGCACGGTCAGCAGCAGGGTGCCGCTCCAGGGCAGGTCGATGCCGTGGGCCAGCAGCACCAGCTGTACCACCGACGCGGTGAGGATCCACTCGGCCACGGTGTTGAGCAGGGCCAGGCCGAGCAGGTGGGGTTTGAGCAGGGCCGAGCTGCCGTAGGCCAGGCCGTGGATCACGCCACGCACGCCGCCGGCGTGACCGAGCTTGCGCGACAGCAGGTGCAGCACCACGATGCCCCCGCCGAGCACCACCGCGGCCAGGATCACGTAGCGGTGGGCCGAGGACAGCCACGGTGGCAGCGGCAGCGCCCACGCGAGGATGACCAGCATCAGCAGCAGTGCGCAGAAGTCGACCAGCCGCTCCACGGCCATCGAGCCCAGCAGCGGGATGGCGGGCAGGCGGGTGAAGCGGACCGCGGTGAACGCGCGCACGAACTCGTCCAGCCGCACGGGCAGCACGGCCGAGGCGGCCGCGCCCGCGTAGAACGCCGCGAGCAGTCCCAGCATGTTGGCCCGCCCCACGGGCCGCAGCACCAGGTGCCACTTGGTGGCCTTGGACAGGATCACGGCCACGTCCACCACCAGGGCCGCGGCCAGCGGCAGCAGCGCCGCGCTGGCCAGCGTGGTGACCAGCCGGTCGTGGTCGAGGCGGTTGAGCGCCACGCCCAGCAGCAGTGCGCCGCAGCCCAGCCACAGCAGCACCAGCAGAACGCGGCGGGGGCGACTCATGGGCGGAACCACAGCTCGGCGCGCAGGACGGCCATCTCGGCCACGGTCTTGAGGATCGTGCGTGGGTTGCCGCCGGTCGCCTGGCCCCCCTCGCGTGGGCGATACGCGGAGTCCACCTCGGCCACGGTCAGTCCACCGCGCTGGGCGCGCACCAGGATCTCCTCCAGCAGGAACACGCCCCGCGAGCGCACCGCGCACTGGTCGAACACACGGCGGTGCCAGAGGTGGACCCAGTTGACGTCCTCCACGTCGGTGCCGAACAGGGTCCGCACCAGCACCAGGAAGGTGCGGGAGGACAGCAGCCGGAACCAGGTGTAGTCGGACCGCGACTCCCGCGCGCCGAGCACCACGTCCGCGCTCCGCGCGGCCTCGAGGTAGCGGCCGATCTCGGCCACGTCGAACTGGCCGTCCGCGGGCACGTAGATGATGCGTTCACCCCGGGACGCGGCGATCCCGCTGCGGATGGCCATGCCCGATCCCTGGTTGGCTGCGTGACGCAGGTGCCGGACCGGGGGGTGCGTGTCGGCCAGGTCGCCGGCGATGGCCGCCGTGGCGTCCGTGCTGGCGTCGTCGACCACGATCACCTCGAAGGTGATGCCCAGCGCCTCGGCCACCTCCACCGAGCGCTCGACCACCGGTTGCAGGGTCGCCTCCTCGTTGTAGGCGATGACGACGATCGTGAGGTCCAGCATCTCCCCGTCCAGGGTCCATACTCAGGACTCGGGGGCGGTGCCGTCAAGGGCGCCGGTCCGCCACCAGCGCGCCGCCTGTCGCGGCAGCAGCACCATGGCGTCCCGCTCTCGAACGTGGTCCAGCAGGCGGCTGTAGGCCGCGAGCACGCCCTCGTCACCGCCCAGGTGGGGTTCCGCGTGGGTGGTGACCACGGCCAGGCCGCCCACGGCCAGGACCCAGTCGAGCTTGTCCCGCCAGGTCTCGAACAGCGCGTCCGGCGACCGCCCCAGCAGCAGCAGCCGGTCGTCGAGCGGCAGGGTCAGGGGCAGCTGCAGCAGACCGTCCCGCCACACCGGGAACACCGAGGCGCAGCCACGGCGGGGGCCGGCCACGGCGCGCACGTCGCAATCGGGTACGGACGAGTCGTAGGCGAACCTGCCCCGCAGTTCGGCGACCAGGGTGTCGGTCATCAGCAGCGCAGGCGAGCGGAACCCCTCGATCCCGTGGCGGTGCACCACGTCGCCGCAGCGGTCCAGGCGGCGCGCGATCCGGTGGCGGGGCAGGAAGGCCAGGTGGCCGTCGTGGCGCGCGCCGTGCAGGCCGATCTCGTGGCCTGCGGCCCGCAGGTCGTCCAGGCGATCGTGGTCCAGCGGGTAGCGGTCACCGACCACGTACCAGGCCGAGCGGAGACCCCGGCGATGCTCCTCGGCCGCGATGCGGTCGATGCAGGCCTGACCCTCACCGGTGTCCACGTCGTGGGTCAGCACCACCACCGGTCGTCCGTCGGGCCACGGCGCAGTGCGAGGCGCGCCCACGCTGGACTGCACCAGCAGCCGCAGCAGCTCCAGGGCGTCCTCCCGCGGGAAGCGGGGGAAGGGCTCGGCCGGGTCCCGGTAGCGCCACTGCTGCAGGGGGATCACCACGTGCTGGCCAGCCAGGCGCAGGGGTCCGGGCAGCTCGCGCACGAACCCGGGCAGCCGGGCGTACAGGGGGCGATGGGGGACCAGGTAGCGCTCCGCGGCGATGCGGTCTGCCGTGGCCCAGGGATCGAAGTGGAAGACCACGGTGCCGTGTTCGCGGGACACGGCGGCCCGGGAACGTTGGTCGTCGTCGAAGGTGGCCAGGATTTCTCCCCCGACGGCCGGGGACTCGGCCGGGGCGACCACCTCCATGACGCGAGGCTGGTCGGCGTGGAGCCACGCCGGCCAGGGCGAGCCGTCCGGAGCCGTCGGGGAATGCAGCACCAGGCGCGAGCACAGGCAGCGGTCCGCCGGACCCGGGCGCAGCGCGATGCCGGGCGCGAGGCGGTCCCGTTGCCAGCGGTGGGTCAGGCGATCCCGCTCGGTGGGTCTGCCAGGGGGGCGGGTCAACGGCCCCCCAGCACGTCGAGGTGGTCGCGATACCAGGTGACGGTACGCGCCAGCCCCTCGTCGAGTTCGATCGACGGGTCGAACCTGAGCACCTCGCGCATACGGTCCACGTTGGGCGAGCGCAGGCGCACGTCGGCCTCCATGTGGGGCACGAACTCCACCGCGGCCGACGACCCGGCCGCCTCGATGATGGCGTGGGCCAGGTCCACGATCTTCACCACCGGCTGGTCGCGGCCGATGTTGAAAACCTGGCCCACGGCGCGGGGTAGCGTGGCCGCCCGCAGCGTGGCCTCGACCAGGTCGTCGATGTAGCACCAGGTGCGCACCTGCCGGCCGTCACCGGTGACCTGCACGGTCTGGTCGCGCAGGGCGCGCATGGCGATGTCGTGGATCGCACCCTCGCCCACCTGGCCCGGGCCATAGATGTTGAACGGCCGGATCGAGGTCACGGGCAGGCCGTACTGGCGGTGGAAGGCGAAGCACAGGTGCTCGCCCGCGACCTTGCTGGCTGCATAGGTCCAGCGGGACTCCTCCAGCGGCCCCAGGGCCGTGGCCTCGGACTCGCGGGCCTCCAGCGCGATCGGGCCGTACACCTCGCTGGTGGAGAAATTGACGAACCGCTCCACGCTGTGGCCGCGGCAGGCCTCCAGCACCCGGTGGGTGCCCACCAGGTTGTTGACCATGGTGTCGGCCGGGAAGCGGATGTAGTTGCTCACCCCGGCCACGGCTGCCAGGTGGATCACCATGTCCACCCCGTCCAGCAGGTCGTCCAGCGCTCCCGGCTCGAGGATGTCCCGTTGCTCGATGCGCACCCCGTCCGGCACCTCGAAGAAGCGCAGCGCGTCGCGGCGTAGATTATCCACCGCGATCACCCGGTTGTCCGGCGCCAGTCGTCGCACCAGGTGGCTGCCGATGAAGCCGCAGCCGCCGGTCAGCAGGATGTGGCGGTCGCGGATCATGGGATCTCCTCGGCGATGGCCGTCTCCAGCGCGGACACGCTGAGCGGATCGTCCTTGGCCAGCACCACGTCGCCGAGCACCAGGTGGTCCAGGGCCGTGGAGTCGAAGCAGGCCAGCGCATCCTCCGGGGTGTTGGCGATGGGCTGGCCGCGCACGTTCAGCGAGGTGTTGAGCACCGTGGGCACCCCGGTGAGCCGCTCGAAGGCCTCGATCAGGGAGGCGTAGTCGCCGCTGCCCCGCTGCACGGTCTGCACCCGCGCCGTGCCGTCCGTGTGCAGCACTCCGGGGATCCGCTCGGCCCAGTCCGGCTGCACCGCGTACGCGTGCAGCATGAACGGTGACGGGTCGCCGTGGGCGAACAGCTCGCCGCAGCGGTCGGTGAGCACGGACGGCGCGAACGGCCGGAATGGCTGGCGGAACTTGATGCGGGCGTTGATGTGGTCCTTGAGGTCGGCGGAACGGGGATCGGCCAGGATCGAGCGTTGCCCCAGGGCGCGTGGCCCGAACTCGGCGCGGCCTCGGTACCAACCGAGCACGTGGCCCTCGGCCAGCAGCCGCGCGGCCACCGCGGGCACGGCCGCGGGGGCGGGTCGCCAGACGCGGCGCCGTGCCAGCGCGAGCAGGTCGTCCACCTCGGCCGGATCGCAGTCGGGCCCCAGGGCCGCGCTGGTGAACGGCTCGCCCGTGCGCGGATGGCCCAGGTGCGCGTGGTACAGGTACAGCGCCGCGCCCGTGGACGCACCGTCGTCCCCGGCCGCGGGCGGGATGAACATGCGCTCGAACCCGGTGCGCTCCAGCACGAGGCCGTTGGCCACGCAGTTGAGCGCCGCGCCGCCGGACACCACCAGGTCGGTGCTGCCCGTGCGCTGCTGCAGGTGGTCCAGCAGGTGCAGGTAGGCCTCCTCGAACACCTGCTGCAGGCTCGCGGCCAGGGCGCAGTGGCGCTCCTCCACCGGAGCGTCGGGGTGCCGCGGGGGGCCGAAGCGCTGCACGAACCGGGGGCTCACCCGGCTCGTGCTCTCCTGGAAGAACGCGAAGTACGACAGGTCCAGCTCGTAGTTGCCGTCGTCGCCGAGGCGGACCAGGGCGCGCACGTCGTCCAGCTGTGCGGGCTCGGCCATGCCCGCCAGGCTCATGACGATGCCCTCGTCGCAGTTGGGCCTGAAGCCCAGGTGCTGGGTGAACGCGGCGTACAGCGAGCCCAGCGAGTGGGGCCGGTCCACCCGCTGCAGCACCTCGATCCGCGTGCCCTCGCACAGGCCCAGCAGGGTGGTGGTGCGCTCGCCGAAGCCGTCCAGGGTCAGCACGGCCGGCCGCTCGAACGGCGAGGCGAATGCCCACGCCGCGTGGCACAGGTGGTGGTCCACGTAGTCCACGCGCAGGGGCGGGGTGTCCCCGTCGAAGCGGTGCACCTGCTCGGTGACGTGGGCCCGCGGCGTGGTCGGGTAGTGCCGCATCAGCAGGTTGGGCACGGCCGCGAGGTACTCGCTGTGGTGGCGCAGGCGCGTGCTGCGGCGCCATTGCAGCGGCTCGAGGTGCACGGTCGGGTTCCAGCCGAACGCCACCCGGTCCACCTCGGCCAGCGAGGTGCTGGCCCGGGCCAGGCAGAACCGCGACGCCCGGTCCGGGAAGTCGCGATCGTGCTTCACGCGGCTGAACCGCTCCTCGGCCGCAGCCGCGAGCACGTGGCCGTCCCGGACGAGCGAGGCCGCAGCGTCGATGTCGAACGACAGGCCGAGGATGTCCATGGACCCAGGGTACCGCAGGACCCCGAACTCGCAAGTGACCGCGGCCCGCGGTGGTAGCATCTCGGGACGATGAGGGAGCACGGCACGACCCGGTTGGACGCGGACGCACCCCGACCCCGGTGGGTCGAGGCCGCGGTGTTCGTCGTCCCCCTGCTCCTGTACGGCCTGCTGCGTGCCTGGCTGCTCGGGGGGTGGTACGAGCGGATCGACACCGAGGAGCTGGAGTTCGGGCTGTTCCCCGCGCACCTGCTGACCGGCCTGCTGGCGCCGGTGCCCGCCTACCAGACCATGGTGCGGGAAGGAGGCTCCATACAGCTGGCCGTGACCCACGCGCCGGTGTTCGCCGTGGCGGGCCCCAGCTACCTGGCGCTGAAGGCCGCGGGCGCGGTCCTGCACGGCCTGGTGCTGCTCGTCTGGGTCGGCGTGGCGCGGCTGGGCCTGGGGCGGCTGCCCGCGCTGGTGCTGGGGCTGCTGCTGGCCCTGTCACCCCCGTTCCTGGCCCGCATGGACGTGATGGGGTGGGCCAACCACGGGGAGGGCAACCTGCTGGCCGGCCTGGCCCTGCTGGGGTTGCTGCTGGCCGTGCGCTGGACGGACAGCCACCGGTGGAGGTCGCGCGCCGCCGGGCTGGTCGCGGGCATCGCCTGCGGGCTCGGAGTGACCTTCGCCTTCACCGTGCTGCCGATGGCGATGCTGCTGGTGGGCCTCGCCGTGCGCAATGCACGCGGCGCGGCCGCCCGCGCCTGGTTGCCCATGGCGGTCGGGTGCGTGCTGGGCGTCGTGCCGTGGGCGGTGTGCGTGGAGGCCGTGCACGGCGTGGATCGCCTCCGCGAGATGGTGGGGCTCGGCGGGATGGGCGCGGCCCTGGGCCAGGACGTGTCCTCGGCCATGTTCGACCACCGCGACGCGGTGCCGCGCGTGGTGCAGTTGCTGGGACTGGACCTGTTCCGCATGTGGGGCTTCACTGCCGGGGATGGCTCGTACCGCTCGGTGCTCAACCACCTGTTCGGCGCCGTGGTGCTGGTGTGGGCGGCGGCGTGGGCGGGATCCCGCTGGCGTGTGTCGTGGGGCGTCGCGCGGCGCGGTGGCGGCGTCGACTCCGGGGCGGCAGGCGTGGTGACCCTCGTCGCGGTCGTGCCGCCCGCGCACGGCCTGGGCTTCCTCGCCGCGATCGTGGTCAGCGGCCTGGGCGGGGCGTTCATCAGCCCCGATGACTTCGATGGCTACCGCTACCTGCTGCCCCTGTTCCCGCCGCTGCTGATGTGCGCGGCCGCCGGCCTGGTGCACCTGCTGCGGACGCGGGCAGCGTGGTCGCGGATCACCGCCCTGTGCACCCTTGCCGTGGCCGTGCCGCTGCTGGTGTGGGGGCAGCTCTCCCTGCCCGCCCACGGTCCCAGCCTGACCGGCCAGCTCAAGGGCTATCACCTGCGCAACCTCGAGCAGGCGCTGCTGGAACGGCCGCGGTCCTGGCGGCTGGACGCCTGGGAGGACCACCCTGCCGACCGCTGGGAGCTGGCCATGATCGAGGGGCGCGCGGCCATCCGCGGCGAACCCGGCCTGGAGCCCGACGAGCAGCCCGCGCCCTCCTGCCCGTTCCCCGAGGCCTTGGCCTGCACGCACTTCTGGGAGGGGGTCGGGCTGGAGCTGGCCTGGGCGTCGGAGTACGGCCAGGGCAGCGTGCGCGACGCCTCGGTCCACCTCGAGCGGCTGCGGGCCCGCGGGGACGCCGAGGGCCGGCTGGCCCTGGCCTACGGCCTGGGGCGTGGATATGGCTTCGGCCTGGCCGCGGCCGAGGTCGACGCCCTGTTGCAGGCCGATGAGCTGGCGTGGTTCGTGCGTGGCATGGGGGGCGAGGCCGTGCGTGGAGCCGTGGTGCCCGCGTGGTTCGGTGGTGACTTCGATCGCCGCACCGGATTCCGGGCCTATGCCCTGTGGTGCGAGGGCCTCGGGATCGGCCTGGCCCGCTGCCTCATGGAGCCCGCCTCCGCGCCCGTCGTGCCCGTCGCGCCGCGCGCGTGGGCACCCCTGCTGGCCAGCGATCTGGACCGGGCTGCGTTCGAGCGTGGGTATGCACAGGAGCGCGAGAAGCTGGCCCGACCGTGAACCGGCGCGCTACGATCGGGATGGCAGGCGAGGAGGGTCCATGAGAGCTACGTGCATCCTGGCCATCGGGCTCGCCGTGATCGCGCCCCGCGTGTGCGGGGCCACGGCCACGGCCGACGAGGTGATCGAGGCCCTGGGCATCCCGGACACGGACATCACCGCCCTCAGCATCGAGCTGGGGGACGAGTCCATGCTCGGCACCACCGACGCCCTGGGCGTGGCAGCCCCGGCAGATCCACCCATGGGCGGCATGTACACCGGCATCTGGGACAACGTGACGTCGTGCGAGGACGACGACATGCCCCCGGCGGAGAGCGAGCTGGGGGACGCCATCTCGATACGGGTGGACCTGGTCGCGCCCGCGGGCATCAACTCGTTCCGCTTCGAGTTCTTCTTCATGTCCCGGGAGTACCCGGAGTTCGTGGGCAGCCCGTTCAACGACGAGTTCACGGTGACCATGGAGTCCGACGAGACCAACGGCAACATCGTGTTCGACCGGGACGGCAACGAGATCAGTGTCAACTCGGCCATGTTCAGCATCGTCGACCCGGCTGCCCTCGGCGGCACGGGCTTCGACTGCGGCTCCCGGGGCGGCGGCACGGGCTGGCTGACCACCATCGCGCCATGCATCCCGGGCCAGCCGTTCGCGCTGACCTTCCGCATCGCGGACGAGGCGGACGGCCGCTGGGACTCCATCGTGCTGCTCGACGGGTTCGCCTGGCGCGAGGACGAGCTCGAGGCGCCGGAGACCACCGAGTCGGACGTGGACGGCGACGGCTGGAGCGCGGACGAGGACTGCGACGACGAGAACGCCGAGATCCACCCGGGCGCGGCCGAGGACTGCGACAACGGCCTGGACGACGACTGCGACGGCGCGGTCGACGGGGACGACACCGACTGCGGCGGCACCGAGGGGGACGACGACACGGCCGACGACGATGACACGGCCGACGACGACGACACGGACCCGGGCACCGGCTCCCTGGAGGACCCGGAGGGCAACTGCGCCTGTACGGTCCGCGGCGGGCGCATGGCTGCCCCGGCCGGGTTCGTCGCGCTGCTGCTCGTGGCCGCCGGCTGCCGCCGACGCCGCTACTGGGAGTAGCCCGCGATCGCCGGCTTGAGCGGGAGGTTGGTGCCCTCGACCGTGGCCCAGGCCAGCACGGTCTCGTTGGCGTGGGACGGCTCGGTGGTGTCGATGTCGTCGCCGTAGTACAGGATCGTGCCCTCGATCCCGTCCACCACCGGGTGGGCGATGTTCTCGATGGTCACCTCGTAGCGGTCGCCCTCGTCGTTGTCGATGCCGTAGCCGTGGTACTCGGTGCCGTTGTCGATGAACTCCAGCCGCGTCAGGCTCTCCATGTCGAACTCGTCCTCGTCGTCGAAGCGGCCCATGTCGTCGCCCTGGAAGATCAGCCCGTAGCCGGCGCAGGAGAAGATGTAGAGCGATTCCACCGTGTCGAGGTCGTCCGGGGAGTGCCCGGGGTTGGACAGGATCACCACCGAGTAGCCGGCCAGGTAGCTCAGGTCGATGCCGTCGGACGGCTCGTCGATCAGGGTGGCGTCGTAGCCCGCGCCCAGCAGGTTGGCCAGCATCTGGTCGCTGTCCTCGGGGTGCTCGTCGCTGTGGTCGTCGTCGCGGATGATCAGCACGCGCGGGTCGGTGACGGTGATGGGCGTGACCCAGTCCACGGAGTTGAGCAGCAGCTGCCGCGACACGGTCTGGTCCATGTACATGTCGTTCATGGTCAGCAGGATGGTCAGCACGTTGCCGATCGGCGCCATGGGCGTGCCGTCGTCGTCGTCGTCGTCGTCGTCGTCCCCATCATCGTCGTCGTCCCCGTCGTCGTCGTCATCGTCGTCGTCGTCGCC
>CAZXHG010000245.1:0-14857 GCA_964639985.1 uncultured Rickettsiales bacterium
GTACGACAACGCCCAGTTCCAGGGCGCGCTGATCAGCCTGGAGAAGGCCGAAGAGTCGCTGGGCCGCGGCATCGAGTTCCTGCGCGATCCGCGCCTGCTGGTCGACATCCACCTCTACGAGGGTCTGGCCAACATGGCGCTCGGCGACAACGATGTGGCCCAGGAGCACTTCGAGGAGGTCGCCCGCACCGACCCGGCCCGTACCCTGGACCCGGTCCGCACGCCGCCCAAGATGCTCGAGGCCTTCGAGGAGGCCAAGCTGGGCGTGGCAGAGGCCGGCCTGGCCGACGTGTTCGTCACCTCGGGGTCGACGCCCGAGGCCATCGTCTACGTCAACGGCCTGCGCGCGGGCAAGACCCCCACGCAGCTGGAGCTGGCCCCGGGGCGGTACCACATCACCGTGCACCATCCCGAAGAGGGCTGGGACTACGTGGACGAGACCTTCGAGTCGGGCGCGGACGTGGAGCTGGACTTCCTGCTGCAGCCTCGAGGCGTGCGCCCGCTGGGCCGGGAGAAGGCCGAGTCCTCTCGCAGTCGCCGCACACAGGCGCTGTACCGCGCGCTGGCCGAGACGATCGGCAGCGACATGGTGGTGCTGGCCTCGGTGGACGATGGTGACAACCTCACGCTGCAGCTGTTCAGTCCCCGGTCCGACGTGTTCTCCCGCGAGATCACCGGCGTGGCCCTGCCTGGCGGTCGGCCGGACGAGATCGTGATCGACGAGCTGGTCGGCGAGCTGTTCGTGTGCGCGGACGCATCGGGCGGCATCGAGCGGGACGCCACGTCCCCGCGGACGGTGCCCGTCTACTTCGGCCGCAACCCGACCCTCAACGAGCTGCTGGTCGGACCCGAGCCGCCGGAGAAGGTGGTGGTGCAGCAGGTCCCCGTCGACGATCCTGGAGGCACCACGGTGCGCACGCCGGTGCACAAGCGTCCGCTGTTCTGGGTCATCGTCGGGACGGCGGTGGCGGGCGGTGTGGTGGGCGCGGTCGCCGGGGTCCAGGCCTCTCGTGTCGAGCCGGAGCAGCTCCCCGGCAACGGCACGGTCACGGTGGTCATCAGCCCTTGACCTTCGGCTTCCCCTTCGGCTTCCCCTTCGGCCTCCCCTTCGGCCTCCCCTTCGCCTTGCCCGCGTCCTTTGCCGGTCGGGGTCGGCCCGGCATCTTCCGCGGGGGGAACAGCCGCCTGGAGAGCTGCTCGAGCCTGGCCTGGGCCCGGCCCATCAGGCTGTCGGCCGGATAGATCCCGTCTCCGTCCGGGCAGCCCACCTCCTCGCCGGTGAGCAGGGTCAGCGCCTCGTCGATGGTGTCCACCGCGTACACGGCGAACGCCCCCCGCTCCACGTCGGCCACGACCTCCTCGTCGAGGACCAGGTCCTCGACGTTGGCGGTCGGGATGATCACCCCCTGGTCCGACACCGGGCCACGATCGCGACAGGTGCGCCAGAATCCCTCGATCTTCTCGTTCACACCGCCCACGGACTGCAGCTCCCCGCGCTGACTCAGCGAGCCGGTCAGGGCCAGGCCCTGGTCCACGGGAGCCCTCGCCAGGTCGCTGAGGATCGCGGCCGCCTCGGCCGCGGCCGCGGAGTCGCCGTCGATGCGGCCGTAGCTCTGCTCGAAGGTCAGCGCTGCGGCGACGCCCAGTGGATCCCGCTGGCAGAAGCGGGAGCGCAGTAGCCCGGCGAGCTCGAACACTCCCTTGTCGAAGGTCTTGCCGCTGAGCTTGGCCTCGCGCTCGATGTTGATCACGCCCTCGCGCCCGACCGCTGTCGTCGCTGTCACCCGTGCGGGGGCTCCATAGCGGTGGCCGTCGACCGTGTACACCAGCAGGGCGTTGACCGTGCCGATCCGCTCGCCCTCGGTGTGCACCCGCAGGCGACGGCGCGAGAGGCGCTCCCGGTGACGCTCCTCGGCCCGCGCCCCCCGCCAGCGCCGCTGGAGCAGCGCCTCGTGTACGTCGGCGCGCCGGATCGTGCGGTGACCGGCGTGTCGGGCGAGGCGGTCGGCCTCCACCAGCCGGTCCAGCAGGTTGGACAGCACGCAGGAGATCTGCGTTCGGCCCTCCACGTCCCGGACCTGCTGCTCCAGGAGCAGCGCGACCGCGTCTGCCTGCACGGCCCGCAGGTCACGTGCGCGGCATTCGTGCGCCACGCGCCGGGCGATGGCCGCGCCGACCTCGTCGGACCAGGGCGTGGACGGGAAGCAGTCGGTGACCACGCCGAACACCTGCCGCGCGTCCTGGGTCAGCAGGGGCGCGAGCTCCGGGCCGCGGGTTCCGACCACCACGATCCGGGTCTGGACGGGGATCGGATCGGGTCGGCAGTCCTCCAGCGTGCCCGGACCGCTGCCCGGGACAGCCGACAGCACCACCGTGCCGCGTCGCAGGGTGTGCAGGAACTCGGCGAGGAGCGCCTTGTCCGCGACCAGCAGGTCGGCGGGTACCACGCACACGCCGCCGTCGGCACGGACCAGGGCGCCGGCGACCAGGGCGTCGGGGCCGGGATCTTCCTCGCCTGCCGGTGGGTCCACGGTGCCGAGCAGCGTGCGGCGGTCGACCCGGGTGAGTTCGACCACCGGCCGAGCGGAGGTGTCATGCACCTCGCGGACCAGGGCTGCACGGTAGTGATCCACGCATCGCTGGCGTTCCTCGGCGTGTTCCGGGTCGGCGTCGCGCAGCCGGGGCAGGTCGGACAGCACCTGCGCGCGCAGCGCCTGGACGTGCTTCCGGGCCGGGGACGTGGTCGCCATCGTCCGTACGTCGGCCAGGCCCTGCCGCACCCGGGGCAACGCAGCGGCCCGCGTCAGACCGGCGAGGGAGTCCAGTCCGTCGGCGAACCTCTCCAGCGCGTCGACCCAGGCCCGGCCCGCGGACGCGTCGAAGGTCAGCAGCGCCGGGCGGAGCGGGTCGTCGAACCGGCGTACGTAGACGTGATCCCTGAGAGGCGGCGACGGAGTTGTGAGGTCGGCCAGGCACTGCCACAGGAGCGTGCGTCGACCCGCGCCCGGTGTGCCCCGCAGGACGACATTGTGGGAGCTGCCGTCGAGTTCGAGCGCCAGCGCGACGGCCGAGCGCGTGCGCGGCTCGCCGATCCAGGTGTCCGAGGGGGGCAGCCTGGCCGTGGTGGGACCGCCGACCACCGCGGGATCACAGCGCCAGCGGAGTCGGGACGGGGGGAGGGGCGCGGGCCGTGGCGAGCCGTCGGCCACGTCTCACTCCTCGAGGTCGGCCGTCACCGGCTTGCGTTCGCCCGCGGCCACGGTGACGTTGATCGTCTTCTCCGCTTCCAGGGGCGGACAGACGAGGCGTACCGTGTAGCTGCCGGGCTCCACCTCCAGCGAGCCGATGGGGGTCTGCCCCACGGAGCGGCCGTTGAGGTACACGTCGGCCCACGGCGTCGCGTTGATCGTCAGGTAGCCCGGCTCGGATGGCGTCGGGATCGCCTCGAGCGCGGCGCGCACCGTGATCGTTCCCTGGCTCGGGAAGGTCCCGCTCGCGCCCGCGTCCTGGTATCCGTCGAGCTTGAACGTCGCCCGGTACGCCTGACCCGGCGATCCGCGCTCCATGCGATAGGGGGTACGGCCGACGGTCTGTCCATCGATCACCACCGAGGCGTTGCGCGGTGAGCTGGTCCAGATGATGGCCGGGGACTCGTCGATCGGTGCGGCCGTGGGCGGCTCGGGCGTGGCGGGCTCGACCTGTTCGGTGACGGCCTCGGTGGCGTCCTCGGTCAGATCGGGCTGCAGGATCGCCTTGACGCGGTACCGCTCACCGGCCTGCACGGTGAAGGTGTCCTCGAACGGGAGGAAGCCCTCCTTGCCCACGAACAGCGCATACTCCTCGCCCGGCGTGAGGTCGGACTTGGGGATCTGGATCGGGACGCCGTCCAGCAGGACCTCCGCGTCGGCGGCCTCCGGGGGGTCGATGTCCACCAGCAGGATGCCGTGGGTCACCGCGGGCGTGGGGTCGTCTGCCGGCGTCGTCGTCCCGAGCAGTCCAGGCAGGACGATCACGGCGGCCACCGCGAGCACGGCGATGACCGCGAGCAGTCCCAGGCCGCCGAGCAACAGCAGTGGGCTTCGCTTCGTGGGCACGTCCGGGGGCGCAGGCCCTGGCATGGGTGTGACACCGGACCCGGTGCCCGGGCCGAGCACCGCAGGCTCGTCGTCGATGGTGTCCTCGTCCTCGCTGTCCACCTCCTCGTCGTCCTCGTCGAGGATCAGGTCGAGCTCGAGGGTGTCCTCCATCGTGGCCAGCACGCTGGCCTTCTTGCGCGCCTCCTCCAGGTGGATACGTTCGAGCTCCATCTCGACGCGGAAGCATGCGGACATCCAGTCGGCCAGCTCACCGGCGAGCTCGTTGGTCGTGCTCGGCTGCAGGAACGCCTCGAGGTCATGCCGCAGCTCGTCGGCGCTCTGGTAGCGGTCTTCGGGCTGGAAGGCCAGGCAGCGGTGGATGATGTCCGCCAGCGCCTTGGGCACGTCGGGGTTCTCCTGGCGCACCAGGGGGACCTCGCCGGCTTTGATCCGGGTCAGGGTCAGCACGGGGGTGTCGGACTTGAACAGGCGTTTGCCGGTCACCATCTCCCACAGGCAGATGCCGCAGGAGAAGATGTCGGAGCGGTGGTCCACGGTGAGGCCCTGGGCCTGTTCGGGGCTCATGTACTCGAACTTGCCCTTGAGTACGCCCTGCTCGGTGTTCTCGAACGTGGACTTGGAGGCCTTGGCGATGCCGAAGTCCAGCAGCTTGCACTGGCCGTCCCACGAGATGAACAGGTTGGACGGGGACACGTCCCGGTGCACGATCTCCAGGGGGGAACCCATCTCGTCGCGCTTGGTGTGGGCATAGGACAGTCCGCGGGCCACCTCGTGGGTGATCAGCGCGGCGAACTTCAGCGGCAGCTCGGCGTCGGCCTCCTCGAGCGTGCCCAGCACCGTCTTGAGATCCCGACCGTAGGGCCCCTCCATGGCCAGGAAGTAGTGGTCGCGGATCATGCCGAAGTCGTAGACCTGCACGATGTTCGGGTGCTGCAGGAGGACCGTGAGCTTGGCCTCCTCGATGAACATCTGTACGAACTCTTCGTTCTCGGTCAGGTGCGACAGGATGCGCTTGATGACCAGCTCCTTCTCGAAGCCGCCATGCCCGTAGGTGCGCGCGCGGAAGATCTCCGCCATCCCCCCGACCGCGATGCGATCGAGGAGGAAGTACTTGCCGAACGGTTCCGGCTCGAACACGGACCGGCGCGCACGAGGGCGCGTGGACCCGGGATCGTCATGCTCGGGATCGGGCGGCCCCACTGCCGTTCTCCTGCTCCTGCGTTCGTCTTGGAAAGGTGTCTGCTGCCCCGGTAGAACCCATGGGATTTCGAACAGTCGAGTATAGGGGCGGCATTTCCGCATCGTCAAGCGGTGCCCGCGCTGCACCCTGCACGCCCGGAGCGGGGGCGCTACAATGGGCCCCCAAGCGCAGGATGGAGCGACGATGGCGCGCACGCGGACAGGCGCATTCGCAGGCACGGTGATGGCGCTGGGATGGGTGCTGGGGGTGGGCTGTTCGCCCGAGCCCGCGGCGTTCGAGCTGACCTTGCAGCTGGTGTTCCCCCCCAACCAGGCGCCGCTGGACGGTGTCGACATCCTGCAGCTGGACATCGACTACGACGACGGTCAGCACTATGCATTCTACCAGGAACCGTCAGAGACCCTGGAGTGGGAGCTCGAGCGCATCCCCGGTGTGGACGAGGGGGAATTCGTCCGCTTCACCTTCCGGGGACTGGCCGGTGATCCCGCGGATCCGGACAACGTGCTGGAGCTGGCCAACGGCGTGTCCGCGCAGGTCGACCTGGCCGTGGACGAGGAGGTGGCGGTCTACTTCTCCAGCCGCGGTCGGTTCGGCGAGGTGTCCGGCGGCCTGCCCAGCGCGCGCGTGCTCCCCCAGGTTGCACCCCTGCCGGGCGGCGGAGCGCTGATCTTCGGTGGCATGACCGAGGCGGGCGACGAACCGGCCTACGGGATCGACCGGCTCACCTGGGGGAACGAGGGCTACGAATTCGTCGAGATCGACGAGTCCTACCACCGGCTCGGCGCCACGGTCGCGCGGATCGAGGCGGCAGACAGCCCCTACCATGACCAGGTCCTGATCATCGGGGGCTGGGAGGATGCGGTCTCGGGCGTGGACGTGGTCTCCAAGGTGGATCGTTACGATCCGGCCACCGACAGCCTGTCCACCGTCTTCGACATGCCGCTCGCGCTGGCCAGCTGCGCCGTGCACGCGATCGAGGACGGCCGCCTGCTGCTGTCGGGAGGCCTGGACACCTTCGGCGGCACCGTGGGCATCAACGACCGCTACGTGGTCGTCGACACCCTGGTGGGCGAGGCGTTCGAGACGGGATCCATGAACCGGGCGCGCTACGATCACCGGGTGATCGTGGGCCTGGAGGGCGCCGTGATCTCCTGCGGGGGCTACCGCGACGGACCGAGCGGGGACATCACCACCGCGGATTGCGAGTCGTGGACCTCGGGGGAGGTCGCGTCCCTGCCGCCCCTGGTCGAGGCCCGCGCGGCCTTCGGCATGGCCCCACTCGCGGGCGAACCCGCGGGCCGCATGGTGGCATTCGGCGGCTGGCAGCAGGACGAGGCCAGTGATCCCGTCGCACTCGACAGCGCGGAGGTCTACGATCCGGAAACCGCGAGTTGGACGACGCTGGAGGCGCGCATGGTCGAGGCCCGCGCTGGGATCGAGGCGCTGGCGCTGACCGACGGCCGCGTGCTCGCTTGCGGCGGCGTGGGCAGCGACGGCGAGCCCCTGGACAGCTGCGAGGCCTTCGACCCCGGCAGCGAGGCGTTCGTCCCGCTGCCGGACCTGGTCCTGGCCGGGGGCCGCGCGAACCTCGGCCTCGTCGCGCTGGATCCGGGGCTGGTGCTGTTCGTGGGAGGGGCCGGCGAGCAGCCGACCGATGCGGTGCTGCTGAATCCGTGACCGCGGCCCGCCTCAGTCCGAGCTGCCGACGCTGCGCTGCCAGTCCTCGATCGTCGTGCAGGGATCCCCGTCGTCCGCGGAGCTGACCAGATCCGCGCGGAAGGTCGTACCTTCCTCCGGGTGGGAGCGCATGGCGTACGAGCATGTCGTGTCCAGCAGCTCCTTGTCCGGGATGCGGTAGGTCTCGATGCAGTCCCGCAGCTCCGAGTCGCCGTAGCTGATGCCGCATTCCTCCCACACGTCGGCGATCTCGTGGCACATGCGCTGGCAGTCGTTCTCGCAGCCGGACAGCGCCGGCAGCAGCACCAGCAGCGCGAGGGTCGGAAGGACGACGGATCGCAGGCTCATGGCGTCTCCTCCACGCCGCCCCCGGTAAGGTCGAAACCAAAGGCGCCGTAAGCATCCGCGGGTTCGCCGCAGTACACGGCATCCTCCGCATCGAGGTCGTCGACGAACGCCAGGTAGGCCCTGCACAGATCGTCGTCCTGACCGTTCACCGGCAGCGTACGGTAGTCGGACAGGCAGCGATTCAGATCCGCCGCGTCGACCACCTCCCCACAGACCACCTCCCGGTAGCGGTACCAGCTGTTGCACAGGTGCTGGCACTCGTTGAGGCAACCGGGCGCGGCGGGTGCGATCACCGCCAGCGCGAGCGCCGTTCCGGCCCATCGTGTCACCGACATCCGGTCCTCGCTCGCATCGGGCGAATTCAACCATGGAGGGGTGGGAGCGTCAACACGCGCGCTGCGGGTCGAGTTCATTGGTCAACCGCCCTGGCATGTGCTACTCAACGCCCATGCAGGTCGGCACCGTACTGCAGATCGAGCCCACGGACATGTGCAACCTGCTGTGTCCCATGTGCACCCCCCAGATCCGTGACGGTGACGTGCACCAGGGCCTGCGCACCGGGTTCCTGGACATGGACCTCTATCGCGGGGTCATCGACGACATCGCCCGGGAGCGCTTCGCCCTGGACCACCTGATCCTGCAGTGGCTCGGCGAGCCCACCCTGCACCCCGACCTCGACGAGATGGTCACGTACGCGTCCCGGCAGCTGGTCGGCCTGGTCGAGTACATCCGCGTGGACACCAACGCCATCGCGCTGACGCCATCCCGCGTGGACCGCATCCTGTCGGCGCGCGCCGCCGACGGTCCGCCGCTGCTGCTGGTGTTCAGCCTCGACTCGGTGACCGCGGAGACCTATCTGCAGGTCAAGGGACGCGACCGCTTCGCTCAGGTGATGGACAACATCCACCACTTCCTCCGGCGCCGGGGCGAGCTGCCCGGTGACGACCCACGCATCAACACCCAGTTCCAGTTCGTGCTGCAGCCGGACAACCACCACGAGGCCGGGCGCTTCGTGGCGTACTGGGACGATGTGCTTCGTCGGGGCCGCAACGGCGTGGGGTTCAACGAGGTGATGATCAAGCGGATCTCCATCGGCACGGGCGGTGACCGGCAGCGGCAGGCCGACGAACTCTACGACCGGACCGTGCGCGAGCAGGGGCTGTCCCGCCGCGACGAGTCGCACATGCACCTGCGCGTGTGGGAATCGCGGACATGGGGCGAGGGCGACGAGTTCGGAGCCGACGCCCCCGAGGCGGTCCCGGCCGACGCCCCCTCGGGGGTGCGGCCCGCCTGTCCGGCCCCCTGGAAGACGCCGGTCATCCGCTGGGACGGCCAGGTGATGGCCTGCTGCGCGGACACGGACGGCGCGATCGAGGTCGGCAACGTGGCCGACGAGGGATTCGTGGCGTTGTGGCGCGGCGAGCGCATGAACGAACTGCGGCTGGCGCACCTGCTGGGGCAGCTCGACGCCTTCCCCTATTGCCAGGCCTGCGGAGGATTCACCTGGTACGAGCTCGACCGCGGCGAGGTGCGCGACTGGCTGGGGGAGATCGGCCGAGCCGATCTCTGGCCCCGCGTGGCCGCACGCTTCGGTTGGGCTTGACCTGCCCGCCTGCGCTCCCTAGGATCGCCCGGCTTTTCCGTCCGTACCCTATGAGGCACCACTTCACCCGCTCCCTGTTGCTCCTCTTCGCCTGGCCGGCGCTGGTGTTCGCGTGGCCGGCCAGCACCGAGGTGGACGGCGGCGCGGCGGACGACGACACCGGTTGGTCCGACACATCGGACGACGACACCGTGGACGAGGTGCTGCGTACCGAGGGCATGGCCGACCAGATCGCCGCGTCCGTGGACGCGTCCTTCGAATTCGAGGGCTTCGGCGATTCGCTCGACAGCCTGATGACGCTGTCGGAGATGTGGGCCGATCCGTACGCGGACGAGGCCACCCCGTTCGACGAGCCGGCGGTGCCCGAGGTCGAGGAGCCGGTGGCCGCGCAGGGCGTGCCGGTCGGCGGCCATACCGGCGGCTACCTCAGGAACGGTGTCCCGTTCCCGGAGGGCGATCCCCGGTTCAACCTGCTCGCACCCTGGCGGGCCTACGGCGCTCACGTCACCATCGACGGTCTGTCGGACGCCGTGGACCAGGTCGAGTCGCTGTTCCCGGGCACGCCCCCGCTGACCGTGGGCGACATCAGCCGCCAGCGGGGCGGGCGCCTGTCGCCGCACATGTCCCACCAGAACGGCCTGGACGTGGACATCGGACCGTACTGGAAGGACGGCGAGGTGCACCCGCTGCGCGCCATGCACCCCTCGCTGATGGACATGGACCGCACCTGGGCCCTGCTCGAGGCGCTCATCGCGGACGAGTCGGTGCAGTACATCATCCTCGACTACCGGCTGCAGCAGGTGTTCTACGAGTACGCGCAGGAGCTGCCGTGGGTGGACGAGGCCTACCTGGAGCTGCTGTTCCAGTATCCGCGCGGCCCCAAGCATCACGAGGGCATCATCCGCCACTGGTGGGGGCACTACAGCCACTTCCACGTGCGGTATCACTGTCCGGACGATTTCGCGGACACCTGCCGCGACTGAATCACCCGCGAGCCTCCCCGACCACCCGCAGACAGCTCGCCGTTTTGTTCTTGAAAGTCAAGATTTCGCCATAGGTGCGTCGATCGCTGGCCGGTCGATGGTGGCGCGCGGACCGTCCCTCTACACTGCCATTCAACGAGGTGTAGCAGGACGTTGCAGACCCACGAATCCACCCTGGTCGGACCCGGCATGCTCCACCTCTCCGCGGGGGTGGACGAGGCCCGCTCGTTGACCGTGGAGTTCACCGCCGCCTTCCGCGGTGTTCATGTCAGCATCGACAACCGCTGGTCGAACACCGAGGGCGAGCACTACAACGGTGAAGCCCGCATCACCCAGGCCGATTTCGAGGCCCTGGTCGACCGCCTCGAGACCGACTGCGGCCGCTCCTTCCAGCCCCCTGACATGAGCGAGCAGGAGCTGGGCGTGGGCTACAGCCTGCCCCTGGACTCGGGGATGGTGATGGGCGGCGCCCACGACTTCGTGGCCGGCATCTCGCCGTCGGTGCTGGCCGACGCGGTGCTCGAATTCGTGCACGACGTGCAGACCCGGTCCAGCTTTCAGGTCCTGGCCGAGGACGAGTTCACCTGGCGATCGGAGCGCCCCGCGCCCCGCCGCCCCCTCGGCCTGTGGCTGCTGGCGGGCAACCTCGCCTCGGTGGCCGCGCTCGCCGGCCTGGCCTCGTTCCTGCTGCTCACCTGATCCGCAGCGCAGCCGAGCACGCCTCCCCACCGGGCGCCTGCCTCCGGTAGAGCCGGTAGTCGCCCGCGTGGTCCTGCAGGGCGAATGCGGGGCAGTCCCGGGCAGCCTCGGCCAGGGCGGGGTCGTCCGCCGCGTCGAACATCAGCACGTCCACGTGCTCGAACCCGGGGGGGAAGTCGTCGCCGCTCCAGGGGAACCTGTCGGCCTCGGTCATGGTGAAGTCGGCCGTGGCGTACTGCACGGTCCGGCCGGAGACCCGCCCCATCACGCGGTAGTCGGTGGCGACCGGCGCGTCGCGCTCCAGGGCGCGCACCCAGCGGTCGACCGCCGCGACCTCGGCGGCGTCCACGCCCGGGGGGCGGCCGGCGGTGCGCTTCAGCAGCCCAGGCGCGAGCCCCCCCGCGGTGACGGCCTGGACAAGCAGCAACCCCACCAGCACGCGCTGGCGCTGCCAGGGCGGCAGGCGCTGGAGCGCCGCGGCCCAGCCGAGCGCCGCCGCCCCGCCTAGCGCTGCCAGTAGCGGGGCGGCGTGGTGGCCGTAGACCCCGGTCCAGTCGGCCCACTCGTAGGGGGACCACAGCACCAGGTAGCCCAGCAGCAGCAGCCCCGGCGCCAGCAGGGGCAGCGCGAGCACCGAGGTTGCCCCCAGGGGCAGCAGGTAGGGGCCGAGGAAGCGGATCTTCTGCAGCCACGGGATGTCGGCCGGCGGAACGTTGGGACGCTGGAAGTCCCGCGGGTGGAAGTAGTAGGTCAGCTCGCCACCCGCGGCCTTCATCAGCAGCCAGTAGCCGGCGGCGAGGGCCAGCAGGATGGCCGCCAGCCGTGGGCGACGTCTGCCGGCCACGGGAAGGGCCAGCGCGCCCAGGCCCAGCGCGGCGAGCAGGTAGATCATGTCCTCGCGCACGGCCAGGCAAGCCGCGCCGAGGGCCAGCGTGCCCCAGCGCTTCCCCTCGGCCACCATCACCATCACCCACAGCAGCAGGGGGATCCCCAGCACGATGGGGCGGAAGTCGCACAGGGCGGTCAGCAGCAGCGGCACCTGCAGCAGGAACGCTCCGGCCAGCAGGCACGCCTCCCGCTCCTCGAGGCCGCCGGCCATGGCCAGCCGCCGCAGCGGGATCGCGGCCGAGCCCACGGCCGCCACCTGCAGCCACAGCAGGGCCGAGACCTGCTGCCACAGCGCGTACAACGGCACCAGGACCAGCAGCACGGGGTAGGTGTGGTGCAGCTGGAACAGGCCCGGGGCTTCATGGGGGGAGCTGGTCTGGGTGAACCACGATCCGTGCACCGTGTTGAACAGCAGGTTGTGGAAGAATGCCAGGTCATAACCCCAGCTGCTGGCCAGGAGGGCCAGCTTGCGCTCGGCCAGACAACCCACACCGCCGACCCATAGCACGATGAACAACGCCAACAGGATCGTTGGCGTGCCGACGTCGACCCTCGTGCCGGGCAATCGCATACGCTGGTTCCCTGGCCCCGGATTGTAGGATAATGGCCCCACCATGACACCTCGAATCCCGGTGGCCAACCTCGCATCGTTCCTCGTCCTGCTGGGTGGAATCGGCCTGCAAGCCTGTTCTCGCCCGTCGGCTCCGGAGGTCCCCGAGGAGGAGCCCACGCTGGGCGAGGCGCGGCCCCAGGTCACGCCGCCCACGGAAAGCAGCGGGCAGTGCCCCGACGACATGGTGCCCGTGCCAGCCGGGGAGTTCGTGGACGGTGCCACCGGTCCGGAGATCGACTTCTACCCCGACTGGCCCGGGATCGAGCACCTCCCGCGGGCGCGGGCGTCGCGCAGCACGGGGGCGTTCTGCATCGATCGCTACGAGTACCCCAACCGCAAGGGGGAGAAGCCCCGGGCCTGGGTCAGCTGGGATGACGCGGTCAGCCTCTGCGCAGAGCGGGAGCGTCGCCTGTGCACCGAGGATGAGTGGGCCAAGGCCTGCGCCGGGGAGGAGGGCTGGCTGTTTCCCTACGGCCGGGTGTACGAGCCGGGGCGGTGCAATGCGGACGTGACCGAGGGGGTGGGGGAGGCGACCTGGATCCGACCCGCGGGCGACTTCCCGGCCTGCGTCAGCCCCCACGGCGCGTTCGACCTCGAGGGCAACCTCTCGGAGTGGGTGGACGCAGTGCCCGAGGACGACGACCCGGACCTGCGCCTGCTCCGTGGGGGCACGATGTGGGTGGGCGTGTACGGGCGCGGTTGCATGGCCCGTCATCGCCACCACCACACCGACGCCACTCACGAGGACGACGGCTTCCGCTGCTGCAAGGACCAGGACTGATCCTCGGCTCCCGCCGCAAGGTTGACTGCCCGCAGCGTTCGACGGTATAAAGACAACGATGTTGGAAACGCCGACGTTGGGAGGTCTGGAATGACCACGCAGCCCATGCTCCACAACCCCGCCTTTCTCGGCGACGACGAGCTCGAGCAGGCATTCGTGGTGCGGGAGGTCGACCTGCAGCTGATGCTGGAGACCATCCGCGAGAACAGCGGTAGCGTGAAGTGGCACGTGCTCGTGGTCGGTCAGCGGGGCATGGGCAAGACCACGCTGATGCGGCGCCTCGCGCTGGCGGTCCGGCAGGACCAGCGGCTGGCACGGCAGTGGTACCCGATCCTGTTCTCCGAGGAGAGCTACGAGGTCCTGTCCGCGGGTGAGTTCTGGCTCAAGGCCCTGTTCCACCTCGCCGAGCAGACCCAGGAGCCTGCATGGCGCGCCGCCTACGAGGAGCTCCTCGCCGAGGCCGACGAGCAGCGGCTGCACGACCGGGCCGTGGAGCACCTGAGCGCGTTCGCCTCCGAGTGGGGAGTCAGGCTGCTGCTGGTGGCCGAGAACCTGGACATGCTGTTCGGCGAGCAGCTCAAGGACAAGGACCGCGAGGCGTGGCGCATCCGGGAGGTCCTCGATGCGCAGGAGACGTTCACGCTGGTGGGCACGGCCATGGGCCGCTTCGACCAGGTCGAACGTGAAGGGGCTGCGTTCCACGGCATGTTCGAGTTCCAGGAGCTGCGCCCGCTGGACGTGCAGAGCTGCCGCGTGCTGTGGAACCACCTGAGCGGCTGGCAGCTGGACCGTATCCAGATTCGACCCCTGCAGATCCTGACCGGGGGCAGCCCGCGCCTGTTGACCATCCTGTCGTCGTTCGCCCGTGGGCGGAACTTCCACGGGCTGATGGACGAACTCCCGAGATTGATCGACGAGCGCACCTCCTACTTCAAGGCCAACCTCGACGCGCTGCCGGCCTACGAGCGCAAGATCTTCGTCACCCTGGCCGACATCTGGGCGCCGGCAACGGCGCGCGAGGTGGCCGACCGCTCGCGCATCGACGTGAACCGCACGTCCGCGCTGCTGCGTCGGCTGGTCACGCGGGGGATGGTCAGCGAGTACCAGCGCAAGGGCCGGCGCATCTGGTACCAGGTCTCCGAGCGGCTGTTCAACGTGTACCACCTGATGCGGCGGCGTGGCGGTGAGTCCATGCGTGTGCGGGCCATGGTGGACTTCATGGTCTGCTTCTACGGCGATCGGGATCAGCCGGCCGAGCCGCCGTCCGTGATCCACGAGCTCGAGGAGATGCTGTCGGTGCGGCTCGACGCGTCCACGGACGCGCGCTCCCTGCTGGAGCGCACCGTGACCGAACGGCCGGACTTCGGCGCGGCCTGGGGCGGGCTGGTCTACTTGGCGCTGCAGCAGGAATGCACGAGGGAACAGCTCCGCGCCGTGCTCAACCGGGGCATCCGCGTGTCCAACGGCCACCCGGCCGTGCTCAACGAGATGGCGTGGGAGGTGTTCCGGTCCGGCCGCGTGGACCTGATGGACGACGCCACGGCCCTGGCACGCATCGCCGTCGACCGCGCCCCGGACGTGGTCGAGGTCCACCACACGCTCGCCTCGATCTTCGCCCGCGTCGACCGCTGGGACGATGCGCTGGACGTGGCTCGCCAGTGCGTCAACGATCCCGGCTCCCTGGGCCTGGTCACGTCCGACCTGGTGACGTTCTTCATCGAGGCGGCCGCGGCCGGACAGTCCGCGCGCGCCCTCGAGGTGATCGTCGGTTCATCGTGCCACGCGGGCCTGGAGCCCGTGGTGGTCGCCCTGCGGCAGGATGTGGGTCAGGAGGCGGTGGCGCCGGTGGAGTTGCGCGAGGTCGCGCGGGATGTGACCCAGCGGATCCAGGTCACGCGCATGCAGGCGGGATTCTAGCCCGAGTTTACCGCGTTGACGGCCCTTTGACGGCCTGGGCCCCGGTCGAT
>CAZXHG010000246.1:0-14789 GCA_964639985.1 uncultured Rickettsiales bacterium
CTCCCCACCCAGATCCCCCACGGGATTCAACCACACCCTCAACAATCCGGAATCCCCAACTCCTCACCCAACTCCCCCGTGGGATTCAGCGCAGCCAGCTTCGCCTGCAGATCCGGGCACTGCTCCAAGAAGGCCGCGAAGCGGCGCATGCGGAGCATGGTCTCGGCGCTGAGCACGTGCTCCACCGAGCACGCCTCCTCCTCGGCCGACTCGTCGTCCACGCCGAGCACGTCGACGAAGAACCGGGTCAGGAACTCGTGGCGGGCCAGCACGGCCCGGGCCAGGTCCTCGCCCGCGTCGGTGAGCTCGACGAACTCCCGGGCGCGGTACAGGATCAGGTCGGCGGCGGACAGGCGCCGCAGCGCGCCCACCACGGACGACATCTTGACCCCCTTGCGGGCCGCGATGTCGCGCACGCGGGCGACCTTCTTCTCCTGGACCAGCTGGTAGATGACCTCCATGTAGTCCTCGAGACTCTCCGACAGCGCGCCGATCTCGGTCATGGTGCTGAACTCCTTCCCCAGAGCTCTCCGCGGGTCTGCTCGTCCCGCACAGCCCGGTTAGCTTAATCGAATTCTGATCTGGCTACCATCTACAGTGCGGTCGGTTGCGACCAGATGCCAGGGATGGCCTCGTCGCACTGCGCACAGCGGCCGTCCCGGAGCTGCTCGACCGTGGTGCGGTAGCCGTTGCGGCGCAGCAGCATGGCCCCGCAGGAGGGGCAGGTGGTGTTCTCGTCGTCGTTGCCCCGCACGTTGCCCATGTACACGTAGCGCATGCCCACATCGCGAGCCAGGGCGACCGCGGTCTCCAGGGTCTCGACCGGGGTAGGTGAGAGGTTGTCCAGCTTGTAGGTGGGGTGAAAGCGGGAGAAGTGCATGGGCGTGTCCGCGCCCATGTAGTCGTACACCCACTGGCTCAGCGCGCGCAGGTCCCCAGGATCGTCGTTGTGGCCCGGCACCACCAGGGTGACCGTTTCGGTGTGCACCCCCCAGCGCACCAGGGTGCGCAGGGTCTCCTGCACGGGCGCCAGCTGGCCGCCGGTCATGTCGCCATAGTAGGCCTCGGTGATGCCCTTGAGATCGATGCAGGCGGCATCCAGGTAGGGGATCAGCGCCTCGAGCGGCTCGCGGGCCACGAACCCGTTGGAGTGCATCACGTTGAGCAGGCCGTGCTTCCTCGCCAGCTTGCCGATGTCGAGCATGTACTCCAGGAAGATGGTGGGCTCCACGTAGGTCGAGGCGATGGACTTCGATCCCCCCTCCAGGGCGAGCGCGACCACATCGGCGGGGCTCAGCGCGTAGTTGGACGTGGCCTCGGGCACGGTCTGCGAGATCTCCCAGTTCTGGCAGAACCGACAGTCGAGGTTGCACCCGGCCGTGGCGATGGAGAAGGATTTCGTGGCCGGCAGCACGTGGAAGAACGGCTTCTTCTCGATGGGGTCGTCGTGCACGGCGCAGGGGTTGCCGTAGACCATCGAGTAGTACCGCCCACCCCGGTTCTCGCGCACGTCGCAGTGGCCGCGGCGGCCGTCGGCCACCACGCAGTGGCGGGGGCACAGGGTGCACTGCACCAGGCCGCCGTCCATGGGCTCGTACCACGGCGACAGGTGGGGCTCGACGTGGCCACGGGTGACGTTGAAGGTGGCGGCGCCCGCGGACCGGCGGCCGGTGAGGGCGAGGCCGGCGGCGCACGCGCCGCAGCCCAGCAGGAAGCCGCGGCGAGTGGGGCGGAGCCGAGGCCGGGCGCGTCGTGGGAGGGGATCGGTCATCGCGAGCTCCTGTGCGTGAGATACTAGCCGCCCATGAGCGCACCGAGGAACCATGGAATCCACGCCGGGATGGCCGCAGCGCTGGTCGTCGCAGGGCTGGTGTTCGCCTCGTGCCGCGCGTGCTCCGGTACGGACCCCGCGCCGGCCGAGGAGGTTACGGCGAGCGCGACCGCGATCTCGGGCATCCTGGACGTCGGGGCGGTGGCGCCGGAGGGGGACGGACCATGGCTCGTGGGCCTGGCCTGGTTCGACCCCGACCTGATCGATCCGGTGTCGCTGGAGGTCAGGGAGGAGCCGGAGTACTGGAGCACCTTCGAGGTGGCGTCGCTGCCCGCGCCGTTCACCGCCGACCTGGGCGCGCCGTTCACCGGCTGGGTGGTGCTGGTGCTGGACGTGGACGGCAACGGCCTGCCCGATACGCCGGTGGTGGGAGACCTGGTCGGGGTGAGCGCGGAGCTGGTGGCGTCGGGCACGACGGATCTGGTGGTCTACCTCGAGGAGGTGTGGGAAAGGTAGATCGGGTCAAGGAGGGCGAAGCCCGACGGATCCGACGGATCGGGACCTCCGGATCCGGTCAGGTGATTGGAGGCGGCACGGGTTCAGATCGCGACTTGCGGTCGTTTCGGACGTCGTTGGCGTGCATCGAAGTCGGTCGGACGACCCCAAGGTAGCGAACTGACCCCACCCGGGGCGGTTCGGAGCAGGGATCGAGGCGGTTGCGGTGCCCAGGGGTGACACGAACCGTGGCCACGCCTCGAATTCGACACCAACCCCCGCCTGAACCGCCTCCGCTGGGGTCAGCCCGCTACTTGGGACCGGCGACCACCAGCCCTCGACGCGACCTACCGATATCCGTGGGAGCCGGGAGCAAGTCTCGGCCTGACCCCGATCCCGCCCGCAGTCACCAGACCGGATCCGTACGGTCCCAACAAACCCGCACGGTCAAGGCAGATCCGCCAGCATCTTCTCGATCGACGCCAGCTGCGTCTGCCCCTCGGCCAGCTGCCCTCGGACCTTGGCGATCACGGCCTCGGGGGCCTTGCCGGTGAAGCCGGGGTTGCCGAGCTTGCCCTCGCACTGCTCGACGTGCCTGAGCACCTTGGCCTTCTGGGTCTCGAGGCGCTTGCGCTCCTTGACCGGGTCGAGCACGCCGGCCACGTAGACCTCGAGGTCGCCGACCACGCCCGAGGCGGCGAGGTCGCCGCGGTCCGGGTCCGGGCCGATGGACAGGATCTCGGCCGCGGCCTGGCTGACGAGGTGAGGCGACAGCCGCAGCAGGGTGTCGGCCTCGGCACCCTCGGCGCGGATGGCCAGCGGCAGCGGCTTGCGCGGGGACACGTTGTAGCGGGCGCGCACGTCGCGCACGGTGCGGATCACCGACCGCAGCAGGTCGAACTCGGCCTCGATGACGTCGTCCTCCCAGTCCGCGCGCTGCTGCGGCCAGCGGGCGTGCATCAGCAGGTCCGCGGCCATCAGCGGCGACTCCAGACCCCGCTGGGGCACCTGGGCGTTGAGCCGCTCCCACAGCGCCTCGGTGATGAACGGCACGAACGGGTGCAGCAGCCGCAGCACCTGGTCCAGCACCAGGGCCATCACCGAGCGGGCCGCCGCGTCGTCGGTCTTGAGCCGCGGCTTGACCATCTCGATGTACCAGTCGCAGAAGTCCGACCAGAAGAAGTCCCGCACCGTGCCGATGCCCGCGGACGGGTTGTAGATCCGCAGGTGGCCGTCGAGCACGCCCACCGTGCGACTGAGCCGCGACAGGATCCAGCGGTCCTCGGGCTTCAAGTCGTCCAGGTCCACGGGCTGGAAGTCGTGCTCGCCCACGGACAGGAAGGCGAACCGCGCCGCGTTCCACAGCTTGGTGCAGAAGGCCGCGCCCACGTCGAAGCGGTCGGAGACCAGCGTGGCCTTGGGCAGCTCGGGGATGGTGCCCAGTACGTCGAACTCGTCGCCGTTCTCGGGGTCGAGGAAAGTGAAGATCGAGCGGCCGTGCTTCGCCTTGGCCAGGTCCACGAGGTTGCCGGTGTTCGGGGAGATGGCCTGCACGGGCAGCCGGATGTCCTGGGTGCCGCTCTGCATCTCGCACAGCACGTAGCGCATGGCGTCCGCGCCGTAGCGGTTCATGATGTCCACCGGGTCGATGCCGTTGCCCTTGGACTTGCTCATCCGCTCACCCTTGCCGTCGAGGATGTTGGCGTGGATGAACGAGTCGGTGAACGGCACGTCGCCGAGGTTGTACAGCCCCATCATGATCATGCGCGCGACCCACAGGGTGATGATGTCGCGGCCGGTGACGAGGCAGGAGCCGGGGTAGTAGTAGTCCAGAGCCGACAGCTGGTCGCCGTCCGCGCCCAGCGGGGTCTGGCCATCCTCGATGCCGGCGCCGGCCGGGTCGGGCCAGCCCTGGGTGCTGAACGGCCACAGCGCGGACGAGAACCAGGTGTCGAGCACGTCCGCGTCCCGCGTCAGGCCCCAGGCCTCGACCTCGGCCGCCAGCCGCTGCTCGGCGTCGGCGTTGCGCAGGCAGACCAACACCTCGAAGCGACCCACGTCGCCCTGGGCCGCGATCTGCAGCTGCGGCAGCGCGTAGTACTGCTCGTCGTCGTCCACGAACCACAGCCAGTAGTCGGTGCCGTGGCCATGATCCTCCACGTGGGCGTCGATGAACCGGGTGAGCTGCTCGCCCTCCAGCGACCCCGACCAGATGGGGATGCGGTGCCCCCACCACAGCTGGCGGCTGATGCACCAGTCGCGCTTCTCGACCAGCCACGACAGGTAGGTGAAGGCGTAGCGGTCCGAGTCCGGGTAGAAGGTCAGCCTGCGATCCGTGCGGTCCGTGGGCGGCAGGTTGCCCTCGACCGCGTCGATGGCGGCCTGGGCCAGGCCGGGCGCGGTGAACTCGTTGGCCGTGCCGCGGCCCATGACCAGCCCGCCGTCCACATCGCGCATGCGGATGAACCACTGCCGGGAGAGGTACGGCTCGATCGGGGTCTTGGAGCGGTCCGAGTGGCCGATGGGGATCACCCGGTCCTCGATGCGGTCGATCAGGCCCCGGGCAGTCAGGTCGGCCAGGCAGTTGTCCCGCGCCTCGAAGCGGTCCTGGCCCGCGTAGCGGCCGGCGTTGGCGTTGAGCGTGCCGTTGGCCTCCAGGATGTTGACCGCGCCGATCTCCTCGAGGTGCCGCTGCCACACGTCGTAGTCGTTGGGGTCGTGGGCGGGGGTGATCTTGACGCTGCCCGTACCCAGGTGGGGCTTGGCCCACTCGTCGACGATCAGCGGGATCTCCCGCTCCTGCAGCGGCAGCATCACACGGCGGCCCTGGGCGGCCATGTCGCGCAGGGTGACCAGCAGGGGCAGCACGTCGGCCTGGCGGGCCTGGAGGCGGTCGATCTCCGCCTGGATCTCGGGCACCTCCTTGCGCGGGGCGCGGGCCAGCCGCTCCTCGGCCGCCGCGAGCAGGCGCTCGATCTCGCCCTCCGGGTCGGGGTGGCAGGCGACCGCGGTGTCGCCGAGCATGGTCTCGGGCCGGGTGGTGGCCACCACCACGTACTCGGGCTCGCCGTCGCGGGGGTCGATCACGGGGTAGCGGATGTACCAGAAGTGCCCCTGCACGTCCTGGGTGACGATCTCGTCGTCGGACACCGCGGTCTGCAGGTGGCAGTCCCAGTTGACCAGCCGGTTGCCGCGGAAGACGAGGCCGTCGCTGAACAGCCGGAAGAAGGTCTCGCGCACGGCCGCGGAGCACACCGGGTCCATGGTGAAGCGCTGGCGGTGCCAGTCGCACGAGCAGCCCATACGCTGCTGCTGGGAGATGATGCGCGCCTGGTACTGGTCCTTCCACTCGAAGATGCGCTCGACCAGGGCCTCGCGGCCGATGTCGTGACGGGTCTTGCCCTCGAGCTCGAACAGCCGCTTCTCGACCACGGCCTGGGTGGCGATGCCCGCGTGATCCGTACCCGGCTGCCACAGGGTGTTGTCCCCCTGCATGCGGTGCCAGCGGATCAGGAAGTCCTGCATCACGTTGTCCATGGCGTGGCCCATGTGCAGGGCGCCGGTGACGTTGGGCAGGGGCATCATGATGACGTAGGTGTCGTCGCGCTCGTCCGGGCCGGCGCGGAAGGCGTCCTCGTCGATCCAGCGCTGGATGGCTGCCGTGTCCAGCGCCTCGAAGTCGTAGCGGGTGGGGAAGTCCTCGGTCATGGGATCACCGTTCCGCGCGGGTGTAGGCGCGCGGGATGTGGAAGTATACGGATCCAGGGGATGATCGCGAGGAAAGGGAGGCGGCATGGTCGGAACGACGGGATCCGCGGTGGCCACGACCCGCAGCAGCGGTGGCCTGATGGACTGGCTGACCGTTCCCCTGGTGCGCACGAAGCTGTGGTTCGTGGGCGCGATGCTCAATCACCGCGGCTCGATGCGGCACCACCTGTACGACGTGCTGCCCGACGGCGAGGAGATCACCTTCGACGCGCGTATCCAGTGGCTGAGCTGGGATCGCAGCCGCGGCGTGCACGCGGTGTTCGAGGGCGGGCGGGCGCGCGTGGGCAGCGGCCCGATCGATGACGCGGACGTGACCTTCCGCTGCAAGACGATGGCGGACCTGCGGGGGTTCTTCGCCACCGGCGCGGACACCCTGGACATGATCATCAACAACGACGTGGCCATCGAGGGCAACATGAGCGTGCTGGCGAAGTTCGGCCACATGGCCGCCTGCGTGCAGCTGGGGGGCCGCAAGCTGCCGCTGCACGAGCGCTGGCAAGGCTCGGCGTGGCCCGACCACTGGCAGGACATGCCGGCCTACCCCACCGGTGAGCCGTGCTCCGCGCCGCCCGCCAGCGAGGTCACCCACCTGGCCGAACCGCACCTCGCCGACCTGGACCTGCACGACCTACCGCGGATCAAGCAGCAGCTGTGGGCCTACCGCACGGTGCTGGCCGAGTGGTGCACCGAGCGCGCGCTGCACCTCACCGAGCACGTGCGCGCCCACGCGGACGAGGACGTGACACCGGCGCTGCGCCAGGCCCGGGCCGTGCATCACCTGCTGACGACCAAGCGGACCGTGATCCACGACGACGACATCCTGGCCGGCACGACCACGTCCAAGCGCATCGGCATCCCGCTGTACCCGGAGCTGGGCGCGACCTGGGGCTGGTCGGAACTGCTGACCACCGAGGCGCGGGACCGCAACCCGTACCTGATCACAGACGAGGAGATCGACCTGCTCGACCGGCAGGTCTACCCGTTCTGGCTGCACGACAACGTGCGGCAGTGGACGTACACCCACGGCGAGGACCGCTCGCTGCTCGACCTGGACTCGCGCTTCGCCCTGTACTTCATGTGGAAGACCCAGGCCGTGTCGCACACGCTGATCGACACGCCGCGGGCGCTGAAGCGGGGCCTGCTGGACATCGGCGAGGAGGCCGACCGGCGGGCAGCCGAGGCCACGGAGGCCGACCGGCGGGAGTTCTACCAGGCCCTGCGCCTGTCGCTGGACGGGGTGATGGACTATTCGCGCCGGCTGGCGACCCATGCCCGTGCGCTGGCAGAGGCCGAGGCCGATCCAGCGCGGCGCGACGAGCTGACCGAGATGGCCCGCATCTGCGACCGCGTGCCCGCCCACCCGGCGACCACCCTGCACGAGGCGGTGCAGGTGATCTGGCTGCTGATGGTGGCCCTGCACCAGGAGAGCTTCAACGCCGCGATGGTGGTGGGCCGGCTCGACGTGTGGCTGCAGCCTTACCTGCACGCCGAGCTCGACGGGGTCGACGATCCGGCCGAGCTGCACCGGCGGATCGTGCGCACAGTGGAGCTGTGCTGCGCGCTGGTGCTCAAGCTGACCGACCACATGCCGTTCGTGGAGAGCGCGGGCAACCGCATCTTCTCGGGCTCGTCGGGCAACCAGGTGATCACCCTCGGCGGCGTGACCGACGACGGCGAGACCGCGGTGTGCGACATGAGCTGGATCTGGGCCAAGGTCACGGAGCTGCTGCGGGTGCGGGACCCCAACGTCAACGCCCGGTTCGCGCCCGGCGTCAACTCCGAGGCCTGGCTGCGGCGGCTGTGCGAGGTCAACCTGCTGACGGGGGCCACGCCATCACTGCACAACGACGACGCGGTGATCGCGGCCATGCTGGAGCAGGGGTTCACCCCGGAGCACGCGCGCGACTGGACCGCCACGGGCTGCGTGGAGCCCACCAGCTGCGGCCGCCACCTGGGCCACACCAACTCGATGATGTTCAACGCGGTGGCTGCCCTGGAGATGGCACTCAACGACGGTGTGCACCCGCTGATCGGCGAACAGGTGGGGCCGTGCACCGGGGATCCACGGAGCTTCGAGACGTACGACGCGTTCCTGGAGGCGTTCCTCGCCCAGCTGGGCTGGCTGATCGACCGTTCAGCCGACGCCAACAACATGCTCGGCCAGGCCTGGCGAGAGCTCAAGCCCACCCCGCTGATGTCCGCGCTGTTCGACGGGCCCATGGAGTCGGGCCGTGACGTGATGGACGGCGGCGCGCTGTACAACTCGTCCGGCACCGCCCTGATCGGGCTGACGGACGTGGTCGACTCGCTGGCCGCGATCCGGACGCTGGTGTACGACCGCGAGGCCGTGGACTTCGGCACGCTGCTGGACGCGCTGGCCCGCGACTTCGAGGGTCACGAGGACCTGCACGCGGAGATCCTGCAGCGCGTGCCGCGCTTCGGCCGCGACGAGGAGCTGCCGTTGACGATCGCGCGGGACCTGATGCGGTTCGTGTACGAGCGCTACCAGGGCCAGGAGCACTACCGGGGCGGGAAGTTCGTGCCCGGCTACTGGAGCATGTCCTACCACGTGGCCTTCGGGGACCTGTCCGGCGCGCTGCCCAGCGGCCGCAGACGGGGCGAGAGCTTCACGCCCGGGCTGACGCCGTCCCACCTCGGGGCCGCGCCGCTGACCGAGCAGATCCGTACCGTGGCCTCGCTGGATCCGCTGCACATGCCCAACAACATCGCCTTCAACGTCAAGGTGGCGCCGGGTGGGGACGACGACCACGCGGCCGTGCTCGACCGGATGCTGGCGTACGTGGCCGCCTACTTCGAGATGGGGGGCATGCAGCTGCAGTTCAACGTGGTCAGCACCGAGACCCTGCGCGAGGCCATGGAGCACCCGGACGAGTACCGCGACCTGCTGGTGCGCATCTCCGGGTACAACGTGTACTTCGTGGACCTCACCCGCGAGGCGCAGCTGGAGGTGGTGCAGCGCATGGAGCACGCGCTTTGAACGACCCGCTGATCGTCGATGTCCGCCGCAACGCGCTGGACGACGGGCCCGGGATCCGCTCGGTGGTGTTCTTCAAGGGCTGCCCCCTGCGCTGCAGCTGGTGCCAGAACCCCGAGACCCTGTCGGCGCGGCCACAGCTGCAGCCGCTGCCCGGTTCGTGTGCGGACTGCGGGTCGTGCTCGGCCGCGTGCACCCGCGGGATCGCGCGACCGGCGACCGAGCCGCACCCGGCTCCGTCTTGCGCGGCGTGCGGGGACTGCGTGGCCGCCTGCCGCGTCGGAGCGCGGCGCATCGCAGGACGGCGGTGGGCGGTGGAGGGCCTGGTCTCGCTGCTGCTGCGCGACGAGCCGTTCTACCGCCACTCCGGCGGCGGCGTGACCCTGTCCGGGGGCGAACCCACGCTGTACCCACGGTATACGGGGGCGCTGGCCGCTGCCCTCCGGAAGCGGGGGGTGCACGTGCTGGCCGAGACCTGCGGGCTGTTCGACCGCGCCGAGGTGGAGCGCCACCTGCTGCCCCACCTGTCGACCGTCTACTTCGACCTGAAGCTGATGGACGAGGGCGAGCACCGTCAGCACACCGGCCGTGGCAACCGGGCGATCCACGACAACCTGCGCTGGCTGGCCGGCCTCGACCGGGATCTGCTCGTGCGGCTCCCGCTGGTCCCGGGCATCACGGACACGCCGGAGAACCTGGTGGAAGCCACGGCCCTGCTGCGGGACCTGGGGCTACGGCGCGTGGCCCTGCTGGCCTATCACCCGCTGTGGGTGCCCAAGCGGCGGGCGCTCGGCCTGGACCTGCCCTACGACCACGAGGGGTGGATGTCCGCCGGCGCGGCCGAGCGCTGCCGGGTGGCCTTCGATGCGGCCGGGATCGAGGTGCTCGGCGCCTGATCAGCAGCCGCTGCCAGGCCGCAGCAGCGGGTCGCGGTCATCGCAGTCCCAGCCCAGGGCCGGATAGGTCGCCGCGTCGTACGGGCCGGGCTGCCAGTAGTCGGGCGCACCGTCGAAGTCGAACACGGGATCTTCAGTGCAGCCGGCGACGGCGAGCAGGAGAGGCAGCAGGACGAACCAGAGCCGGGGAATCCGCATGCCCCTGTTCTACCGCATTCAGCGTTTGCCCTGCCCCTGCAACCGGATGTCGCCGATGGGCTCACCCCCGTCGGTCTGCACCACGATCTTGTTGTGCAGGGAGGGGTAGACCCGGGTCACGAAGTCCAGGTAGAGGCGCTCGCGGGACACGCGGCGGGCCTTGCGGTACTCGGTGAGCTGGGCCACGAAGCGCTCCGCCTCCCCCTCGGCGTGGCTGACCTGCTGCTGCTTGTAGGCGCGCGCCTCCTGCACCAGCCGCGAGGCGCGGCCCTTGGCCTCGGGCAGCTTGGAGTTGCGGTAGGCCTCGGCCTCGCTGACCATCTTGGCCGCGTCCATCTGCGCGTTGACCACGTCGTCGAAGTACTTCTGCACCTTGGCCGGCGGCGCCACCTCGGTCAGCTCCACCGACGCGATGGCGATGCCCGCGTCCAGGGCGTCGAGGTCCTCGGCCAGCCGCGAGCGGATCTCCTCCTCGATGTCGCCCTTGGCCACGGTCTGCACGTCCTTGACGTGGATCCGGGCGATGGCGTGCGTCACCGCCGAGCTGGCCAGGTGGCGCAGCAGCTCGTCGTGGTCGCGCGAGCGGTACAGGTAGTCCACCGGGTCGGCGATCACGTACTGCAGGGTGAAGGTGACGTGCACCAGGTTGTTGTCCCCGGTCACGCAGTAGGACTTCAGGCCGGTGCGCTTGTAGTACGCGCCGGACGCCGAGTCCGTGGCCAGGGACGGGGAGATGTCGTCCACCACCATGCGCTCGACCCGCTTGACCGGAACCCGCTCGATGGCGCCGAGGGGCCACGGCAGCACGTAGTGCATGCCCGGCTGCAGGTCCGTGCGTACCGCCCGGCCGCACACCAGGGCCACGCCCACCTCGTCCGGCCGCACCGTGCGGATCCCGGACGCCAGGTAGACCACCACGCCCAGCGCGGCCGCCACCTGCAGCGCGCGCACCACGAAGCGCAGCGACGCGCGCGCCTGCTGGCGCAGCAGGTCGGCGCCGTCGGGGTCCGGGCTCGGCGCGGTCTCGCTCAACGTCCCTCCATCGACTCCAGGTAGCGGAACAGGTCCGCGTCCGTGCTCAGCACCACGGTGCTGTTCTCGTCCAGCACCTGCTCGTAGGCCTCCAGCGAGCGCAGGAACAGGAAGAACTCCTGGTCCTGGCCGTAGGCGTCGGCGTAGATGCGCATCGCCTCGCTGTCCCCCTCCCCCTTGATCACCTCGGCGTCCCGGTAGGCCGTGGCCAGGATCTCGGAGACCTCGCGGTCGGTCTCGGCCTCGATGGTGGCGGCCTTCTCCTTGCCCTCGGCCCGGTGCCGGCTGGCCTCCTTCTCCCGCTCGGCCTTCATGCGGTCGAACACGGCCTTGGACACGATGGGCGGGTAGCCCAACCGCCGTATCCCGATGCGGGCCACGTCGATGCCGAAGGTGGACGCGGCCCGGTCGGCGATGTTGGCCACCAGCTGCTGCTCGATCTCGTCGAGCCTGACTGCCCCCTCCTCGGTGTTGATCACGTCCTCGAGGTTGTACTGGCCGAGCACGGTGCCCATCTCGGAGTTGATCAGGTCGCCGAGCTTGAGCTCGGCGTTGGTCCGGTCCCCCAGGGACTGGTAGTAGGCCAGCGGCTCGGACACGCGCCAGGTCACGTAGCACGTGACGATCACCGGATTGCGATCCTTGAGCATCAGCTGGATGACCTGCGTCTCGAACACGTTCATCCGACGGTCGATGCGGATCACCTGGTGGATGCCGAAGGGCGCCTTGAACTCGAGCCCCGCGTCCTCGACGATCCGCTTGGGATCGCCGAACAGCGACACGATCGCCATCTCCCGCTCGGACACGGTGAACGCCGACGTCCAGGCCGCGGTCACCACCACGGCCAGGGTCAAGAGGATCGCCAGCTTGCGCACGGGCGGCCTCCTTTCAGTTCCTCGCTCGCGAAGAGCGCTTCTTTGACTCGCCGTCGCTCCGCGACCGCTGCTTGCGCGGCGGCGGGGACACGGTGTCGTCCAGCCACAGGTCGGGCTGCCCGGCCGAGGGGCTGATCACCACCTTGCGGCGGCCGCCCAGGGCCCGCACCATGGCGTCGATGTACAGGCGCTGGCGGGTCACGGCCCGGCTGCGGGCGTACGCCGCCCGCCGCGCCACGAACCGCGACGCCTCGCCCTCGCTGCGGGTCTTGTTCTCGGCCACGTAGGCGTGCGCCTCGGCTTGCTGCCGGACCGCGTCCGCCCGCGCCTGCGGGATCTTCAGGTTGCGGTACCCCTCGGCCTGGTTGACCACCGTGGCGTGGTCCTGCATGGCCGCCACCACCGACTCGAACGAGCGGGCCACGTCCCGGGGCGGGTGCACGTCCTTGACCACCAGGTCGACGATCTCGATGCCGGTGTCCATGGAAAACAGCTCGGCCTGGACCTCTGCGCGGATCAGCGCGCCCAGGGACTCGCGCTCCTCCAGCGCCGCGCCGTAGAAGCTACGCCGGGCGAACACATCGGTCATGGTCTGCAGCACCAGGTTCTCCAGGAGCCGGTCCGGCTCGGCCACCGCGTAGCGATAGTCGTACACGTCCGCCACCCGGTACTGCACCACCAGGTAGGGGTAGAAGAAGTTGTTGTCCCCGGACACGAACACCTCGTCCGTGCCGTGCTGCCGCGTCCAGATCATGGGCACGGTCGCGTCGCGGGTGCTGTTGCCGGCCGACAGGTCGCGCACCCGTCGGCTGTCCACCCGCTCCACGCGATCGATGGGCCAGGGCCACTTCAGGTGCAGGCCGGGTCCGGCGGGCTCGTCGGCGTTCGCCACGCGGCCGAAGTGCTCGACCATGGCCTGGGACTCGGCCGGCACCGTGAACAGCGCGGTCGAGGCGTACAGCAGCAGCGCGACCGCAGCCACCGCGTAGGGCAGCGACTTGAGCACCCGGTTGAGCCCCTGCAGTACCGCGCCGCCGCGGTCCAGGCGGGCGCTCAGCCGCCGCCAGCCCGCCACCAGCACGCCCGGCTCCACCAGCGCGCCCAGCACGTCGGTGGTGCGGTGGTGCAGGACGTAGCGCTCCTCGCGCCGCAGCACGCCCACGGCCAAGTTGACCAGGGTCTCGGCCGCGAACGACAGGATGATCAGGCCCAGCACGCCAGCCATCAGCCGGTCGATGTTGACCCCGAACCAGTACAGGATCAGCGACACGCCGGTCAGCAGGGTGGCCACGGCGTCGGCGCGGGCGTGCATGCCGTCCGCGGTCAGCGCGGCCGACCCCTCGGCGCTGCCCACGCCCAGCTCGAAGCGGCTGACCGCGTACGAGGCCAGGGAGAACACCAGGAAGCCGATGCCCGCCGCCAGCGGCCGCTCCACCACGGTGGGCTCCGCACCCGCCACCTTGCGCAGCAGCGCGATGCCGATGCCCGCCAGGAACAGCCCGATCACCAGGGCCGCCTTCTGCTCGGGCCGCAGGTTCCACACCCCGGCCGAGAACCGGCCGACGGCGCGACCAGCCACTGCCAGCCAGCGCAGGAGTGGGTGGGTGAACGCGCGGCGCCAGCGGGAGTCTGGCACGGCCGCGGGTCCGTCGGCGACGGCCTCCTCGGCCGACTCCTCGGCCGGGAGGGGTGCGCCGTCCTCGACCCTGTCGAGGCCCACGGGCCACTCCGGCACCTCCAGGGAGTCGGGCGCCCACTCCCCCGAGTCCAGCGGCATGTCCACCGTGTCCGCGTCCGCGATCTCCGGGGACGGGCTCTCCAGGGTGATGGACGCGTCGGCCCCCTGCGGGAGGATCGGCCGCGGCGCGGGCGTGGGCGCGGGCACCACCGGCTCGGTCTCGGCCGTCTCGTCGAGGTGCTGCTGCCGGCGCACGGACAGCAGGGCCGTGGCCGACGTGGCGATGTCGCCGAACGAGTGCCAGGCCTCGGCCAGGATGGCCAGCGAGCCGGTGAAGGCGAACGCCACGAACTTCAGCACCGTTAGCACGGTGTTGAGCACCAGGGTCACCAGCGCGGTGCGGGTCCGGACGTTCATCGCGGCCATGCTACCATCGGGGCACCGTCGGAATGCCGACAGCGAGGGTTCTGGGTCATGACGCAAACGACGCGCAGGGTAGGTCGCCTGCTCCTCCTCTCCACGTTGCTGACCATCGCAGCGATCCCGGGGAAGTCCCGGGCCGCTCGCTGGGACTGGGCGGGGGTGGCCTCGTTCCAGGCATTCACCGCCGAGGGCTACCCCGAGGGCATGGTGGAGAACGACATCCAGCTCGACGTGATCCACCTCAAGATCAACGCCGACCTCAGCGACCACTTCTACGTGTCGCTCCACCCCTGCTACACCCACGTGGGCAGCTCCTTCTCCATCATCCAGGGCTACCTCGGCATCAGCCTCACCGGCGCGGTCAACTTCGAGATCGGCCGCGTGCTCGTGCCCTTCGGCCGGGTCAACTACATGGCCGAGCCCAACAACCAGCCCTCGCTGACGCGGCCGCTGATGTACCAGAGCCACTGCGTGCCCGGCATGCCCGAGCGGTCCGGGTTCGCGCGTCCGCTCGCGGGCACGTTCTGGTCCGATCTGGGCGCGGTGCTGTACGGCAGCCTGTGGCCCGGGGACTTCACCCAGCTGTGGTACGCCGCCTGGGTGGGCAACGGCCAGTTCGGCCACAACGACGTGGAGTGGCAGCAGCCGTTCCGGCCGT
>CAZXHG010000247.1:0-14735 GCA_964639985.1 uncultured Rickettsiales bacterium
AACCGGCCCCACACGCCTGCTCGACCCCGGACAAACACCTGCCACGCCCCGAACCGGCCCCACACGCCTGCTCGACCCCGGACAAACACCTGTCACGCCCCGAACCGGCCCCACACGCCTGCTCGGGCTGGAAGAAGTGTTTGTCGAGCGGTGAACAGGCGTGTGGGGCCGGTTCACGCCCGAGCAGGTGCTTGTTCGAGGGTGAGCGGAAGGATCAGTCCTTGGAGGACTCGGGCTTGGACTCGGTCTTCTTGGTCTCGGTCTCGGCCGGCTTGGACTCGGTTTGGGACTCGGACTTGCCCTTGTTGCCGCCGGAGTTGCCGCGGCCGTAGTCGGTGACGTACCAGCCGGAGCCCTTGAGGATGAACGTGCTCTGGGAGATCAGCTTGTGCACCGGGCCGTCGCCGCACAGCTCGCACGTCTCGGGTGCGGGCTCGGTGATGCGCTGCATCTTCTCGAACACCGAACCGCAGGAGCTGCATTCGTATTCGTAGATCGGCATGCTGTCACCTCCGTCGAAGCGCTACTAAGATTGACATCTGGGCCCCGATGTCAAGGTTTTTCGGGTCCGCGCGAGAGGGGAATCGTGGCCCTGTTGTTCGATCGCACCCAGCTCGACCAGGTCCCCCGGCTGCTCGACCGCGCCGAGGAGCTGGTGGGTGACTGCTTCGCAGTGCCCTCGTTCGAGGCGGAGCGGTACGCGTACGACGTGGCCACCCTCGCCGAGCTGTCTCCGGACGAGGTACCGGCGGCCCCCGCGTTGGCCCAGATCATCCGCTACGGCCGCTCGCCGGGGAAGCGGCGGCTCAACCGCTTCCACCGCATCTGCCTGCACGACACCCGCATGCTCGAGTGCCAGCAGCGCGAGGCGCTGGCGTTCGAGGCCCTGGCGCTGGTGGTGCTGACCCACGAGCTGGTCCACCTGGTGCGGTTCACCATCCCGGAGACCACCTTCCACGTGCCAACCTCGCAGCGCCGCGCCGAGGAGGCCGAGGTGGACCGCCTGACGCAGGACCTGCTGGGCCGCTATCCCGACCCAGAGGTCGTGCGTGCCGTGGGCGTCATCACCCGCCACTGAGGCGGGATCGAGAACACATTCCTACCGGTCGGAATGAGTTGCCATCCGCCGCACCCAGCGCTACATTCCTACTGGTCGGAATGAGTCGTACGAATCCTCCGGAGGTCCGGTGAGCACCTTCCAGAAGCTGCCCGAAGAGGTGCGGCGTCAACAGATCCTGGAGGCCGCGGCGCACGCGTTCTCCACGGACGGCTACGACAAGGTCTCCATGGCCCGCATCGCGGCCGACGCCGGGCTGACCAAGGGGGGCGTATACTTCCACTTCGCCAGCAAGGAGGAGGTCTTCACCGCCATGGTGGAGTCCGAGCTGTCCCAGCGCTGGGGCACCCTGCAGCAGCTCGCCGACGAGCTCGACGAGGTGCCCGCGGCCGAGGCGCTGCAGCGTCTGATCAGCTGGTGGTTCGCCCTGGACCAGGGGCCCAACCTGCTCTCCCCGCCGATCCTGGCCGCCTGCATCGCCATGGAGCGGCCCCGCGAGGCGTTCACCGGCCAGGTGCAGCGGGTCACCGACCTGCTCGCCGAGGTGATCGGTCGGTTGATGGACGAGCTGGGGGTGGAGTCCGACGCCGACGAGCTCGCCGAGCTGCTGATGATGCTGCGCGTGGGCGCGATCTGGAAGGACGCGACCTCGGACGACGAGGAGCGGGAGCGCTTCCACCGGCGGGCGACCGACGTGCTCGGCCGTGTGGTCACGGCCCTGGTGGCCAGGAGGTGATGCGATGAAGGGCTGGCTCAAGGCCTTCGGCCTCTTGACCGTGGCGCTGCTGACCATCGGCACGCTGCGCGTCCTGCGCGCCGAGCGCGAACACGAACCCACCCCGACCCAGGCCGACCTGCAGGCCGCCAACGGCGTGCCGGTCGAGACGGGCGCGGTGCGGCAGGGACAGCTCACGCGGCGCATCCGCCTGTTCGGCACCCTCGAGGGAGAGCGGCAGTCCGAGGTGATCTCGACCACGCCAAACCTGCTGGAGATGGTGCACGTGAAGGTGGGGGACGAGGTCCGCAGCGGTCAGCTGCTGGCGTCGATGAGCGACGTGGCCCTGTCTCCGCTCGGCTTCCGCTACCAGCCGCTCAAGGCCCAGTGGGAGGCCACCCGCGCCGACCTGGAGCGCATCGAGTCCCTGCACGAACAGGGTGCGGTCACCGACCAGCAAGTGGAGCACGCACGGGCCATGGCCAACGCGGCGAGGTCCGACTACGAGGCGGCGGTGGCCGCCATCCGGATCACGGCCCCGATCAGCGGGATCGTGACGCGCATCGACTACAACGAGGGCGAGATGGTGCCCAACGACCGGCCACTGATGCAGGTCGCGGCCATCGACACGATGATGGTCGAGCTGATGGTGGAGTCGGTGGACGTGGCCCTGATCGAGTCCGGGCAGGCGGTCGAGCTGACCACCACGGCGCTGCCGGGCCGCACCTTCACCGGCCAGGTGGTGGAGCGCTCCATGGGCGCCTACCCCGTGATCAACCAGTTCCGCGTACGCGTGACGATCCCCAACACCGAGCACCTGCTGCTGCCCGGCTACCCGGTGCAGGCGGAGGTGATCGCCACCACCGAGACCGACGCCCTGCTCATCCCCCGCGCCGCGCTGACCTCCCAGGAGGGCCAGCCCTCGGTGTGGGTGGTGGACTCCAAGGGGCTCGCCCGCGCCGTGGCCGTGGAGCCCGGCAACCGCGACGACGTCTCCGTGGCCGTGACCGGCGACCTGGCCGTGGGCGACCGCGTGGTCACCCTGGGCAAGGAGCACATCCCGAGCGAGGGCGTGGCCCTGCGCGTGATCGAGGACTGATCCGCCATGTGGCTCTCCTCCCTCTCCGTCCGCCGCCCGGTGCTGATGACCATGGTCGTCGGCGTGTTCGTGGTGTTCGGCATCGTGTCCTACAAGCAGATGCCCGTGGAGCTGCTGCCCCGCTTCGACCTGCCCTACGTGATGGTGACCATCGTGTACCCGGGCGCCAGCCCCGAGGACGTGGAGGCGTCCATCCTGGTGCCGGTCGAGGAGGCCCTGGGCCGGGTCAACAACGTCACCCGCATCCGCACGGTCGCCGTGCCCGACGCGGCCCGCGCCATCCTCCAGCTGGAGATGGACACGGACGTGGACGCGGCCATCCAGGAGATCCGCTCCGTGCTGGAGCGGATCGACCACGAGCTGCCGCCGGGCGCCTGGGAGCCGACCGTCAACGGCATCGACCTCAACGCCGCGCCCACCATGACCATGGCCGTGACCGGCGACCGCCCCATCGAGGAGCTGTCCGCCTGGGTGGATGACGACCTGGTCACGCCGCTGAGCCGCCTGCCCGGCGTGGCCACCGTGGAGCTGACCGGCAACCGCGAGCGCGAGGTGCAGGTCGAGGTGGACCAGGCCCGCCTGCTGGCCCATCACCTGACCCTGGGCCACGTGGTCGAGGCGATCCGCTCCGCCGGCATCGACCTGCCCGCCGGGACCCTGGAGAACGACCAGACCGCCGTGCCGGTGCGGCTCGCCGCCGCATTCCGCTCCATCGAACAGCTGAAGGCCACCACCCTCACCGCGCCCACCGGTGAGCTGGTCCCCCTGACCGCGGTGGCCACGGTCACCGACGGCCTCTCGCCCGAGGTCACCCGCGCGCGAATCAATGGCCAGGGATGCATCGGCGTGTCCCTGTTCAAGATGAGCGACGCCAACACCGTCGCCCTGGGCAAGCGGGTGCGCGACCGCATCGCCGAGATCGAGACGGGCATGCCCGAGGACATGGAGCTGCTGTGGGTGCACGACTCGTCCCACATCATCCAGATCTCGGTCAACAACCTGATCGGCACCATGGCGCTGTGCATCCTGCTCACCGCCAGCCTGCTGTACCTGTTCCTGCACGACATCCGCGGCACCTTGATCGTGGCGATCTCCATCCCCGCGACCATCGTGGCGACCCTGTCGTTCATCAAGCTCGCCGGCCTGAGCATCAACTACATGACGCTCATGGGCCTGGCCATATCCGTGGGTACCATGGTCGACGCCTCGATCGTGGTGCTGGAGTCGATCGCGCGGCAGGCCGAGACCAGCGCGGACTCCAGGGAAGCCGCCAACGTCGGCACGGGCCGGGTCGTGCTGGGCGTGATCGGGTCCACGGTGACCAACATCCTGGTGTTCACGCCCATCGCGTTCATGCAGGGCATCGCCGGCAAGTTCCTGGTGCCGTTCGCGCTCACCATCACGTTCTCGATGGTGTTCTCCCTGTTCATGTCGTTCACGCTCACGCCGATGCTGGCGTCGTTCCTGTTCCGCAAGCGGGTCGGGAGCAAGGGACCGCGCGTGGGGCCGCTGGCGAAGCTGTGGAACCGCGGCTTCGACGCGCTGAGCGAGACCTACCGCGGGGCGCTGCGCTGGACCCTGACCCACCGCGCGGCCACGCTCACCGGGCTGCTGACCGTGTTCGCGGTCACCCTGCTGCTGCTGGGCCGGGTGGTGTCCATGGGCTGGTTCGTGGACCCGGACCAGGGCTTCTTCATCATGCAGATGAGCATGCCGCCCGGGTCGAGCCTGGAGGAGACACAGCGCGCGATCGAACGCTGCGAGCGCGTGCTGACGGCCCACCCGGCCATCGAGACGGCCTACGGCGCGGTTGGGCAGTACGGGACCCTGTTCGGCACCATCGAGTCGCGGTCGGAGGCCGAGCTGCGGGTGGTGCTCGAGGACCGCAAGGGCAGGCCCTCGACCAGCGAGGTGGTGGGGGAGCTGCGGCCGATCCTGGCGCGATCCGTGCCCGGCGCGGACCTCACGCTGAAGGAGCTAGGGGGTGGCGAGACCGCGGTCCGCGACGACTTCATGATCGAGGTGATCGGGCCGGATCCGGACAGGGTGTCGGAGCTCGCCGACGAGGTCGTGGCGGCGCTTGTCGCCCAGCCCAACATCGTGGACATCGACCGCAGCGGGGACGAGATCGCGCCCCAGGTGCGCATCAGCCCCGACCCGGTGCGCACCGCGCAGGCCGGGCTGACGCAGACCCAGCTGGGGCTGCTGCTGCGCGTGGCGCTGGAGGGGGACACCGAGGCGCGGATCCGGAGAGGTACGCGCGAGGATCCGATCCGTATCCGGCTGGCGGAGCAGGATCGTTCGAGCGCGGCGACCGTGGCCGCCACCACGGTACAGACCCCGTCCGGGGCCCAGGTGCCGCTGCGGGAGCTGGCCACGGTGGAGGAGGTGTGGGCCCCCTCGGAGATCTCGCGCATGGACCGCAACTACCGGACGTCCGTGTTCGCCAACATGGCCTGGGGTGCGTCCGGGGACACGACCATCGCGATCGCCGAGCACCTGGACCTGGAGAACCTGGAGCAGCCCTACCAGATCATCCTCGGCGGCGAGGAGGAGCAGCGGGCCGAGGCGGTCGCCGAGATCCGCACGGCGCTGGTGCTGGCGATCATCCTGACGTTCATGCTGCTGGCCGGATTGCTGGAGTCGGTGATCCACCCGATCTCGATCCTCAGCACGATCCCGCTGGCCCTGATCGGGGTGCTGATGGCGCTCGCGGCCTCGGGCGTGATGATGGACATCTTCGGCATGATGGCCCTGGTGATGCTGGTGGGGATCGTGGTGAACAACGCGATCCTGATGCTGGAGGAGACCAACCGCCAGCGGTCGCTCGGCGTGCCGATCATCGACGCGCTGGAGAAGGGCGCGCTCATGCGCCTGCGGCCCATCCTGATGACCTCGCTGTCGACCATCGCCGGCATGGTGCCGCTGGCCCTGGCGCTGGGACCGGGCGCGGAGTTGCGCCAGAGCATGGCGCTGGTGTCGATCGGTGGGGTGGGGACCTCGTCGCTGTTGATCCTGGTGGCCTGCCCGGTCATCTACCACCTGCTGGAGAGCGCACGGCGCCGCAAGGCCTGATGTCTCCCCTCCCCTGATCTGCTATCGTCGCGGGCACCGAAACGCGGAGCTGTCATGCGCATGGAGCTGGACCCACGCAAGTACTCGGCCGACCGTGGCCTGGCCTTCCTCGGGCTGCTGATGCTGGCCCTGGTGGTGGTGCACTACGTGATGGACATCCAGTGCCTCATGCACCCCCGGTGCATGCTGCCCGCGCCGCCGGTGACGCGCTTTGCGTGTCTGTGCCCGATCGCGGCGATCCTGGTGAGCCTGGCCATGATCCTGGGCAACCGGGCCCTGGCCACGTACGGCATCGTCCTGTTCGTGATGTTCCCCCTCGGTGCGACCATCGATCAGTACTTCACGCGGGGCTTCAAGTTCGAGTGGCCGCTGGCCTATCAGCTGGTGCTGCTCGTGGCGGCGCCAGCCTGCCTGTTCGCGTCGCTGTTCCGGTGGAAGCACGTGCCCATGGCCGTTGCCGCGAGCCTGGTGGCCTTCTTCGTCAAGGGCATGGCCAACTTCGCCACCTGCCCCCCGGGTATGACCCCGGAGCTCCAGATCTGGCTGTTCAACTGGCTGGGTCCGGAGACCGTGCGGCACCACTTCCTGGCCATCAACCTGGTCGGGCTGGGGATCTCCGTGCTGTTCGGGGTCGGCGGGTGGTTCGTGTTGCGGAAGTTCAGGTAGCAGGCCACTTCCCCGCCCGGAGGGAGAGCGGGAGGGTTCAGGCTCCCCCATCGCTTTGGAGACGCTCGACACCGTGGTACCGTGATGGACAGAGGGGGAAGTCATGCGCATCTCCATCGTCCCGGCGATCGCTGTTCTCGCGGTCGCTCAGGTCGGGTGCCCGGACCAGGGTGATCCGGATGACTTCTCGGTCGAGGACGACGACACGTCGAGCACGTCCGATGACGACGACGCGACCGACCCGTACGGAGATGACGACACGGACAGCGGTGACGACGACACGGACATCCCGCTTGCCGCCCCGGTGACCTGCGAGAACATGCTGTTCGACATCCGAAACGTCTCGTTCGTGCAGAACTCGGCCAACGACGAGGGCGGAGCCCTCGTTGCCTATTTCGGCTCCCATCCGCAGCTGGAGAACGTCCTGTTCCTCGGCAACTACACCGACTATGCGGGTGGCGCGATACGCCTGTTGTCGAGCTACCTCACCATGACCAACGCGACGCTGGCCGACAACGGGTCAGCGAACGAGGGAGGAGCCGCGTGGATAGCCGGCGGGTCGACCGCGTGGTTCACCAACGTGGCCTTCCGGGCCAACTGGGCAACGTGGGAAGGCGATGCGCTAGCGCTGGGGACCGGCGAGAACATCGTCCACCTCTCCCATTGCTCCTTCTGGGACAGCGGCCCGGATCAGTTCGCCGACATGGCCGATCCCCTGGGCGTCGATGGCAACTTCCACGCCGACCCCATGTTCCTCGATCTGTCCGCTGCGGATCCGACGGCCTGGGACCTGCATCTGTGGGTCACGTCGCCGCTGATCGCCGCGGGTGACTCCAGCGTCCCCGATCCCGACGGCCACGCCTCCGACATCGGCTCGTTCGGCGGCCCGTACGCCAACCAGTGGGACATGGACTGGGACGGGTACCCGTCGTGGTGGCTGCCCGGACCGTACCAGGCAGTCACCTCCCCGGGCATGGACTGCGACGATCGGGACGCCACGGTGTATCCGGGCAGCGGCTGCTAGGACGGGGAGGATCCCGCGGAAGCCTTGCCAGCCCCGTACAGCACCCCCCCGTGCTCCTGGCCCACCGGCGCCAGTTTCAGCTACGAGTTCACCCGTCGTCGCACGGACACCAGCCGACCCGAGTTCACCGGACTGTCGACCATCACCGCACTGACCGTGGAGGTGACCGTCCGCCGGGACGTCGGCGCCCTGGACCACCCCATGCACCGCAGCGACACCTGGCTCTGGACGCGGACGGAACAGCCCGCATCCTTCATGAGCGCAAGACGGCGAAGCCGTTGTTCCCTCATGATTCCGGTGCTCTACGTCAGCGAAGTGATGGCCACGGAAGCGGAAGGAGTAGCACCCCTCAGGAGATCGATGCCGCCCAGCGAATGGTTCGTGTAGTCGACGGGCTCGCCCAGGCCGATCCCCCGCTGAAGCGGAGCGCGAGCCCGTTCTCGCGTCCGTGCCGCACTACTCCGCCAAAGAGATCGATATCTCGGCCTCCTCCTCGAGCACGAACGACGCCTTGGTGAACCTCGGCGCTCCGAACAGCCCGTACACGTTGTTGCTGAACGCGTAGGTCTCCTTGGGAATGCCCAGCAGGTTCGTGTCGAGCTCCCCGTTGGCGTTGACGTCATGGTAGACGGCCACGGCATAGGTGCCCGCCCCGGGCGCGAGCAGCGACGTACGGACCGTACCGGCGCTCGCCGGCACGGGCTCCCCGACGATCTCCTCGCCCACGACGGGGAAGCCCTCGGCCTCGTACAGCCCCACCTGCACCAGGCCCTCGTCGCTGGCGACGTCCATGATCGTCACGGTCAACCGCACGGGCGTGTCCCCGTCCGCGGCCGAACCGGGCACGGCCATGCCGACGCCCAGGACGATCAACGGCACCAACATCCATCGGATTCGCATGATTCTGCCCTCTCTCTCCTGGATTGCAGTCATCCCTGGGGTCCACGCACACCGTCGAGGAACACGCTCAGCACCGTGTCCATGTAGGCCCGATCCAGGTCACCGTCCGGCCCGGCAGCAGCAGACAGCAGCTCTCCGTAGCCGTCCTTCAGCAGGGCCCAGCCATCGGCGAGCGAGATGAACATCGCCCAGATCATCTCCGGGGCCAGGTCCTCGCGGACCAGGCCGAGCTGCTGGCCCGCCCGCAGGCGGACGAACCCCAGCTCGATCACCTCCCGCGCCTCGTCGCTCGGTCGTCGCTCGCCAGCGAGGAACTGCCAGGCCATCAGGCGGGCCACCCCGGGTGTCTGGTTGACGTGTCGCTGATAGGCCGCGACCGAGTCCGTGAGCAGGTCCAGACCCCGCCCCTCACCCTGCTCGAGGGTCTGCATCTGCAGGCGGAAGTACCGTCGTGACAGGCGCTGGACCGTGGCCTCCCACAGTCCCCGCTTGGAGCCGAAGTGGTGACTGATCAGGCTCGTGTTGACCCCGGCACCGCTGGCGATGGCGCCCAGCGAGCTCCCCTCGAACCCGCGCTCGAGGAAGACCGGCTCGGCCGCGTCGAGGATCTTCTCGCGCGTGATCCGAGACCGCCGCTCGTTTCCATTGCTCACTCGTCGTCTCCCTTCTCCGCGGGCAGCTGCGGGGCCTGTCGGAGGAACGCCCCCTTGCCATCCATGGTCTCCCAGAAGTGGTTCGCCCCCTCCTGGAACCTGCGCGGTGTCACGCCCGGATCCGAGACGGTGTCCATCGGACGCCGGTCGATCCGGCCTTCACGGATCACCTGTGCGCCGGCATTGCGGCAGGCGGCCCGCACCCTCGTCAAGCGCTCGGCGTAGACCGGCTGCGCCAGCAACTCCGCGCCAGGCAGGTAGAACTCGGCGAGCAGCGTCGACTTCTCGAAGTGCGAACCCATGCAGCGCACCATGCCGCGCAGGCCGTCGAAGTTGTCCTCGACGTCGGGGAAGCCGGCCGCGCTGAACACCACCAGCCCCTGCGCCGGATCCCCGGCATAGCGATGTGGATGCAGCGTGTGTCCCCGCGGATCGATCTGCATGTAGGGCTGCATGTTGGGCAGCAGCCGGTCCAGGAAGGTCTTCATCCTCCCGGTCGCGCTGAAGATGTACAGCGGGGTGGCCAGCACGACCAGCTCGGCCTGCCTGAACGCCCTCCTCAGCTCGGTCATGTCGTCGTCGAACACGCATTCGCCGGGGGTCTTCGTCCAGCAGCTGTAGCAGCCCGTGCAGGCCTCGATCTGCTTGCGGCGGAGCGAGATGTACTCGACGTCGGCGCCTGCGGATCGCGCGCCGTCGCAGAACTGCCGCGCCATCATCGCCGTCTTGGAGAACCGGTCGCTCCGGGGGCCGCCGTCGAAGACCACCACCCTGCGGATGGCTCCGGCAGGCAGGGAGCCGTACTCGAAGGGAGTCGCCGGGAGCGGAGAGTCGTGCTCTTCCGCCGGTGGCGCGAACAGGTCCTGGAGCTGGAGCAGGATCGTCAGGTCTCCTTCGCACTCGTACTTGTCGTTGAGGTAGGCCCAGTCCCCGGAGATCTCGTTGTTGGAGATGGCCAGCCAGAGGCCGGAATCTGCCCGGATCACGGTCGTCGGAGATGGGTGCACGCCCTTGTCGAACGTGCAACGTCCGTCCTTGATCGTCAGGTACCCCTGAAGGGGTTCCTCTCCCGACAGGTGGAACTGGGTCGTGGAGTCGATGCCCGCGGCCCGATCCCGGTTCAATCCCAGGGGCATGGCCTCGAACAGCTCGCCCACGGACTCGAAGTGGAGCCGCTCGCCAGGTGTCCTGCGGATCAGCACGGCAGGCAGCTTGGTCGTCATGGGCAGCCCCACGGCGAGCAGGACGACGATGGGCACGAGACTCGAGAGCACGACCTGGAGCCCGCCGTCCTCGGTATAGGGGATGACGGTCAGCACGATGGCGAGCCCGAACAAGCCCGCCCACAGGCGGTTGATGGTCAGGTTCACACGGCGGAACTGCTCCGATTCCACGATCGCCCTGGGGTAGCTGCCGCGCGAGAACTCGTAGGTGAAGGGCCTCATGCCGAGCAGCGGCGGCACGAGCGCTGCGAGCAGCAGCCCGGCGTACAGCCCCGCAATGGCGTTCTCGACGAACCACTGCCCGATGGCTGGAACGACGAACGTGGCGGCGATCCCGAGCAACGTGACGCCGCCGACGGCGTAGGTGAAGTAGTGCGTGATCTTCAGGATGGCCGCGACCACCAGGTTCAGCAGCGTGACCGCGGCGATGGCCAGCAGCAGCGGCGCCAGGACCCGGAGTCGATAGCCGGCAGCCACCGCCAGGGAGTTGAGGGCGATGATCGAGACGAAGGGAAACCAGGTCAGGACCAACCGCATCGTCGTCGAGGCTCCTTTCGTCTCCCACAGGAGAGACAGGTCGTCATGGAAATTGATTGTACATTCAATCTATCTCCTGATCTTCCAGTCGACAAGCTCTTTCCACGAACAAGCCCGAGCTCGGCCCGACGATGACCACGAGCAGCGAGCCACGACCGCGAACACCTGCTAGATTGTCGCCCCGAACGGGCAGACACGAGGTGCCGTCTTGAAGCTCACACTGGCCTTCTCACCGTGCCCCAACGACACGTTCATGTTCCATGGGCTGGCCACCGGCAAGCTGGAGCTGGACGGCCACGAGCTCGAGGTCCACCTGCACGACATCGAGACCCTCAACCGCCGGGCCGTCGAGGGGATCTACGACATCACGAAGGTATCGTTCCACGCCTACCTGCTCGCCTCGGATCGGTACCGCCTGCTCGAGGCCGGCGCCGCGCTCGGCTTCGGGTGCGGCCCGATCCTGGTGGCGCCCCGGCCCATGAGCATGGAGGAGGTCCTGCGGAGCCGCATCGCCATCCCCGGGGAGCTGACCACCGCCCACCTGCTGTTCCGGCTGTGGGCACCCGGGGCCCGCGACAAGGTGTTCGTCACCTATGACCGGATCATGGAGATGGTCGCCAGCGGAGAGGTCGACTGCGGCGTGATCATCCACGAGGGCCGGTTCGTGTTCCGGGACGCGGGGCTGCAACAGGTCGTCGACCTGGGCCAGTGGTGGGAGGAGACAACCGGACTCGCCATCCCGCTCGCCGGGATCGCCGTCCGCCGGGGCCTGCCCGAAGTCCTCGCCGAGCGGTTCGACCAGCTGCTGCGACAGAGCATCCTCGACGCCCGCACCCGCAGGGCCGATGCCCTTCCCTTCGTCCGACAGCACGCCCAGGAGATGGACGAGGAGGTGCTGTCGCAACACATCGACACCTTCGTCAACGACAGCAGCCTCGCGCTCGGACCCGACGGCGTCGCGGCCGTGGCCCGGCTGGAGGAGATGGCCCGGGACGCGGGAGTGATCCCATGATCGGCATCCTCTTCGCCACGCAGCGCGAGGCCGAGCCCCTGCTGGCGCGGCTCGACGCCCGCGCGCTCGACACCGAGCCGTTCCCCTCGTGGTCGTTCTCCACGCCGCAGGGCGCCGGCGGAGTCGTGCTGGTCTGCGGGATGGGCAAGGACGCGGCGTCGCGGGGAGTGCAGCACCTGCTCGACGCACACGGGGCCACCGAGGTCCTCAATCCCGGGATCTGCGGCGCGGTCGAGGACGGTGTCGACGTGGGCAGCCAGTACCGGATCACGGAGGTCCGGGATGGAGACGACCGTTCCGCCCCACCCCGGGCGTGCGCAGCGGGCAGGTGGAGCGAGCTCGCCCCGGCCCGGTTGACCACGTGCGACGAGCCGGTGTTCGATCCTGCACGCCGCCGCGAGATCGCGGCCTGGGGTCAGCTGGTGGACATGGAAGGGGTGGCCGTGGCCGGGATCTGCCGGGACCGCGCCGTGCCCTGCACGCTGCTCAAGGGAGTCAGCGACCTGGCGGACACCGGGGGGCGAGACGCGCTGCACCGGAACATCGCCAGCGTCTCGGCGCTCCTGGCCGCGACCATCGCCGGTGGTCTCGACCGCGCGGCCGGACGTGACGACGGCCTGGGTGTGAAGCTGCTGCGCTTCACCAAGATCGAGCACAGCGTCTTCAGCCTGCCGTTGCTGTTCGCGGGCGCCTGGCTGGGGGCTGGCCAGCAGCTGCCGCCCCTGGGCACGCTGGCGCTGATCGCGCTCGCCGGCGTGGGCGCGCGGGTGCTCGGCATGGCCATGAACCGCCTGCTGGATCGCAAGCTGGACGCGCTCAATCCACGCACGGCCGGCCGTGAGCTGCCATCCGGCCAGCTCACGGTGGGTACGGCGTGGCTGGTGGCAGGCGCGGGCCTCACCGCCTACCTGTTCGCCTGTACCCTGCTGGGACCGCTCGTGCTGGCGTTGTCGCCCGTGCCGGCGCTGGCGCTGATCGGGTACTCGCTGCTCAAGCGGTTCACTCCCCTGTGCCATTTCGGCATCGGCGTGTGCCTCGGGCTGGCGCCGCTCGGCGCCCACGTGGCGGCCTCGGGCGACCTCCACCTGGGCCCCGCGGTCCTGCTGCTGGCGGCCTTCTCGCTGTGCTGGATCAGCGGCTTCGATATCATCTACGCGCTGCAGGACATCTCGGCCGACCGCGAGATCGGCGTGCACAGCCTGCCGGCCCTGCTGGGCAGCCGTGGGGCGCAGGTCGTGGCCGGCCTGACCCACGTCGCAGCCCTGGCGGCGGTGACCGGCTTGCTGCTGGTGCTGGACGGCGGGCCTCTCGCCTGGGCCGCCTGGCTGGTGGCGGCCGGGGCCTTCGTCTGCGCCTACCTGCCCATGATCCCGCTGCCGGCCCGGTTCTTCCCGACATCGGCGATCGCCGGAATCGCAGGGGCCGTGGTGCCGCTGATGGGGAGACTCTGACCATGCCGACCTGCTTCACCGACCTCCGGTCGTTCGTGCACGACCTCGAGTCCGACGGCGATCTCGTACGCGTGACCGAACCCGTCGATCCGGTCCAGGAGGTCACCGTCATCCAGCACCGCGTGCTGCCGCGGGGCGGCCCGGCCCTGCTGTTCGAGAACGTGCAAGGCTCGCCCTACCGCCTGGCGACCAACCTGTTCGGGACCAAGCAGCGGGTGTACAAGGCTCTCGGCGCGGAACCCGCCGAACTGGGCGAACGGATCGCGTCCCTGGCCGAGCGGCTAATGCCGCCGAGCCCGCGCAACCTGTGGGGCGCACGAAAGGACCTCCTCAGCCTGGTGCGAGCGCGCCTGCGGGAGGTGCGCAGCGGGCCGATCCTCGAGCAGCAGCTGGCCCCGCCGCAGCTCGATCGCCTGCCGTGCCTGACCTGCTGGCCCCTGGACGGCGGCCCGTTCTTCACGCTCCCGCTGGTGCACACCGTCGACCCGGTCACCGGCGTCGGCAACCTGGGCATCTACCGCCTGCAGCGGTTCGATGATCGCACCACGGGCATGCACTGGCAGATCGAGAAGGGGGGCGCCTTCCACTTCCGCAAGGCCTGCGACCAGGGCGTGCCCCTGCCGATCAGCGTCTTCCTGGGAGGACCTCCGGCGTTGACCATCGCCGCGATCACACCGCTGCCCGAGGGATTCGACGAGCGCCTGCTGGCGGCCCTGATGATGGGGCGACCGCTGGACGTGATCCAGCGCGAGGGCACGGGCCACCGCATCCCGGCCACGGCCGAGTTCGTGCTCGAGGGCACGGTGTCGGACGGGGATCTGCGGCGCGAGGGACCGTTCGGCGATCACCTCGGACACTACTCCCATTCCGCGGACTTCCCGGTCTTCCGCGTGGACCGGCTGCTGGCGCGCAAGGACGCCATCTTCCCGGCCACGGTGGTCGGCAAGCCGCCGCAGGAGGACTACTTCATCGGCGAGGCCCTGCAGGAGATGACCCTGCCGCTGCTGAAGATGGTGCGCAGCGGTGTGCGCGACCTGTGGTCCTACCCCGAATCCGGATTCCACCCGCTGGCCGTGGCCTCGGTGGACGAGCGGTATCCGCGCGAAGCGCTCAAGCACGCCCTGGGTCTGCTGGGAGAGGGACAGCTGTCGCTGACCAAGGTGCTCATCGTCACCAACGGCCACGGCGACGTCCGGGACTTCGAGGCCGTCAGCCGCACGGTGTGGCAGAACCTCGACCCCGCCGACGGCCTGCACCTGCTGGCACCCACGGCCCAGGACACCCTCGACTTCACCGGCCCGGCGATGAACACGGGCAGCCGCC
>CAZXHG010000248.1:0-14733 GCA_964639985.1 uncultured Rickettsiales bacterium
GACCGTACGGGCTCCGTCTCGTCCTCGATGCTGCGGGGTGATTCAGGCGCCTCGTCATCCTCGGCTGACGGATACAGTGGGCGTACCGGCGTGGGGAGACGAGCCCTGATGGCGTGCGTCGTCCGTGGCGAGGCACTCGGAACCGGATTGCGTCGAAGTGGCGTGGCCCACCGGAGCCGAAGGCGGCCTGTACATCCGCGGACCAGCAACCACGCCCTGCGGGGCCATCCGTCATCCGAGAAAAACGAGGCGGGGCGATCTCGTGGCGTCGAGGCGGAGACGTGGGTGAATCCGGAGCGCTCGCGCCAACGGTGCACCAACCGGGGCATTTCCGGACGACGGATGGCCCCGCAGGGCGAGCACGGTGGGCCGCCAAGGGGTGGCCACATCCGGAAGCCCGCTCGTCATGGGTGTGTGGGAAAAGGCGACTTCAATCGGTGGCCAGCTCGACGCGCCCCAGCAACGTCCGTCACCCCACGCCAGGACGACCAGTGAATCCGTATGCGGCCCACCGTCGGCCGGGAATGTCCCGGGCCGACAAGGTACGCCTGCCCCGACGGGCGGAACTCACGCCGGAATCACCCCGTGTCCACGAACCGTCATCCGTGGCGAACGTCACGCCTTTCCCCGAAGACTGCCAGGCTCCACCCCTGCTCAGGGATCGGCCGTCCTGACCAGGCGGAAGCCCATGGCGACCGAGCGTCCCCCGGGATCGAAGCGGTTGCGGCTGGCCATGCGCACCAGTCCGGGGATGCTGGAGGCGTACCCGCCGCGGTTGACGCGGCGATCACCGCTGGCGGGTCCCCAGGGATCGGTGGCGTCCCCGCCGTACTGCGTGTACCAGTCGTGGCACCACTCCCACACGTTGCCGCTGACGTCGTACAGGCCGTACGGCGACGGATCGAGGCTGCGCACCGCGTGGCACTGGTCCGCCCCGTTGCCGCAGTACCAGGCCACGTCGTCCAGCGCGGTGCCGTCGTGCAGCACCAGGTCGCCGCCACAGTCCTCCTCGTCCAGGGGGGACAGCAGGTTGCCGCCGGTGGGGAAGGCGTCGGTCACCTGGCCGGCCGAGCGGGCCGCGTACTCCCACTCCGCCTCGGTGGGGAGCCGGTAGCCCTCGCACTCGTAGGGCGCACCCGCGACGCCCAGGGACGCCACCGCGGCCTCGATGCCACCCTTGTCCTCGGTCATGCAGATCGAGGGGTCCGACCCCGCTGCCGTGCCGTCCTCGCACACCACCCCATCGAGCCGGTAGCACGGCGACAGCCCCGCATCGGTGGACAGCTCGTTGGCCGCCACCACCGCGTCGAACCAGGAGACCGACTGGACCGGGTGGTCCGCACCACAGCCGCCGCTGCAGTCGGCGAGGTCCACCCCGGCGAGGGCCTCGAACTCCCCCTGGGTCAGCTCGGTGGTCATGACGAAGAACGGCCGCGTCAGCGTCACGGCGTGCGGCACCTCGTCCACGTCCCGGCCGATCTCCCCGACCGGGCTGCCCATCTCGAACGACCCCGCAGGCACGCAGACCCAGGAGATATCGTCGATCTCGACGGCCACGCCCGGGATCACCGCGTCGTCGGCGTCGTCGCAGTCGCCGTCACAGGTGCCATGGCCGTCCCCGTCCTCGTCCTGCTCGTCCGCGGGGAGCACGCCGTCGCAGTCGTCGTCCACGCCGTTGCACAGCTCGGCCGCGCCCGGGTGCACGGCGGCGTCCGAGTCGTCGCACTCGCCATTGCATTCCGCGTACCCGTCGCCGTCCTCGTCCGTCTCGTCCTCGGGGGTCTCGCCGTCGCAGTCGCTGTCCTTGGCGTCGCAGATCTCCTCGGCGCCCGGGTACACGTCCGGATCGTCGTCGTCACAATCGATCAGCTGCGTGTACCCGTCCCCGTCCGCGTCCTGGCACTGGGCGTCGTTGCCGTCGATGTCGCCATCGCAGTTGTTGTCGATCCCGTCCGTGCAGTCCTCGTCCGCGCCCACGTGGATATCCGGGTCGTCCGGATCGCAGTCGTCGGCGCCGCCGTACCCGTCGCCGTCGGGATCCCAGGCATCGGGGTACGGGCCGGGGAGGCAGCCCACGCTCGACAACCAGCCGAGCAACAGGGATGGGAGGAACAGGCGCCACATGGTGTGCCGATCCTGGCACGCGGGATCGGAGCGGACAAGACCCGGATCAGCGCAGCTTCGCCCCGCAGTTCTGGCAGGTCCGCGGTGGAGGGAACCGGATGCCATGCCGCAGCTCGGATGGGAGCCCATCACACGCCGGGCAGCGGTAGGAGAAGCCGAAGACGATGGCCGAGATCACCATCACGACGAACATGACCATGATCCAGGTCGCGCCGGTGATGCCCAGGATGCGCTCCCCCTCGTGCGAACCGGCCAGTCCGGCCAGCACCAGGGCGAGGCCGAACGCGGCCAGGCCAGCCAGGCACCGTCGGTAGCGGACTCGAAAGCGGTCGGCCGCGTCCGGCACCGGCTCGCGGGCCAGGGGGACGCGGCGGTCACCTCCGGGTGTACTCATGGCTGCCTCCGTCTCCTTCCCGCGCTGCCCTCGACGGATCCCATGTCACCAGCAACGGCGGGCGTGACGCGCTCGCCGCCGACGGGCTCCTGATATGCTCGGGGGAACCAGGCGATCGGGGGCGAGATGGCCGGCTACCACGACCGCGAGACCGAGAGCATCCGGGTGGTGACGGCGCTGCTGCGCCTGCACATCTTCCGGGACATGAACATCTACCAGCTGCAGCAGCTGGCCCAGCGGGCCGTGCCGGCTGTGTTCGAGCCGGACGAGGCCGTGCTGCCCGACGACCCGGACCACTCGGGCGACGCCTACTTCCTGCTGGTGGTGTCGGGCGAGCTGGACGTGGTCTTCCCCAGCCAGGGCCACGTGGAGGGCACGCGCCAGGTCTCGCTGTTGCCGGGCGACTGCTTCGGGGAGCTGTCGGTCATCACCGGACGCCCCATGGACAACCGAGTGGTCGCACGGCAGTTCTCGCGCGTGCTGTTCTTCTTCAAGCAGGATTTCGACGACCTGTTCCGGTCCTCGGCAGCGTTCCGCCGTGGTGTACTCGACGGGTGGGAGTACATGGCCGGTCCGGAGCTGGAGCAGCTGGTGGACGCCCGCCCCCAGGACCTGCCCATGGCCCACGCCGAGCTGGTGCGGGTCCAGCAGGCCCCCCGGACCACACCACTGCCCGTGGACGCGTGCGCCGTGCTGCTGGCCATGGCCGTGGCACGACAGTTCGGCTCGCGGGTGCTCACCCTGCGGCTGGTGCCGGACGGCTGGCAGGCGCAGGGCTCGCCCGACGGCGAGCAGGACGGGCTCGTGCTGCAGACCGTGCCCGCGGGCAGCCTGGCCCATGCCCTGGCGCAGCACAGCCCCCACTTCGAGTACATCTTCGTGCTGTCGAGCCGAGGGGACGCCGGGCTCCGGGAGGAGATCGCCGCAGCCACGGCGGACGCCACGCGGGTCTGCCTGTGGACCGGTCCCCCGGACATGCACGAGGCACCGCCCGGCACTGAGGTGCCGCCAGCGTGCCTGGAGACCGTGCTGCTGCCGCGCAACTGGCGCCGGGAGCCGCGCCGCTTCCGGCTCAAGCCGGTGCCCCTGTCCGAGTCCACCGGCCTGGCCGTGGGTACACCCCGGCTGGAGTGCCGGCTGACGCTGGACTGGCGCGCAGCCGGTCATGCCTGGTCCACGCGGGGATTGGCCGGGCTGGCCGAGCTGTCCACCCGGCAGCGCGCGACCCTGGCGCGCTGGGCACGCGCCCTGACCGGCCGGACCACGGGGGTGGCCCTGGGCGGCGGCGGAGCGTGGGGGTACTACAACGTGGCCCTGCTCAAGCTGCTGGACGAAGCCGAGGTGCCGATCGACGTGATCAGCGGTTCGAGCTTTGGCGCGGTCGTCGGCGCCTACTACGCGGTCAAGGGCGTCCGGGGCCTGGACCGGCTGGTCGCGCGGGGAAAGACCATGCGCGACACCTCCTGGGTGTCGTTGGTCACGACCTGGCGGCTGCAACAGGTGGTCGCAGAGGACCTGGGGCGCGTACAGCTGGAGAACCTGCCCGTGCTGTTCCACCCCTACGCCACCAACCTCTCCCGGACCCGCGGGTCGGTGCTGGTCGGGGGCCCCCTCCCCCTGGCCGTGCGCGCCAGCAGCTCCGCGCCCGGGCTCTTCGGCCCCACGGTCCTGCCCGGCCTCGGCCGGTTCGTGGACGGGTGCGTGGTGGACAACGTGCCCACCAACGTGCTGTTCGCCCGCAGCGCAGCGCTGCGCTTCGCGGCCAACGTCTATCCCCCGCCGGAGCGACGCCCGGCGCGCGACTACGGACCGCTCACTCCCCTGACGCAGCTCAACCTCGTGGGCCGCCTGTTCGACGCCGTGGCCAGCGGCGGGCTGATGCTGCACGTGGCGGGCGAGCGCCAGTGCCTGACCGCATCCGTCGCGTTCGACGCCCACTGGGAGGAACGCCTGGATCCCATGGAGGCGCAGCGCCGCCAGGAGTGGATGGACGCGGCCAGCTTCGCGGACGCGAAGCGGATCGTCGAGCGGGCCATGGAGGATGCGCTGCTGCAGGAGAAGGTCGAGGCCTTCGCCCGTATGTGGGAGAACCTGAAGCAGAGCCAGGGTGGATCGTCGGCGGCCCAGGGTCCGTGAGGCGGGCCCCATACGGGAGCATGGAGCCGGGCAGGATCACTCCCGCCTGAAGATCCGGCGGATCACCATGGTCTCGCCGCCGTCGATGGTGACCTCGAACAGCTGGAGCATCGTGCTGGCGTCCTCGAGACGCCGCGTGGTCACGTTGTGGATGCTGCGGCCGTCGTTCAGCTGGGTGTCCGACACCATGATCAGGGCGGCGCCGTCCTCGGACCAGCGGGCCGTGGCCGTACCCGAGCCGAACTGGGGATCCTCCATGGACAGGGTCGTGCCGTCCGTGGGGATCTCCTGGGTGCGCTCCCCCAGGGTCGACGTCAGCGTGAGCAGCACCTTGTCCGGCGCGCCGTCGAACACCATGCGCGTTCGGATCTTCTTGGCGGCCGCGCGCATCACGCGGTTCATGCCCAGCTCCTTCATCATCTCGTCGGCCGAGTCACTGGCCTCGAGATCGAGGAGGTAGCTGCCGTCGAGCTGGTCGCTCGCCGCGGCCGGGGTACACAGGGCAAGGGTCAGCCCCAGGATCAGGGAACCGGTCAGCCGCTTCATGGTCGTCCTCCGCTGCGTGGCCCGAGCATGCATTGTGACGCACGAGCCGTCGTCCGTCTTCATTCCGAGCGCAGCCGCTCGATGATGCCCTGGGTGAAGTAGTCGGACAGGGCCATGATCGGCTCGTGCGGGTTGACCCGCGTGCCGATGGGCATCACCGAGGAGTCGACCACGAACAGGTTGCGCACGTCGTGGCACTCGCCGCGAGAGTTCACGACCGAGGTGTTGGGGTCCTCGCCCATGCGGCAGGTGCCGAACAGGTGGGTGGCTGCGGCCACCAGTTGCCGCGGCTTGATCTTGCCCGGTTCCAGCAACGAGAGCTGGTCGACCGACGTGATCTCCGCGGGCAGGCCGTAGATGCCGGGCAGGATCCTCTTCGCGCCAGCCTCGAAGAACATCTCCCCCACCAGCCTCAGCCCGCGCACCATCACGTCCGTGTCGCGCTGGTTGAAGTTGAACCACACCGTGGGGTTGTTGCCCTGGGAGAACAGGATCCGCCCGGTCGACGTGCCGTGCACCACCACGTCCCACACCGCGATGTGCTTGAACAGCGCCAGGTTCTTCGCCAGCGCGTGGCCCAGGCCGGGCATGCGCACGGCCATCACGGCCAGGGGCGACCACAGCACCTCGATCTTCATCTGCCGGTCGATGAACGCGCCGTAGCCCTGGGTGTGGCCGATCCAGGGCTTGACCTCCTCGTCGAACACGCCGAACAGGGCGCCCCCGGGGTGGGCACGCAGGTTGCGGCCCACCAGGCCCGAGGCGTTGGCCAGTCCGGAACGCTTGAGGATCAGCGGCGTGCCGAACACGCCGCCCCCGAGCACGGCGGCCCGGGCCTTGATCCGGATCCGGCCCAGCTTCTTGCCGTCCGCGTCGCGGAACGAGCCGAGCACGCCCCGCACGCCGCCCTCGGCGGCGAGTACCTCGTCGCAACGGGCGTTGACGTACAGGCGCGCGCCCGCGCGCACCGCGCCGGGCACGTGGGAGATGTCCGTGGAGCGCTTGGCGCCGATGGGGCACGACGGCATGCACTCGCCGCAGCCCTTGCAGCCGTCCTTGGCCACGTGGAACGGCTCGGCCTGGATCCCCATGGCCTCCGCCCCCTTGGCGAACAGCAGGTTCTTGGGACCCAGCTCGGCGGGCTTACACGGCTGCTTGCGGGTGGCGCGCTCCACGCGCTCGTAGCTGGCCGTGAGCACGTCGTTGGTCAGGCCCTGCACGCCGTAGTCGTCGCGCCACAGCTCCAGCACGTCGTCGGGGATGCGGAACAGGATCGCGGAGTTGGGCAGGGTCGAGCCGCCCACGCACTTGCCCTGGATGGTCGGGATCACCGCCGGGCCGATCATGGTGCGCAGGCCGGCCTCGGCCATGATCTGGGCCATGCCCATGCCGCAGTCCCGGCTGACCTCCTCGGGGCGGATGAACGGGCCCTCCTCGAGGATGACCACGTCCAGGCCGGCCTCGGCCAGCTCGCGCGCGGCCACGGCGCCGCCCGCGCCCGTGCCCACCACGACCACGTCCGCCACCTCCTCCACCTCCGGACCGTGGTCCGCGATGTCCAGCAGCGCGCCGTCGCCCCGCTCCTCGGGCGACAGGTGCGTGGTGGGGGTCGGCTGGCAGGCCTTGCGGTCGGCCATGCCCAGGGCCTCGTGCACCTTGGGGTGGTCCAGGTAGGCGAAGGCGAACGTGCTGCGCAACGCCACCACGAGCGCGCGCTTGAGGTACCAGGGGCTGGCCTCCCACCGCTCGAGCAGGGCTGCGCGCTGATCCATGGGCAGCGCCGAGAAGCGGCGCAGCTGCAGCCGCGACAGCGGCGTCTGCTCCAGGGCCATGAACAGCAGCTTGAGCAGGGTCCGCTGCTGGGCGGGCAGCGCGTCGAACCAGCGGTCCATGTAGCCCACCACGTCCGCGTCCTCGGCCGACACGCCCAGCTCGCCGCCCGGCGGGAACAGGGTGTCGCCGGCCGCGCGCACGAACGCGTGGGTCATGCGGCCCAGTCGCTTCAGCGGTCGCCCCGGGTCGGGGTAGCCCACGAAGAGCCGCGCCAGTACCAGCACCACCAGCGCCACCGGCGCGCCGATCCACACGTAGATCATGGGTTCCCTCCCGGTTCGAGCGTCAACGCTCGAGCACGTACAGCAGCGTCACCGTCCCGGTCTGCGCCAGCCGTCCGCTGACGGACTCCTGCACGGTGAACGGGATGGTGATCATGGCCCCGGCCGGCGACCTGCGTACCACGGTCAGCCCGGCCTGCACCCGGCAGCGGTAGGCCCTGTTCATCCGGATCGGCTCGAGGAACACACCGGACTGGCGCAGGTGGACCCAGTTGCCCGGCTCCTCCGGCTTCTCGTTGGCGAATGCGTACCACAGCGCATCGGTCAGCCCGAGGGTGCCCATCAGCGCGGGCAGACCCACCTGCTCGACGCAGGGATCGGGCGCGGTCAGCGTCAGGTAGTCCAGCACGTGGCCCTCGTCGAAGGTGTACTCCTCGGCGACCACGTCGTCGTCCCGCGGCTCCACCTCCGCGCCCCGCAGCAGGGTGGTGGTCGTGGCCTCGTCGAGGTCGCCGGCGCGGAACACGAAGGTGGCCGGCGCCATCAAACCCTGGCCCTCATGGGTGACCTTCATCATCACCCGCAGCGAGCCGTCGGGCAGCTCCTTGGGCGACGGCTCCATCACCAGCTCCTGGCCCGGGAACGCCGGGCCGGCGAAGCGCACGTCGAGCTTGCGCAGCTGCCGATCCGACGGCGCGGCCGCGGCCGCAGCCCGGGCCACGGACCCCAGCACGCACATGCCGTGCACCACCACGCCCGGGAAGCCGGCGGCCTGGGCCACCTCCGGATCGAGGTGCACGGGGTTGTGGTCCCCGGAGAGGCGCGCGTACGTGCGCGGGGTCTCCTCGTCGGGCTGCCAGCGGCTGGTGGTCATCGGAATCTCCAGGTCGACGGTCGTTGGCCGGGGATCCGAGCACAGAAGTGCGCGCGGGACAAGCGTCAGCGGCCGAACGTGAGCGCCTCGGCGTGGGCGACCGCGCCCGCGAGCGCGCGGGCCGCGCCCCGGCGCAGCTCGGCGGCGTGCACGTCGCTGGCCGGATCGCCGCCGGCGGCGCGGACCGCGTCGGACCGCTCGAGCCAGGCCCGATGACGGCGGTGTACCTCGGCGTACCGCTCGCGCAGCTCCTCCTGTGCCCGGTCGCCGAAGACCGGCACGCGGAGCCCACGGATCTCGTCGTAGGCGATGTTGGGCGGACCCACGCCGTTGATCAGCCGGTGGATCTGGAGCCAGCCGGGTGTGCTGCGCAGGAACAACGTCGCGGCCTGGGGCAGGTACCCCTGCAGCGTGACCCGGTCGGTGAAGCAGTCCACCACGGCCGGGGCCGCGGACAGGTACACGGTCATCACGCCGCGGGCCAGCGTGGCCACGCCGGAGCGCGGGACCAGCAGGTCGCCCCGCTTCACCCGCAGGCGCGGCTGATCCCAGGGGCAGTCCTCCTGGATACGGATGCAGGCGGCCGGATCCACGCCGGTGGGCCGGATGCTGCGCTGGGTGATGTACAGGGGCCCGTCCCCCTCGGGCGGCCGCTTGCCGGGCAGGATCCGCCCGTAGGCGATGCCATCGGCGGGGATGAACTCCCCGAGGGTGGTCACCGGCAGCGCGCACCGGACGAGGGGATCGCGCAGGGCGGGATCCCAGTAGCCGGGGTCCCAGCGGTGTCCCCGCAGGTCGCCCTCGCCCAGCCACAGCTGGCGGCTACGCTTCATGGTCCGTCCCCTCCCCCGGCCGGCCGGCGCGCACGTCCCGCAGCAGGCCGTCGAGGCGGTCGAGCCGCTCCACGTCCAGCAGCAGGGTCTCCGCGTCCGGTCCGGCGTCCTCCCCGCGGCGCTGCAGCAGCAGGGTGGCGGTGACCGCGGACGTGCCCGACTTGCGGAACGTACCGCGGGGCAGCCGCACCACGGCCAGCAGGTGGCAGGTCTGTTGCACCCAGTCACGCGCGTACTGCAGCCGCCGGTTGGCGACCACGCCCTCGGGCAGCACGATCACCACGTGACCGCCCGGCCGGCACAGCTGCACGAAGCGGTCGAGGAACATCAGCTCGAGGGGGTAGCGGGAGAGCTGCTGGAGGATCTTGTGCGTCAGCGGCGGCGCGGGCGGTTCCGTGCCGGGGATGGCCATCTGCGACCGCACCGGGCGCGGTTCGCGCAGCCCGGCGCGCCACAGCTCGAACCGCTCCTGCAGCGCCTCGGCGAGCGCGGGCACGCGCGCATCCTCGGGATCCGCGAGGCACCGCAGGGCGTCCCCGTGGAACGGGGGGTTGCCGGTGACCAGGTCGAACGCACCGTGCTCGGGCAGCAGCAGGCCGTCCCCGACCAGGGTGTCCGCCGGCGTCACCGGATCGTCGGCCCACACACCCGCGTCATGGGGGTACAGGTCGACACCCACGATCCGCGAGGGCACCTGCGGCAGCACCTCCACCGCGGCCTCGAGGAACACCCCCTGGCCACAGGCCGGGTCGATCACCGAGTCGGGGGCCCGCATCCGGGGCGCCACCACGCCGAGCAGCTCCACCAGGAAGCGGGCCACCTCGGGGGGGGTGTAGAACTGACCCGCGCCCTTGCGCGTGGTCCTGGCGTCGGCAGCGGTCCCCATGGTCCCAGGCTACACCAGCGGGGTGGGCAGGGACCAGGGCGGGGGCTCAGCGATCACGCAGCTCGATCGCGCGGGCGACCGCGCGCAGCATGTCCACGGCCGGGCCGTGCTCCAGGTCGGCGAGGGCGTCGTGCACGGAGGTCAGCTCGTGGTGCATGGCCACGCGGGTCCGCTCCAGGCCGCCGGTCTGCCGGACCGCGTCCATCACGCGCTCCAGGGCCTCGAGATCCTCGCCCGCGGCCGCGAGGTCCGGGGCGATGTCCGGGCGTTGCTGCAGGGTCAACAGCAACGGCAGCGTGAGCAGGCCTCCGCCGATATCGGCGGACAGGTCCTTGCCCAGGGCATCGGCGTCGGCGGTCAGGTCGAGAAGGTCGTCGCCGAGCTGGAACGCGCGGCCCAGGTGACGGCCAGCCCGCCCCAGGGAGTCGATCACGGCGGGCGATCCACCGCCGGCCATGGCGCCAGCCCGCGCGCACCAGCGGAACAGGGAGGCGGTCTTGCACTCGAGGACCCGGTCGTATGCGTCCGCGTCGGCCTCGAGCCGACCACGCCGGTCGAACTGCAGCACCTCGCCCTCGACCAGCCGCGCCACGGTCTCGATCAGCTCACCCAGGGCCTCCGGGGGCCCGGCGCGCTCGACCAGGCCCAGCGCCCGCACGAACAGCAGATCACCGCCGAGCACGGACACCGTGTTGCACCACAGCACCCGGGCCGCGGGTTGCCCTCGACGCTGGACGCCGTCGTCGATCACGTCGTCGTGCAGCAAGGTGGCGTCGTGCACCAGCTCGGCCGCAGCCGCGTGAGGGATGGCCTGGCCGGCGTCTCCGCCCGCGGCCGACGCGGACAGGAGGGTCAGCACCGGTCGGATCGCCTTGCCCCCCGATCCGAGCAGGTGAGCTGCAGCCTCGCCCGCGGATCCGGAGCAGCTGCGGGTCGTGTCCTCGAGCTGCTGACGCACCCCGGCCAGCTCGTCGCCGACGAGCGCTGCGGCGCGCTGCAACAGCGCGCTGGCGCGCTGCCCGTCGTCGGCAGCTGCCGCGGTCGTCTGCAGTGACCGGATGACGTCCTGCACCATGGCGTTCCCCGAATGGCGGCACAGTACCATCGGCGCCCCGGGAACAGAACCCGACGGGGGCACGGAGCGAAGACACACACCCACACAGGGGAATGAATGAATCGTCATTCACCCCTTTTCAACCTGCCCCTTTCCATCTATGCTCTCGTACTGAGTGAGCGTTCATTCACCCGGAGGAGACGAATGGCAAGCGACTACATCGCCGACATGCGCGACATCCAGTTCAACCTCTACGAGGTGCTCGATCTGGAAGGTCTGTCCAACTACCCCAAGTACGCCGAGTACAACCGCGAGCTGTACGACATGGTCCTCGAGGAGGCCCGCAAGTTCGCCGTGACCGCCCTGGCCCCGATGAATGCCGAGTGGGACCAGAAGGGCTGCCGCCTCGTGGACGGCCAGGTGATCACCCCCAAGGGGATGAAGGCCACCTACGAGCAGTACTGCGAGGGCGGCTGGATCGCGCCCAGCGCCGACATCGAGGTCGGCGGACAGGGTCTGCCGCGGCTGATGACCCTGGCCACCATCGAGATGTTCTGCGGCGCCAACCCGGCGTTCCTGATCTACCCCGGCCTGACCGCGGCCGCGGCCGACCTGATCCAGCACTTCGCGCCCGACGACGCCGAGCTGCTGTTGCCGATGATGAACGCCGGCGCCTGGGCGGGCACCATGTGCCTGACCGAGCCGGGTGCGGGCACCGCGGTGGGCGACTGCGCGACCAAGGCGGTCCCCACGGGCGACGGCAGGAACTACAGCATCGAGGGCACCAAGCTGTTCATCAGCGGCGGTGACCAGGACTTCACCGACAACATCATCCACTTGGTGCTGGCCAAGACCCCGGACGCCGCACCGGGCGCCAAGGGCCTCAGCCTGTTCATCGTGCCCAAGGTCCGCTACGACGAGGCCGGCAACCTCGGTGAGGCCAACGACGTGACCACCGGTGGGCTGGAGCACAAGATGGGCATCCACGCCTGCTCCACCACCTTGCTCAACTTCGGCACCGACGGCGAGTGCCTGGGCACGCTGATCGGCAACGAGGGCGACGGGCTCCGCATCATGTTCCACATGATGAACGAAGCCCGCAACGCGGTGGGCGTGCAGTCCATGGCTGTGGGCTCGGCCGCCTACCAGGCAACGCTGGCCTACGCCAAGGAGCGGGTCCAGGGCGTGGCCTGGGACAAGATGAAGGACCCGGACGCGCCGCGGGTGCCGATCGTCGAGCACCCGGACGTGCGCCGCAACCTGCTGCTGATGAAGTGCCGGGTGGAGGCGATGCGCTCGCTGACCTACCGCGTGGCGTACTACGACGACCTGACCCAGAACGCCGACGACGGCGACCGCTACCAGGCGCTGTGCGATATCCTCACGCCGGTGGTCAAGGCCCGCAACTCGGACGTGTGCTACGACGTGTGCACCAACGGCATCCAGGTGCTGGGCGGGTACGGCTACTGCGGCGAGTACCCGCTGGAGCAGGCCGCGCGCGACGCCAAGATCTTCAGCATCTACGAGGGCGCCAACGGGATCCAGGCCCTGGACCTGGTCGGCCGCAAGCTGACCATGAAGTCCGGCATGCTGTTCATGGGTTTCCTCGGCGAGATGACGAACCTGCTCGAGGAGGCCAAGGCCGTGGACGGGCTGGCCGCCGAGATCAAGCTGGTGGAGGAGGCGCGCGACAAGCTGGCCGAGACCACCATGCGCATGGGCCAGGCCGGCATGATGGGAGACCGCGAGCTGCCGGTGCTGGTGGCCACCCCCTACCTCGAGATGTTCGGCGACGTGGTCTACGGTATGCTGCTGGTGCACTCCGCCGCCATCGCCCAGAAGCTGCTCGATGCCGCCGTGGCCGACGCGGGCTGCTCGGTCGACGAGCTGTGCGACAAGAACGAGGCCGCGAAGTTCTGGTACAACAAGGTCATCTCGGCCCAGTTCTTCGCGCACGAGGTGCTTCCCAACATCCACGCCCGCGCCGCCGCCATCGCCCACGGCCACCGCGCCCCGATCCACGCCAAGTTCTAGATCCCACCCGATCTCGCCAACCCAGGCACCGAACCGCCTCCGCCGGGGTCAGTTCGCGATTTGGGGTCGTCCAACCAAACTTCGATGCACCCCGACGGGGTCCACAACGACCCCAAGTCGCGGCCTGAACCCGTACCGCCCGCAGTCACCTGATCGGATCCGAGAGCACCCCAAATAAGTTGATAAGTTGCGAACGTCCCTTTTCCGACCTCCCCTCCCCCACGGTATCCTTGACCCGTGCAGATCCTCCGCCACTGGCTCGTCTTCCTCGCCCTGTGCTGCTGCTGCGCCTGCAGCAACGAGGTCACCGAGGACGCCGAGATCCCGTTCGGGTTCGCCTGCAACCCCCAGGAGTCCGTCTCCGACCTCGACGACGACGGCTACAAGCACCCCTCCGACTGCGACGACCACGACGCGGCCGTGTTCCCCGGGGCCCAGGAGGTGTGCAACCTGATCGACGACAACTGCAACGACCGGATCGACGAGTACACCACCCGCACGCACCCCTACGCGGTGCTCGGCCAGGCCGACGACATCCCCACGAGGTACCCGTTCACCCTGGCCGGGGACGCGCGCGATCCGGTCACCTTCCCGGTGCAGATGAGCTCCACGGACGAGGCCGCGGGGCTGGTGATGGGGGACATCGACCTCGACGAGATCCAGGACGTGATCATGCAGTCCGACCAGGAGGGCTGGGTCGCGTCGTACGCCATCGACTGCGACGACGAGTTCACCCGCTCCGAGCTGTTCACCGTGGACCCGGGGCACCGCCTGCGCGGTATCGGTGACGTGGATGGAGACGGTGACCTCGACCTGGTCACGCTGTCGGTGGACACCTGGATCGGCGTGGTGTGGAGCAACGACGGCACCGGTGCGTTCGAGCGTCGGCCGGAGGAGCTCGACTGGAGCATCCTGGCGGCCATGACCGCCGAGGGCGCGTTGATGGGATCGCAGCTGCTGCTGGACCTCGACGGCGACGGGTTCGGCGACTGGGTGATGTGCTATGCGCAGTACGGCAAGACGTACTGCTACGAGGCAGAGGGGTCGGATCACGGCTACCTGCGCGAGCCCGGCCACCTGTTCACCCTGACGGACGTGGAGTCCAACTCCATCGCGCTGGGCTGGTTCGACGACGACGAGGACGTGGACGCGCTCGTGGGTCTGCTGGCCGTGGATCCGGCGGGCGGCCAGGACAACGAGGTGCCGGTCTACCTCGTCGAGGGCGAGGACGGAGGCGGGTTCGACGACACCGCCCAGTTCCTGTTCGACATCGCCGAACAGGCCGAGGGGGTGGCCCTGGGGTTCGCGCCGGACAAGTTCGGGGACGGCTGGTTCCGCACCGTGGACCTGGACACCACGGTGGGCGACCGCTCCGAGGTGCTGATCCTGATGGAGGTCTGGCACAACGAGGAGCAGGGCGTCAGCCTGCTGTTCGTGCAGGACCCGCTGGACATCGATCCCACGCCCGGCTTCCAGGACGGCGAGTTCAAGCCGGTGGAGCGGTCGGCGCTGCCCATGACATCCAGCTACCCGAGCGACCTGTACGACGTGATCGCCACGGGCATGAGTGTCGAGAATCCGTACTAGTCACCTCGGTCATTGAATACTGGTGAATGTCGTTTCCCAGTCTGTACAGGTATCCGTCTCGTCGTCGACGCTGCGGGGCGATCTCGACGCGTCGGGGCGGCCTCGCGGGTGAATCCGGAGCTCTCGCGCCAACGGTGCACCGACCGGGGTATCTCCGGACGACGGATGGCCCCGCAGGGCGAGCACGGTGGGCCACCGAGGAGCGGCCGGA
>CAZXHG010000249.1:0-14690 GCA_964639985.1 uncultured Rickettsiales bacterium
ACGACAGCGCGGACGACGACGACAGCGCGGACGACGACGACGACAGCGCGGACGACGACGACACCGGCGACGACGACACCGCAGACGACGACGTAGACGACGACGCTGTCGGCGACGACGACGACTCCACCTGCGGCGGGTGCTCCTCCATGCCCGGCACGACGCACGCATCGCTAGTGGTGGTGCTCGCGCTCGGCCTCGTGGGCTGGCGGCGGCGGAGCGCCTGACCCGGGTCAGTACTCCAGCGAGATCCAGTCGATGTAGCCGTCGAGCACCTTGGTGTACGCGCCGGTGGTACCGATGAACATGTCGCTGTCGGCCGAGCTCATCACGTCGCCGGTGTACAGCTGTCGTTCCGCGGGCAGCTGGGACTGGTCGCTGTCCGTGCAGTCGGCGTACCCGGACCAGGCCTCGTCCACGTCGTCACCGGCCGCGCCGAGGTCGTCCACGTAGATCCCCCCCGGCACGTACAGCTGGTCCTCGACCCCGCCGGCGAGGTACGTGTCCCAGACCACGCGCACCTGGTACCAGTGGTGGGCCTGGATGGGGCAGGCGTCGTAGTCGGTGAGGATCACCTTCCAGTTGTACCCGTCCCGCGGGTCCTCGGGCTTCATCCACAAGGCGAACGACGCCACCCCGGTGGGCGGATCGAAGGTGGGTAGCCACGTGGCGCTGACGTTGCGCCAGATCGAGAGCTGGTAGTTGGAGCCGTTCTTGAGCCACACCCGCTGGATGGTGGTCTCCTCGCCGTCGTCCACCTCGTTGGAGTACACCAGCGCCTCCAGGGTCATCGACGTGCCGAAGCGGAAGCAGGTGTCGTCGTCGAGCAGCTCCACGTAGTTGTCCGTGCCGTCGCCGGTGAACAGGCCGTCCCCCAGCAAGGTCGCGGCGGCATCGGACACATCCCCCACCAGCAACCCGGAGGTATCGGACACCGTGGCGCTCCCGGCCGCCTCGTCGAACTCGAACGTCGTGCCCCAGATCGGGCATTCGGTCCCCTCGATGACGGTCCCCAGCGTGCTCATCGTGAACCCGTCGACGCTGAAGATCGACGAGGCATCGGCGGCGGCCACCTCGTCCACGTCCACGTCGTCCGCGTCGAGCGCCGACGACAGCGTGAGCAGGGCCACCCCGTCCCCGGCCTCGTGGTCGACCGCGGTCACCGTGCGACCATCGTCCGCGTCCGTGATCACCAGGTCGGCCGGCTCGAGCGCGGCGGTCGCAGCCGCGTCGCCGTACACGCCGGTGGAGAACGTCACCAGCACCTGGTCGTAGCCAGCCACCCCCTGCGCGCTGTCGATGCCCACGGTGGGCTCCACCTCGATCGGCCACGGCCCGGCCGACACCTCCTGGGCCGACAGCGTGCCGTTGGCCCAGTTCACGTACCCGCCGTCGTACCACGCCCAGGCCGACGCCGGTCGCATGGCCAGCGTGTCGGTGAACAGGTCGTCCTCGGTCAGGGCCGCGTCCATCACCAGCCAGGCCGTGTCCTCGCCCTCCACGTGGTAGACGGTCGTCACCGACCGCGGGTTGTTGTCGTCGTGGTCGAACAGCCAGAAGTCCTCCGGGTCCAGCGCGCCACTCAGGTCGGACTCGCTGTAGACCCCGTCGGCGAACGTCACCTCCAGTTGGTCGCTGCCGAGGTCGCCGACCACGGACACGATGTCCGGGGTGAAGTCGGGCTGCTCGAAGTAGCTCTCGTACCCGGACGCGGTCACCATCAGCTGGGTGCCGCCGCTGGAGGTGTTGTGGATGATGCGGTGGATCGAGTTGGCCTCGTGGCAGCTGGCGTTGCCGCAGCTCATGCCCGCGTGGTGGCCGCCGTAGTAGTAGTGGCAGGCGTTGCAGAAGGAGTTCCAGTTGCCGCCATCGGTGCAGTTCTCGCCGTTGGGATCGACGTCACCACCGGTGCCGCAGTCACCGTTGCTGTTGACGTTGAACCGCTCCCGGATCATGCCCCCGCGGGGCGATCCGTGAGCCTCGTGGCAGTCCGTACAGGACATCACGAAGTTGATGCCCGACTGCCGCTCGGCCGAGTCGTAGGGCCAGCGCATGAACTGGCCGCTGTGCCGGCCACGGGTCACGTAGTTCATCGAGAAGATCACGTCCGGGTTGCCGCTGGTGCCCCAGAACCCGGCCGTGCCGGTGTCGCTGATGTAGTAGGGCTTGTTGGCCGCGTTGAGCCCGTGCTGCGCGCCGCACTCCACTCGCTGGTTCGGCGGATCCACCCCGTTGCCGGTGCAGGTCACCCCGGCCTGTCCCCAGTTGACCTCCGGGATGTCCGCGCTCATGCGGTAGGTGTGACAGTCGAGGCACAGGGAGGTGTAGTCGGGCAGGACGTCGCCGTCGTACTCCCGCTCGTATCCGGTCCCCGACTTGGGCGGCCGGTAGACCGCGGGCTGGTCCACCACGATCGAGTCCCCCCGCGCCGTGCTGTAGTACCACCCGCCACTGCCCGCCCCCTGGGCGGCGAAGTCGTCCATCTTCTCGCCCGCCTCGTCGCCCCACAGCGTGGAGCCCATGCCCCGGGGATTGCCGGTCACGTCGCCGAAGTCCGGCCGCGTGGTCGGGCTCAGGCCGGACTCGGTGTCCCAGTACCCCCCGGACGCGAGGTGCGGGTTGTGGCAGCTGGTGCACTGCAGCGTGAACGTGTCACCGCCGATCTCGAAGGTGGTGCCCAGCGAGTGGGTGGTACCCATGCCGAAGGCCTGCTCGATGTCGTCGGCGGACACGTACTCGCCGGGCCGGTTGTTTGCCAGGGCGTCGTTGACGACCACGCCGTCGGTGTGACAGCCGAAGCAGAAATCATCCAGGGTCACGCCCGCGGCCGCGGCCAGCAGCCTGTCGCCGTCCGAGCCGTGGCCGTTGGCGTGGCAGCCGCTGGTGCTGCCATCGCCCATGCAGCTGATGGGCTGGTCGTTGTTGGGACCGTGGCCGAATGTGTTGTGGGCCGCGTCGTCCCACAGACCGCCGGCCCACACGTCGGGCGGGGTCTGCCCGTCGGTGAACGGCTGCGAGGGCACGTCCAGGGCCAGGGCGCCGTCGTCGTCGTGACAGGCGATGCAGAAGTCCTCGATCCCTGCCGGATCGGCGTCGTCGAACTCGTACAGGGTGGCCGCGCCGTCGTCGGGATCCTTCAGCACCACGGTGCCGTCCTGGTGCTGGCCGGTGTAGTGGCAGGCCACGCAGTCGTCGTCGTCGACCGTGCCCTGCACGTGGTGGGAGGCGCGCTCGAAGTCGCCACCCGCGTCCACGACCTGCCGGCGGGCCCCCTGGGCCACGGCGTGGCAGTCGGTGCACCCGCCGCTGGGCAGGAAGCCCTCGTCGTGAGGGTGGCACATGGTGCACGTCTCGCCCATCTGGTGGTCGTGGTCCGCGCCGGCATCGTTGCGGTGGTGGTTGGTGGCTGTGTGGCACACCTGGCACGACCCGACCCACGGGGGCTCGGACTCGGCAAAGGCGAAGTGGTCCGGCGTGCTCTGGTAGACCAGCGGGGTGGAGGCCCCGGCCACGAAGGAGTCCACGTCGTCCCGCAACAGCAACAGGTTGTCCGCGGTCAGCCCGCCCGCGTGCGGATCGGTGACCGACGTCGCCGCGTGGGGGTCATGGCAGCTGCCACAGTCCACGGTGGTGGCGTCGTCGTCCACCACGTGCAGGGCCACCTCGGACATGGACGCGGCCGGGCCGGTGGGGTTGTGGCAGCTCAGGCACACGGTCTGCTGCGCCTCGTCCCGCGGCAGCAGCTCATCACCGTGGGGCGCGTGGCAGCTCGTGCAGTCCACGTCGTTGGTCTCGTCGTGGGGCGGAGAGAGCGCGCCCGCGGGCACCGTGACCAGCAGCACGACAGCGGCGCCGGCGAGGAGCCCGAGGTCAGGGCGACGCATGCAGCACCTCCACCCGGTGGTTCTCGGCGCTGGCGACCAGGGCGCGGTCCCCGACGAGGACCAGGTCGAGCGGCACGTTCAGCCCACCCGGCTCCCGCCCGAAGGAGCCATACGCGTCCACGAAGGCCCCGGACTCCGCGTCCAGCCGCTGGACCACGTTCATGTACGCGTCCAGTGCGTGCAGCCTCCCCTGGTCGTCGATCTCCAGGGCCTGCAGCTGCGCGAAGCAGCCCTCCCATTGCTCGGAGAAGGCCTCGGCCCGCTCGCCGAGCTGCCGCAGCCATTGCCCGTGCACGGTGAACACCTGCACGCGCCCGTTGGCCTGGTCGGCCACGAACAGCTCGGGCTCGCGGCCGCCGGGGGGCTCGGGATCGAGGGCGAGCGCCGTGGGGAACCGCAGCTGCCCCTCCCCGTCTCCGGATTCGCCGATGTCCCGTACCCAGGCGCCGTCCGCGTCGAACACGCGCACGCGATCCGCGCGGCTGTCGACCACGTACACCTGACCCTTGCCATCCACCAGCAGGTCGTTGGGCATCTCCAGCCATCCTTCGCCGAGGATCGCCGTACGCCGGCCGAGGTCGTCGTACACCTCGACCCGGTCCGACCCGTCGCTGCCCACGTAGAGATCCCCGGTGGGCCCCACGGCCACGCCGAGGGGGCGCAGCGGCCCCGCGATCTCAGCGATCAGCTCCATGCCCGCGTCGTACACGAACACGGCATCGGCCCGGGCGTCGCCCACGTACAGCCGGCCACCCGGACCGGCGGCCAGGCGGGTGGGGTAGTGGTTGCGGTGTCGCACCCGGGTATCGCCGACCACGATCTGCACGGTGGCGGCCACCACCTGGCCGCACTCGTCCACGGCGCGCAGCGTGGCCCGGTACACGCCCTCCTCCATGTAGGCGTGCCGGACGTCCAGACCAGCGGCGGCGGTGCCGTCACCCAGGTCCCACACCGCCTCGTGGAGGACGCCGTCCGGGTCGACGGCCTGGCCGAGCAGGTCCACGTACAGCGGCGCGACCCCCCTGGCCGGGACGGCCTCGACCCTCAGGACCGGGCTCTCGTCGACCCGGGGGACGTCCGAGGCGCCGGGCCCCGGGGTGCCCGCGCCACGTTCCCCATCCGAGCACCCGACGACGAGCCCCACCAGCACGCTCGCCAGGACCGCCGCCCGCCGCCCGCTCACGGCACCGCGCTGGTTCATCGTTCCCTCCTCGTCACTCATCGTATTCGTACGCTCCCATGTCCGGCGCCGCCCCCTCGTAGGCCTCGTCGAGCACGGCGCCCGCGTCGATGGCGGGCGAATCGGTGGTCAGGGTGAAGTCCCCGCCCTCCTCCGCGTCGGTGAACAGGGGATCCGTGTACAGGTCCCCTTCCCCCGGCCCCTGCCCTCCCATGGACAGCCCGTACTGGGGGTTGATGCACCACGGCTCGCCGTCGCCGCAGGCCGTGGCCTGGCCGTTGTTGCCCGACAGCAGGTTGTGATCGCCTTCCCCCACCGGGTGCACCATGCCGGCCATGGTGTTGGCATAGAAGATGTTGTTGCGCACGGTCACCGCGGATGTCCCGCTCATGAATCCGGCGGTCCCGCTGCGGACCACCGTGTTGTGCAGCACCTCACCGGTGCCGCCGTCCGCGTAGTCCATGCCGCCGAACACGATGCCCAGGGTGCCGGCGTCGTACACCACGTTGCGCTCGATCACGCAGTGGTTGGCGCCGGTCGGGCCGCCCGCGCAGGTGATGCCCGACGTGGTGGAGTCGTGCACCACGTTGTCGCGGATCTCCACCCAGGTGTCGTCGCCGGCGTAGCCCTCACCCGAGGCCTCGTTGCGCGTACCGATGGCCGCCATCACCGAGTCGTAGGACAGGTTGCCCTCCACGATGACCGGGTCCTCGGCCGTGCCCGCACCGTCCACCCCGATGCCAGCGAGCTTGTCCTCCGGTGCTCCAGGCCAGCCGTTGGCGTAGACCTCGTTGAAGCGGATGGTGGCCGTGGTACGCAGGTCCACGGGGTACGTCCCCTGCAGCGACTCCTGGCTGACCGTGATCCCCCCCCAGCCGTTGGCATACACGATGTTGCGCTCGATCACGGGACGCGCACCGTGGCGCGCACCGATGCCGGGGCAGGAGTGGTCGAGCTCCAGCGCGGCGTTGGAGAACGCCTCGTTATCGTAGATCTCGGCCCGGGAATAGTGGTTGTTGCCGTACCCGAGGCCCTCGTTGTGGTGGGACACGTTGAACTGGATCCAGGGCTCGGGCACGAACTCGATGTTGGACTGGCGGAAGTCGTCGATGCTGCCGTCCTCGGCCCGCTCCACGAAGCTGGCGTGGGCCCCGATCCCGGTGGAGCCGTTGAAGCGGATGATGTTGTTGAGGATGGTGGGTGAGGCGCCGCGGCAGCCCAGGGTGTGTGCGTGCCCCGGCACGGTGTGGTCCACGGACGGGAGGTACTGCACGGTGAACCCGTCGAACACCGTGTCGCGGGTCACGCCCTCCTCGAAGTCCACGTTGGGCACGGCGTCCGTTCCCCCCGGGAATCCCGTGCCGTCGATCACGGTGTCCAGGGCTCGCTGCAGCACCTGGCGCCGGGCGGCCACCACCACCTCGTTGCCGAAGGCGTCGACGAAGGTCCCTTCGTAGTCGACCGGGTCGTCACCGCCGTCGCTGCTGTCACTGGTGATCGTGATGGCCTTGATCGGCACGTGCAGCTGCTCGTTGTAGATGCCGGGCCGGACCAGCACCGTGTCGCCGTCGCTGGCTGCGTCGATCGCGGCCTGGATGGTGGAGCAGACGTCCGGCACCACCAGGGTCACCGCCATCGCTCCATCCCCCCCCATGCAGGTCTCCACCCCGTCCGGCGGCAGGCCGACCAGTTCACCCTCGCACCCGATGGACACGGCAACGGAAGAGAACACCACGAGAGCCAAGGCACCCCGTCTCATCGTCGCCACCTCCGCCGTGCCAGCGACGCGAGGATCAGCGTGAGGGCCAACCCGGGCCACGGGCCGCCGCCCTCGCCGTGCAGGTCGCAGTCGCAGTCGTTCCCACGGGACTGCCCCTCGAAGTAGGCCTTCCAGTACTCGTCCCAGAACTCGTCCATGGTGTCGTCGTCGTCCGCGTCGTCGTCGTCGTCGTCCCCGGCGCAGTCGGAGTCCTCGGCGTCGACGCTGCCGTCGCAATCGTTGTCCAGGCCATCGGCGCAGTCCTCGCTCGCGCCCGGGAACACGGTCCCGTCCTCGTCGTCGCAGTCCTCGCACTCGTCCGAGCCGTCGTCGTCCCGGTCGCGGCCGTCGGCCGTACCCGGATCACAGTCGTTGTCCACGCCGTCGCAGCGGACCTCGTCCTCGCCCGGGTTGATCCCGGGATCGTCGTCGTCGCAGTCGTGGCACTCGGTGTAGCCGTCGAAGTCCGCGTCCTCGGAGTCCGGCGTGATGGGATCGCAGTCGTTGTCGTCCAGATCGCACGGGATCTCGGGCGCACCGGGGTAGACGTCGTCGTCTCCGTCGTCGCAGTCGGTCTCGGCGCCGGCCGGGCAGATCTCGTCGCCCGGATCGCCGTAGCCGTCGCCGTCCTCGTCGTGGCACACGGGGGTACCGCAGTCGTCGTCCTGCAGGTCGATCAGCCCGTCGCCGTCGTTGTCCAGGCCGATCCCGTCGCCGCTGAAATCCTCCGACGTGTTCACGTCGTCGTTGCAGGGCACGTCGGCTGCCGTGTCCGGCAGCCCGTAGTAGGGCGGCGCCACCGACTCCGGCTCGGGGTCGAGGTCGCCGGAGTGGCACACCATGCAGGTGGTGACGCCCAGCAGACCGTGCTGCGCTCGCAGACCGTACCCCTTGGCCGCGTTCGGATCCAGACGGCCATGACAGCCGGAGCAGCCGTACCCATACGTGCTGGCCGTGCCGTCCGAGGACCGCAGCCAGGGATTGAAGCCCCCACCGGTCGTGTGACAGAGGGCGCAGTCCGACGCCATGTACGACGGATCGTTGTGGCCGGCGTGCAGACTCGCCGGCCAGACCACGCCCGTCGGGGAGATGTACGGATCGTTCTGGAAATCACCGTGGCACAGCACGCACCCGTCGTTGTAGCGGTCGTAGGCCCGGGCTCCAGAGGAGCCCAGGAGCACGATCGTGGCGACGGCGAGCGCCACGAGGTGCGACGCGTCGATACCCATCATTCACCACCCGGAACGTGGGACCACCAACCGGTCCCAGTTAGTGAGCGACTCCCAGATAAACCAGGGTCATTGCCATTTTAACTCGGGTACGAGAACCGATCCAAAGGATTACAGTGGTAATCGACCCCTGTTCTCGCGAAAAAACCGACGGATTCCCACCAGTTGGTGACGGATATCCGCCAGGGCCGACGGATATTCGCAAAAACATTAATCGGGGACGGTAAAATGTGTTCGACGGATTCCCCTCTGGTATAATGATGGTGGCAGAAAAGAGGCAAGCACATGTTCAGAATCCTATTGTTGGGCACGATCGGCCTGTTGCTGGTCGTGGGAGGTTGCGACGCGGGCGTGGATCCCGAGGGCGACGACGTGGGCGAGTGCGATGACGGGATGGACAACGACCAGGACGGCCTCACCGACTGCTACGACCCGGGGTGTGCCAACGCCAGCGACTGTGATGTGAGCGACGACGACACCGGCGACGACGACACCGGCGGCGACGACGACGACACCACCCCACACGACGACGACGACACCGGCGACGATGACGACACCACCCCGGAAGGCGACGACGACGACGTCTCGGACGACGACGACGTCTCGGACGACGACGACACGGGCACGCCATGTTCGTGGGATGGCCTGTACAGCGGGGACACCGACGTCGTGGTGGACAATCCCATGATGGGCACGGCGTACACGACCTGCACGACCGCGCTGACCATCGAACACTGCGTCATCGACGGCGAGATGGAGTGCGACCTCCCGCCGTTCTCACCGCTCACGGTGACCGGCGAGATCTCGGCCGTGGGCCTCGCCGAGGGGGACATCGACGGGTTCCTGCAGTACGTGGGTCAGTTCAACCTGGACTGGACCGGCTCGGCCGGCGGCGGCGAGCTGCAGGGCTCGGGCATCTACTACTACGGTCTGCTGACGGTCACCGCGGACTTCGACCTCGAACTGTGAGGTCACGGCGTCGACCGAGCGGACGACATCCACAGGAGGATTCGATGAGATCGCCAGGCCTGATCGCCGTATTGGCCGTCTGTGGGTGGCTCTCCCTGGGCGCCTTCCCCGCTCCGGCGGGCGCGCTCGAGGCCACTGTGGACTTTCGCGAGGTCGGTGAGATCGAGATCGGTCCGGCCGAGCTGGCCGCGGACACGCTGCTGATCCACGTACCGGGCTGGACCGACACGCTGTACCTCGCGCCGGCGGACGCACCGGTGTCGGACTGGAAGCCGTCGGCGTGTGCACTGGTGCGCGACAGCCGGGAACCGTTCCGGCTGTCGTGGCAGGACGCTCCCTCGGACGAATGTGCGGCCGTGCTGTCGACCCACCGCGACACCCGCTACCTGGTCCGCCTCGCCGACCGGGCCGACGAGTTCCGGCTGGACGTGGCCGTGCCCCGCCTGCACCGGGCAGAGGCCTGGCTGATGCGGCTCGAGGGGTCCGAGCCGGAGGCGCACCGCTACACGACCAACATCCGCGTCGAGCCTGCTCAGGCCGTGGACGTGGGGCCGATCGCGCTGTCGTTCCTGTTCGATGGCCGCTGGAAGCGGGTCTGTCTCGATGGCCCCGCCGTGGAGGGCAGCGAGGCCGAGTGCGGCGATGGGAGCTGGGGACGTCCCTCGGGCCACCTCGACGCGCTGGACCTGCGTGAACCGCCGGGAGTGGGGGAGACCGACCCCACCATCGACGTCGACGTGCTGCTGGGCCGGCTGGTCAGCGCCGAGCCCAAACCCGTGCTCCTGGTGGCCATGCCGCTGGACGGCGAGCTGCGGTTGCGCACCTTCCGACTCTACCCGGAACCGGCCCCGCTGCCCCCTTCCCCCCCCGAGGTCCTGGAGGATCTGGTGACCTGGTGCGACAGGTCGACCGGCCATGAACGCGACCGACGTGCTGCAGCTGCGGGCCAGGCGTCTGCCTCGGACCGCCGCAGCGCGCGGTGGCACGACGCGCACTGGTTCTACTCGGCCTGCGTCGACCTGCGCGATCCCTCGCGGCCCGAGGTCCTGGTCCGTACGTCCGTCGAGGGGGTGGATCCGGTCTCGGACCACGGCAACACCCACCTGTTCGCCCAGCACCCGGTGGTGGTGCAGATCCGTCACCTGCCCTCGGCGACTCCTTCGGCCACGTTCCGCGACGTGCCCACGGGGGAGGTGATCGACGGCCTGCCCATCCGGCGCACCGGCGCCGGAGAGGAAGGCGACACAGCCACGATCGACCTGCTGACGCGGGTGGGATTCGAGCCCATGCTCGGCCATCGCTTCGTCGAACTGGGCGTCGACTTCACCCGCCCGGAGGGGGGCACGCGAGGGCTGAACCACCGGTTCACCGTGGAGGGCCAGTACCTGGGCGCGGTGCGCGTGGGGCTCGGCACGACCTATGCCCCGACCGACCGCGCGTTCGCGCTGACGCCCTCGGGCAACGAGGCAGGGGATCAGCAGATCGAGGTCACGGCCGGCGAGGACTCGCCGCCCGGCACCCTGGACATGCAGATCACGGTCGGCTACTCGGCGTTCTTCCGGCCCATGGCCACATGGTCGTCGTGGCGGCATGGCCGCCCGTCGCGGCAGGTCGGGATGAGCTGGTTCACGGGGCTGGGCGTGGTCTCGGCAGGCAGCCACGGGTTCCGCCTGCTGGGTGGCGCCTGGACCGGCCCGGAGCTGGCGGTGGGCACCGACCTGGCCGTCGCGCTGCTCGTCGGCGTCCGGCGGGCTCGCATCCTCGAGTCCGATCTGCAGGCCGGGATGCAGGTACCCGCCGACTACGAGGTCGACCAGGCGCTGAGGCACGGTGTCGTGTTCGCGGCTGGGCTCGCCATCCACGTGTCGCCCGCCGCGTTCCGGGTGCCGGCCCGGCCGCGATCCACCGGGAACGCCGGGGGTTCCTGAGAGGCTCAGACCATCTCGGACGGATCCAGCTCCAGCCGCCGCATGTGGTCCGACAGTGTGGATCGACTCAGGCTCAGCAGCCGCGCCGCGTGGGACTTGTTCCCCCGCGTACGTGACATGGCCCAGCGGATGATGCGCCGCTCGAAGCGGTCGAGTTCGGCCATCAGGTCCATGCCCTCGGCGGGAAACTCGTCCTCGGCCGGAGCGTCCGCGCGGAGCGAGCCGTTGACCAGGTCAGCGGGCAACGACTTCAGCCCGCATTCCGGGCCGACACACGTGGCGACGAGCCGTTCGATCACGTTCTCGAGCTCACGCACGTTACCCGGCCAGCGGTAGGCCTCCAGGGCCTGCAGGCAGTTCAGCGACAGCCGCAGCTGCTTGTGCCCCTCCCGCTCGGTGTACCGCTGCAGGAAGTGCATGACCAGCGGCGAGACGTCCTCCCGTCGGTCGCGCAGCGGGGGGATCCGGACGGGGATCACGGACAGCCGGTAGAACAGGTCCTCGCGGAATCTGCCCTCGGCGATGGCCTCCTTGAGGTCCACCTTCGTCGCGGCCACCACCCGTACGTCCACCTTGCGCGGCTTGTGTGAGCCCACCCGCTCCACGACGCGCTCCTGCAGCGCGCGCAGCAGCTTGACCTGGGACTTCATGGGGATGTCGTCCACGTCGTCGAGGAACAGGGTGCCGCCGTCCGCGGCCTCGATGCGGCCGGAACGGGCCATGGCCGCCCCGGTGAACGCGCCCTTCTCGTGGCCGAACAGCTCGCTCTCCAGCAGCGTCTCGGTCAAGGCAGCGCAGCTCACCGGCACGAACGGCCCCTTGCCGCGCACGGAGTTGAAGTGCAGGGCGCGCGCCACCAGCTCCTTGCCCGTGCCGGACTCCCCCTCCACGAGCACCGTGGCCTGGGAATCCGCCACGGTCTCCAGCAGCTGGAACACGTTCCGCATGCCCTCGCTGCGGCCGACGATGTTGTCCAGGCCGAACCGGGAGCCGACCATCTTCTTGAGGTTGCGATTCTCGACCTTGAGGTCCTGGATGCTGGCCTGCCGCTCCAGCACGGCCAGGATCTCCTGGGAGGCGAACGGCTTGGTCACGTAGTCCGATGCCCCCTCCTTCATCGCCTCCACGGCGGTCTGCACCGACCCGTAGGCGGTCACCAGGATCACCGGCACCTCCCCGTCCAGCGCGCGGATCTTCTTGAGCATCTCCATGCCGCTCATCTTGGGCATGCGCAGATCGGCGATGATCGCGAGGAACGAGCCGGGACGGAACTGATTGAGCGCCTCCACGCCGTTGCCGGCCTCGCAAGGCTCGTAGCCGCTGCGAGCGAGCAGATCCACCAGCGCGGTGCGGGAGAGGGCGTCGTCGTCGACCACCAGGATCGCGCGGTTGTTCATGAGTTCGCCTCCACGGGCAACATGATCTCGAAGCAGGCGCCCGGTCCTTCGGGCTCGACGTAGTCCAGGCGCGCCCCCTGCACGACCATCATCTGCTGGCTCACCGACAGCCCCAGGCCCGTGCCCATGCCAGGCTCCTTGGTCGTGAAGAAGGGGTCGAACACGCGCTCCACCGAGCCCGTGTCGATGCCGGGGCCGTCGTCTCGGATGCGCACGAGCACGCGCCGTCCGCCGTCGCCGTTGACGGCGGGGGCCGTCTGGATGGTGATGGTGCCCTGTCCGTCGAGCGCATCCAGCGAGTTGACCACGAGGTTGATCAGGACCTGGTTGAGCGCGCCCGGATCCACCAACGCGTCGGGCAGATCGTCCACCAGGTCCTTGAGCAGGGTCACGTTGCGGCTCCTCTGGTCGTACCGCAGGAAGTCCAGCGCCCGCGACACCGCATCGTTCACGTCCACCGCGCGCGGGCGCAGGGAGCGCTCGCGGGTGAATCCCAGCATCTCGCTGATCACGTTGTCGATCCGATCGAGCGCTTCCTGGGCGAGGGGGAGGTAGCGACGGTGGGCCGCGGGGTTGTCCACCAGGGCCTCGATGAACTGCCTGGCTGCGTGCAGCGGGTTGCCGATCTCGTGGGCGATCCCGGAGGCCACCTGCCCGACCACCGCCAGCCGCTCGGCGCGCACCACCATGTGGTGGGCCTCGTTGAGCTTGTTGTGGCTCTCGCGCAGCCGTCGCACCATCTCGTCGAACTGCTCGGCCAGGTCGCCCAGTTCGTCCTCGGTGCGCACGCCGGATCGCACTTCCAGGTCACCTGCCGCCACCCGGGATGCCGCCATGGTCAGCTGCCGCGCGGGGCGCGTGGCCAGGTGCGCCAGCAGGGCGGCGAGCAACGCGTTGAACAGCGCGGCGCCGACCGCCAGCATCAGCACGAGACGCCCCTCTTCCCGGGCCCGGTCGCGGATCCTCGTCTGGCCCATGCCCAGGTGCACCGTGCCCAGCCGCCCGCCCAGCATGGGGGCGACGTAGTCGTGCACCACCCCGGCCTCGGTGCGGAACGGGACCGGATCGGCCACGTCCTGGCGGCCGCTCTCGAACACGTCGATCAGCCCGGCCGGGATCCCGGCGGCGAAGCTGTCGGCGAGCACGAAGCCGGAGGCGCCGATCACCACCACGTACATGACGTCCTGCCGCTGGGACAGCTCTGCCACCACGTGGTCGAGGCCGACCACGTCCTCCACCAGCGCCTTGGTCGTCGACCGGGCCGACAGCTCCGACGACAGGGCCAGCGCGCGCTGGTGTTGCTCGTCCTCCAGGGATACCTGGACCGACCGCTGCACGAGAACCGCCGTGGCCAGGCCGGCCAGCAGGATCGCCACGGCAATCGGGACGGCCAGCTTGGTCCGCACCGGCATGCGGGGAGGGCGCCAGCTCACGGCTCCACCGGGGTTCCGCCGTTGATCGCGAGCTCCCGCAGCTCGTCGTACAGGTCGGGCGACGGTTCGATGAAGCGGTCGTACCCCAGCTCGGAGAGCGCCGCGCGTCCGGCCGGGTGTGTGTCCATCGCCAGCAGGGCCTTGCGCAGCGCGGCTCGCAGGTCCGGATCGGCGTGCTGGGAGACGACCACGGGGGGCGCAGCCAGAGGCGGCGACTGTTCGAGCAACCGGCAGGCAGCGGCCACGTCGACGTCGTCGTGGGCCATGCGGTCGAGGGCCGCGCTGCTGACGCAGGCAGCGTCGACGCTCCTCCCGGCGACGAGCCGGAGCAGGGCGTCGTGCCCCTCCACCTGGAACGTGTGGCCGAAGAACTCGTCCGGGGTCGACCCCAGCTCCCTGAGCCGCGCCTGGGTGTACAACCGACCTGCCAGGGACAGCGGATCGCCCAGGCCGAATGCCGCGCCGCGCAGATCCTCGAAGCTGCGCACGTCGCTGTCCTCGTTGACCACGCACACCGCACGATAGGCCGTCTCCCCGTCCCGCTCGGGCACGGCCACGACCTCGAGCCCCCCACCGTTGAGCACGTAGGCCCCGGTGCTGGCGAAGGCGACGTCCAGGTCGCCGGACCTCAGCAGCTCGTTGATCTCGAAGTAGGTGGAGCGCTGTACGACGGTCACCGGCTCGCCGAGTGCCTCGATCAGGTAGTCACGGGTGGGGGCGAAGCGGTCGTACCCCGCAACCGTGGAGAAGACCGGGGTGGCCCCGACCCTCAACACGTCCCGGGGCGGCTCCGGCTGTGCGGAGACCGGCCGGAGGGGGGTCTCGAACGAGACGAACGGCAGGTCGTCTTCGTCGTTGCACCCCAGTTTGACAGTTGCAGCGACATGAACCGGGGTTCCGGCGGACCTGGC
>CAZXHG010000250.1:0-14666 GCA_964639985.1 uncultured Rickettsiales bacterium
GTCGTTGTGGTCTTCGCTGTTGTTGTTGCCGGTGGGCTGGCCGTAGCCGTCGCCGTCGGCGTCCGTGCACTCGTCGCAGGCGTCGCCGTCGCCGTCGCCGTCCTGGTCCAGCTGGTCGAGGTTGGCGTGGTTGGGGCAGTTGTCGTCGCCGTCCCACACGCCGTCGCCGTCCGCGTCGGCCATGTCGATCACCACCACGGCCGAGACCAGGTACGAGTCGTTCGTGGTCTCGCTGTAGTCCAGGGTGATGGAGCCCGCGTCGGCGTAGGCCACCTCCCACAGCTCGTCGGACAGGCGGGAGTTGGTCGAGGTGCCACCGGCCGGCTCGGCGTATGGATCGTCCTCGTCCGCGCCCACCATCGCGCCGGTGTCGTCCTGGCCGAACGAGCCCTGGGTGAACAGGCTGTTCCAGTCCTGCACACCGCAGTCCGCGTCGAAGGTCTGGCCGTCGTCCCGGCCACCGGTGCCGGTGAAGGTCACGCCGTCGATGGTGACCGAGCCGTTCTGCTCGTTGGAACACTCCCAGATGATGCCCACGGACACGATCGCCGAGGACGCGCCGCTGTCCGTGGGCAGGCCGGTGATGGTGTCGCCGTCCGAGCTGAACAGGTCGGTGGTCATCAGGGTGACGTGGCGCGGCACGGGCACGGCGTTGTCGTCGTACAGCACCACCAGGGTGGTGCCGCCGATGCCGGTACCGGCGCCGTACTGGTAGTCCGCCTCTGCCGCGCCCGTCTCCTCGTAGGTGACCGGGCCCGCGGCGAGGATCCCGTAGGTGGACGGGTCAAGCTCGTAGACGCGGGTCACGGTCGCGCTGTCCAGCAACGTGGCGCCGGTCAGGTCCACGCCGTTGATCGCCACCTGGGCCTCAGCATCCGCCGGGAAGCCGCCCCACTTGGCCATCATCACGGCCAGCACGCGGGTGACCTCGGCCGTGGCCGGGATCACGATGTCGAAGTCGTCCTCGGCCAGGTGCCACGTGGCGCTGCCGTCGTAGGGGGTCGACACGCCGTTGCCGTCCACGGCCACACCGCCGGTGATCGGCTCCTGCAGGATGATGGTCTGCGCGCTGGCCTGGCCGGCCAGCAGCAGCAGGATGGACAGGGGGACGATGGTTCGTGCGGTCACGGTGGTTCCCTCCTCGGTCCGCGCAGGCGGCCCGAGGAGATCATCGCACCGTGGCCGTGCACCCCACAAGCGGGGAGGGCGGCGGGACTCAGTCGAGCCCGGCGACCTGGATCACGAACAGCGAATCCGGGTCGGTGATACCCCCGTCCACCTCGGCGAACACGAACAGCACGCCCTCGACGTCGGAGGGCCACTCGAACTCGGGCAGCCACAGCAGCTCGGCCTGGCTCGCCGTGGCCCAGAAGTCGTAGGGGATGGTGTCGGCCACGCCCAGGGCGCGGACCACGCCGGTGTCAGGGGTCACGGGTTCGGCGTCGAGTAGCGCGTACACGCCTGCCAGTTCGTCCTTGCTCAGCGGCAGGTCCTCCAGGGCCTCGACCCGCTCGAACGAGCACGCCTCGTCGTTCTTCTCCCCGGCGAGCAGGTGACCACAGTCGGCCAGCCAGGCGTCGAGCTCGTCGGCGAGCGCCTCATCGAGGGTGGGGCCCTGCACGCGGCCCTTGCCCGTCGCTGGCAGGACCATGGCCAGGGTGGTGATCGCCGCGAGTGCCGTCAGGATCGTCGAATGTCTCATCGTTGCCTCCAACACGTTGCGCCCTTGTAGACACCGTGACCGGTCCGGGGGCCGGCGTGTCTCACACGGGCCTCACACGCGGGCGTGGTATCGTCGTCGCGGGAGGTCGCCTTCGTGCCCCGCAGCCTGCTCGCCACCGTGGTCGCCTTCGTGGTGCTGCTCGCCGCTGGACCGGCCGCGGCCGACGACGAGTCCCCTGCCAGCCGCTCGCTGCGTGCCCAGGAGGACGGGTCGCCGGACGAGGACCGCTGGCAGCGGGCGCTGCGTCCCCTGGTCGTGCAGCGCTACGACCGGGTGTTCCACGCCTCCACGCCCCTGGCTGCGGTCGCGTTCGGCACGCCCCTGTTCGTGACCACCCTGCGCGACCCGTACGACCTGCCCATGACCTACGTGATGATGCCCGGCACGCTGATCCTGGACGCACTGTGCACCATCGGGTTCGGCGCGCTACACGGCGGCGTGGGGTTCGCGATCCGGCCGCGGGTGCTGCGCGACCTCGACGAGGCCGTGTCCCCGGACACCCTGGCCGCGGCCTGGCAGAGCCGCAGCCGCGGGTTCGCCCTGGCCGGCCTGCTCGGCCTGGCCGCGTGCTCCACGCTGCTGCTCGCGCCCCTCGGCCCGGACGACTCCGGCCCGGGCTGGCACGCGTTCCTCCTGTTCGGGGCCGCGGCCTCGGTGCCGTTCGCGCTCATCGCCGAGGGCATCGCCCACGCGCAGCTGGCGCGGCTGGTGCGGGCGGGGGAGGGGACAGGCGACGACACCGCCTGGCGCGGACCGCGGATCACGGCGATCGGGCCCTCCGGGATCGCCGGGGTCTGGTGAGAGAGGAGCCCCTTCGGCGCTAGCCCAGCTGCGACCTGACCGCAGCCTCCACATCCTTCGGCAGGGTCCACAGCCGCCGCTGGCCGCCAACCACCACCGGCTCGGGCAGCGGCCTGGCGTCGCGCAGCACCCAGCCCACCTGGTCGCGGATCCACCACGGGGACTGGCGCGCGATCTGGACCGCCTGGCGGTCGTCGAACGCGTCCGAGGCGCTGACCCAGCGGTCGCCGTCCAGGAAACCGGCGAGGCGCACCACGCCGACCACGGCGCCGGCCGGGCAGTCGTCCATGCGGAAGCGCACGCCCGTCTCCCGCGCCAGGTAGTCCACGGATCGCGCGTGCCACTTGCGGGCCGCGTGGATCACGATGTCGTGGCCCAGCGCGGACGCGGGCGGCCGCCAGGTGCGGTTCTCCACGTCCTTCTGCTTCATGGGATCGGGGATGAACACGGCGGACGGCCAGGGCCGCCACAGGGTCAGCGCGCGCACGGTGGCCTCAGGCGTTGGGGATGGTGACGCCGAAGCGCTCGATGTAGTCCGCGTACCGCTCCCGCACCACCGAGGCCTCCAGGCCCCACTGGGCCGGGCTGTAGATGTGCTTGCCCGGCCTGTCCGTGCGGGGTCGGTCCATCCAGTCGCGCATGGCCCGCTCGGAGTCCTCGCTGTGGGGCAGGTCGAAGTGGGCGCGGATATCCCGCACCTTGCTCACCGGGTCCTTGACCAGGTCGGTGAAGTTCACGTCGAAGAACCGCTCCGGACCCAGCTGCTCGCGTACGGCCAGGGCGCGGTCGATGCCCTCGCGGAAGCGGTCGGCGATGTGCAGGCCGATGTGGCCGGCGTAGATACGGCCGAACCAGGCCCGGCGGGTCAGGGAGATCATGGAGCTGTACGAGGCCACGCAGGTCGCGGGGTCGCGGTGCGTCCACACGATGCAGGCGTCGGGGAAGGTTTCCAGCAGCGTGTCGAGGAACCACAGGTGCTCGGGGCACTTGAGCACGTACTGCCGCGTCGGCTTCCAGTGGGCCATCATCTGCAACGTCTCGCGGTACTCGCGGTACGTGGTGCTCATGTCCCGCTGCATCAGCCAGTCGCCGAACCGGCTCAGCCCGCTGGCCAGGTCCATGTTCATCACCGCGAAGCTGTTGACGAACAGGTACCAGCACTCCTCCTTGGAGTCGGGCCGGGTGTCGTGCACGATGGGCATCTCGGGCGCGACCCACTTGGCCAGCTTGAGCATGCGCTCGGCGCCCTTGTAGCGAATACGGTGGTCCTCCTCGGGATCCTCGTGCTGTGGCACCGGCCGGATCAGCTCCCAGAATTCCAGCGCGCGCGCACCCTCCTCCAGGCACAGCAGGTTCTGCAGCAGGGTGGTGCCGGTGCGGGGGAAGCCCACGATGAACACGGGCTTCTCGATCGGCACCTGCAGGGCGCCCGGGAAGCGGTTGAGGTACGCCTGGGTCTCCAGCCGGTTGACCAGGGCGGTGAACGCGGTCTGCCGCAGCGCCACCTCGCCCATGGCGGTGCAGCGGGCCGCGTCCGCCTCGATGAACAGCCGCTCGAGCACGTCGAGGTACTCCGGGTCGCCCATGTCGTGCAGGCCAGTGCGGCGGCGCGCGGCCGAGACCACGGCCATCGGGTCGAGCTTGCCGAACGGCATTCCGAGCCAGCCGCACACGCGCACGAACGCGTTGAGCACCTTCAGCAGGGGGGAGATCTCGAGTCGATGGACGGTGTACTGCTGGGCCACGTACCTGCTCCTCGTGCATGCCCGCGCGCAGCTCCGGGGCCGCGGCGCGGCCCAAGGATACCCAAAACCGGCGTAGAGCGCCGGCCAACTGCCGTGAACGGCCGCGCTGTGATAGGGGACACCGCACCGGAGGTGAGATGAGAAAGGTCAGGGTGACGCCCCCGTCGTTCCCCGAGGTCGCCGCGGACCGACCCCTGGAGCTGTTCCCGGACACCCTGTGGCAGGTGGTGTGCGGGGATCGCGGCCACTGGCGGGCGGGCGTGTACTCGCCGTCCGCGGCGTGCGCGGACGAGCTGGCCGAGCTCGAGCGGCACGACTGCCCGGAGCTGTTCCTGCTGCTGCAGGGGCGGCTGATCCTGCTGATCCACCGCGGCGGGCGGGTCGAGGAGCTGGAATTGCAGCCGCATCGGCCGATGCTGGTGACCTCCCCACATTCGGGCTACTGCCCGGACGGGCCGCACACTGGCAAGGCGTTCGTGGTCGAGCGGGACGTGTTCGAGACCGAGTACCGGGCCCCCGGTGAGTGGTAGATCAGGCCGAGCCCAGCGCCTCGCGCACCGCCTCGAGCAGCTGCAACAGGGAGAAGGGCTTGGCCAGCTGGGGGTCGGTCAGCGGCCGAGCCGCGCGGTCAGGATCCGGGCCACGTCCGCGTGGTCCTCCTCGCGGGCCACATCCAGCGGGGTCTCGCGGTCCTCGTTGCGCAGGACGGGATCCGCGCCCCGGTCCAGCAGCGCTTCGACCGTGTACAGGGAACCCTCTTCCGCGGCGCGGTACAGCGGGGTCTCGTCGTCGTCACCGCGCGCGTTGGGATCGGCGCCCGCGTCGAGCAGCCGGCGCACGGCCTCGAGCTGGCCCTCCTCGGCTGCGTAGTGCAGGGGCGTGTCCTGGCGCTCGTCCATGGCGTTGGGGTCCGCGCCCACGTCCAGCAGCATGACCACGATGGCCTCGTCCCCCTCGTCCGCGGCCTCGTGCAGCGGCGTGCGCAGGTCCTTGTCCCGGGCGCTGGGGTCGGCGCCCGCGTGCAGCAGCATCTCGGTGATGCGCGGGCTGCCCTCGTCTGCGGCCTCGTGCAGCGGTGTGCGGCCGTCCTCGTCCACGGCGTTGGGAGCGGCACCGCTCCGCAGCAACAGCGCGACCACGTCCGCGCGGCCCCGGTCCGCGGCCATGTGCAGGGGCGTGACCTGGTCCTCGTCCAGTGGGGTCACGGCCGCGCCGCGCGCCAGCAGCACCTCGACCGCGGCGAGGTGACCGGCGCGAGCCGCGTGGTGCAGGGCGGTCATCTGGTCGTCGTCGCGCACGTCCACCGGCGCGCCGTCGTCGAGCAGGTGGTGGAGCCGGTTGGCCTGGCCCGCGGCCGCGGCCTCGTGCAGCGGGGTATCGGCGCTGGCGCTCGGCGCGAGCAGGAACGCCGCCGCCGCCACGAGCAGACCTGGCAGCCGGTGCATCGGTTCCCTCCTGGAGCCTCGGAGTCCACCTACAGGATAGCACTCGCACGGGTCGAGCTCTTCAAGAAGGCCCGGATCCGACCGATAGAACAGACAGGAGACCGTCATGAAGATCGGGCGCAGCTACCGCGTGATCCCCGGCTACCCGGCCGGGAGCGTGCGCGCGCCTCGCCGTATCCAGGCAGTCGATCCAGTGGGTGAGCGGCCGTCCGACGACGACGTGGCCGAGGTGGAGGACGAGGAGCCATCCGCGCACGAGCAGCGCTCCCCCGACGACACGCTCGACGCACGGGACGAGGTCAGCGTGGACATCGAGCTGGTGGAACTGAGCCAGCGGGACACCGGCCGCCGCCGGTCCTATCCCGACAGCGAGGACGAGGAGGAGGAGGAGAGGGGGACGCTGGACGTGGTGGTCTGATGAGGGACGTCTGAAAAGGGACGTTCGCAACTTGTCAACTTGTTGGGACGCGTCCGGATCCGACCGGTGGTTGGAGGCGGTACTGGGGTCAGGCCGCGACTTGGGTCGTTTCGGACGTGTCTGGGGTGCTTCGAAGGTGGGTGGACGACCCCAAGTAGCGAACTGACCCCGGCGGAGGCGGTTCAGGCAGGGGTTGGAGTCGGCTCGGAGCTGCGGGGTGGATCTCAGTTGCGTCGGCGGATCAGGATTGTGGCGAGGAGGAGGATTGCCGACCAGCCACCGGTCTGGCCGGTGCTGCGGCACCCGCAGCCGTCGTCGTCGTCGTTGCGGTTCGGGGGGCCGGGGGGCTGGAGCTGGCTGTCGTCGTCATCGTCGTCGTCGTCGTCGCCCACGGTGTCGTCGTCGTCGCCGGTGTCGTCGTCGTCGTCGTCGCCCGGATCGTCGATGCGTACGAGCTGCACGGCGTCGAATACGATCTGGGTCAGGGTGTCGTAGGGCTCGCCCGTGTTGTCGTCCAGCCGGATCCACTGGTCCTCGCCGGCCTCGAACTCGAACTCGCCGAGGGTGTTCCAGCCGTCCACCGCGGACTGGTCGATGACCGCGTGGTCGGTGTGGTTGCCGTGCACGACCTCGTAGCTGGCCTGCTGGGACTGGGCCCACGGCGCGGCTGTCCAGGCCTGCACCCGGTACAGGCCCGCCTCGTCGAAGTCGAGGGTCCACACGCCGTAGTTGTCCACGTCGCCCGAGTCCGTGGTGTGGGTCCACATCAGCGAGTCGGCGAAGCCCTCGTCCTCGGTGCGCCACCACTGGGGGTCGCCGCCGGAGCTGTAGCACTCGTCCGTCTCGTCGATGAACCGGCCCTCGGCGGGCACCGGCTCGCAGGTGGGGCAGTCCTCGGGGCAGGTCAGCGAGGTCTCGTCGCCGTTGCAGATGCCGTCCCCGCACTCGGCGGTGCCCTCGGCGAAGTCCAGCAGGTCGGCGAGGTCGCCGTTGAACACGTCGGTGTCCACCGCGCCGGAGATTCCCGACACGGTGCCGTGGGCGCTGGTTTGCCAGAACTCCCAGTGGTTCCACTGGTCGGGCGTGTCCGGGCAGGTCGCGAACCAGTGGGCCACCCACAGGGGGTAGTCCTCGAAGTCGTACGAGCCGACCGAGGATTCCCAGAACCACGGGCCGGTGTAGATGATGGGCATGCGCCCGATCTCGGACTCCACGGTGTCCATCCAGTCGTGGATGGCCGCGGTGATGTACGAGGACGAGTAGCCGTCCGAGGTCTCCACGTCGAGCACGGGGGGCAGGTCGCCGGACAGCAGCGGCCCCATCTCCGACAGCAGCAGCTCGGCCTGGTCGACCGCGTCCTCGCCGGGCCGGAAGTACTGGTACGCCCCCCGCACGATCCCCTCGTTGCGCGCGCTGGCCCAGTTGGTCTGGAACTGGGTGTCGTAGTAGGTCAGCCCGTCGCTGACCCGGATGAAGGCGAACTCGATGCCGTCGTTGGCCACCGCATTCCAGTCGATGGTGCCCTGCCAGTACGACACGTCGATGCCGTCGATGGTGGCCCCGTCCGGGCAGATCGTGGTGCCGCCCTCCCACGTGTCTTGCGGTTCCACGGGGGGAGTACATCCGGCCACGGCAGCCAGGACGAGCAGTACGAGCATGCGGGCGGGTGCGTAGCGGCGCATCGGTTCCTCCCCGGAACGGGGGGATCCTAGCAGTTCGTCGGCGGGGAGATGGGGGAGGGAGGGGAGGCCTGGCTCAGCTGCCAGCCTTCCAGGTGCTGCCCAGCAGGTCGCAGGAGGACTTGGCCGACTCGGCCGAGTACTGCAGGTCGCCGGTGCTGTAGTAGTAGGTCACGCCGCCCGCGCCGTCGTCACAGGTGCCGGTCAGGTTCTCGGTGGGGCACTTGCCGGTGGACCACTTGCCGCTGGTCAGCTCGCACATGCCCTTGTAGAAATCCTCGCCCAGCAGCTCCATGGAGCCCTTGGTGTACTCGGAGCACTGGCTCAGGGAGGTGGAGTCGTCGCAGCTGGCGCCGAACTCGGTGCTGCCTGTCGTGGTGGTCGTGTTCAGATCCTCGAACAGCTCGTCGAAGTCGGTGGAGCTGGTGGAGCCGCCGCCGCAGCAGCAGGCCGTGATCAGGGCCGCCGTCAGGACCAGCAGCAGGGCGAGGAACAGGCTCTTGTGGATGGACACGTTGGATTCTCCTTGGCGATTCGCCGCTGCCCCGGCTCTGTCCGGTCTGCAATGGCGATGTTTTCATTGGCCGAAGCGGCGCGATTTTCTCCGATCACGGTGGAATATGGAAGGGGTTTCTGGGCGTACCGTACTGACGTGTCTCACGAACCATCGTCATCGCGCGGGGCCCAGGCCATCACGCGGTTGCGGCCGGCGTCCTTGGCCGCGTAGCAGGCCTCGTCCGCGCGCCTCAGCAGCGAGGCAGGGGATTCGTCGCCGGACTCGCGCGCGGCAACGCCGATGCTCAGGGTGACCCGAAGCTCCTCGCCGTCGAAGTCGATGCGCTCGGCCTCCACGGCCTGGCGCAGGCGATCACAGGCTAGCACGGCTCCATCCACGCTCGTCTCCGGCATGATCAGCAGGAACTCCTCCCCGCCGATCCGGCCCGGAATGTCCAGCTCGCGACGGGTCTTCTCCTGCAGCAGCCGGCCGAGGGTGCGCAGCACCTCGTCGCCGGCCGCGTGACCGTAGCTGTCGTTGACCTTCTTGAAGTGGTCCAGGTCCATGACGGCCACGGCGATCGGGCGGCCGTACCGCTGGAAGCGTCGCACCTCCTGCCGTAGTCGTTGCAGGATCAACCGGCGCACGTAGAGGCCGGTCAACTCGTCGGTGGACGCCAGCTCGTACAGGCGGGCGCGGTTGATTGCGCCCGCGGCCTGGGCCGCGAGCATCATCAGGTGGTCCTGGTCGGACGCGTCGAACACCCGCTCCGTGCTGGGGTTGGTCACGTTGAGCACGCCGATGGCCTCACCGTCCGCGATCAGCGGCACGCACAGGATCGAGTCGGCGTACGACTTGTCCGGTGCGGTGAAGCGCGCGTCGGTGCGCGTGTCCTGCACCCGGATCGGCTGGCGTGAGCGGAACACCAGCCCGGCGATGCCCTCCCCGGGCTGGAAGGCCATGCACTCGTGGCGCCCCGCGTTAATCGCCTCCTCCAGCTCCGGGTCGGGCAGGCCCTTGACCAGGTGGATGTGCAGCAGCTGGTCGCGGCCGTCCTGCAGCGCCAGGGACGCCTTGCGCGCGCCCACCGTCTCCATCGCGCCCTCCAGGATCAGCTCCAGCACACTGCGCAGCTGGTGGGCGGCGGACAGGGCGCGGGTGACGTCGAGCAGCAGCGACAGGGTGTGGATCGAGCGGTCGAGCCGGCGCCGCTCGCTCAGGCGCTGGCGGTTGTGCAGCGCGCCGCGCAGGCCGACCTCGAGGTGGCGCGCGAACCACTCCAGGAAGAACCGTGCCGGCTCGTCCCACGCGCCGCCGTCCTGCCGGGGTCCCAGGGACAGCAATCCCACGGTGCGCAGGTCCAGGTGCAGGGGCAGCCACAGGGTCGCGTCCATCCGCCGGGCCATCCGGCGCGCGGCCAGCTGCAGGGCCCCGGCGTCATCGATGTCGAGGAGCGGCGCGGGTCTCGTCGACTGCCAAGGGGGCCAGGGGCCGCTCCAGTCGAGCTGGCCCGACTCCACGGTGACCTCCTCGAGGTTCTCGCTCTCGCTGAGCTCCACCTCGCCGGTGCGGAAGAACAGCTCGGGGGGGGCCGGCCCGGCGCTGCCCACCACCAGCGCGATGGAGCGGGCGCCGAAGCGGTCCCGCAGCATCTCCCGGGCGCGGAACCACACGGACGCGGGTTCGTCCTCTCTCAGCAGGGCCAGGCCCAGGGTGGTGGCGTCGAGCAGCAGCTCCAGTCGATCGGCCGCGGGGATCCCATTATCGCTCATGGCCGGTCATGGTAGCAGGCGCGAGCCTGGCAGGTGAGCGCGGTCAGTCGGTCTCGTCGAGGTCGAACATGGCGTCGGCCCAGCCGATGGCCTCGCGGTAGTGGCCCGGCAGCCGCGTCTCGTCCAGCTTCAGCCGACGCGCTAGCTCGGCGACCTCGTCCCACTCCGCGGACTGGTATGCGCGGGCCAGGCGCAGGTAGGCGCCCAGCGGGCCGGTGCCGGACACCAGCGCCATGCGCAGCTCGCCGGCCAGGGGCAGGCCATCGAGGGCCTCGTCCATGGGCGCGTCGACCACCGCGTCGAGTAGCGAGAACAGCCCCAGGGTGAACGCCTCCTGGGCCCGCTCCGGCGCCAGCAGCTCGCAGAACCGCGCGTTGAGGATCGAGGTCTTGAGCAGCTCGTCGGGCTTGTCCGCGCCGAGCTGGGTGAGGAACACGATCGATACGAACCGCTGCACGTTGCGCGTGCCCAGCAGCATCACGGCCTGTTCGATGGAGCTGACCTCGCGGGGCAGCGAGAAGAACGCGGAGTTGAGGTAGCGCAGCAGCTTGTACGACAGGGCCACGTCGGTGCGGATCAGCTTCTGGGCCCGCTGGAGATCGAAGTCGGGCTGGTTGAGCTCCGCGACCAGGGCCAGCAGGTTCATGGAGCGGCCACCCCTGGGGCTGAGCACCCTCAGCACCTCGGGCCGGGAGAAGAAGAACCCCTGGAACAGGGCGCAGCCCGCGTCACGGCACTGCTGGTGCAGCTCCTCGCCCTCCACGCACTTGGCGATCACCTGCACCCCGTGCGGCGCCACCAGGGCCTGGCTCCGCTGCACCTCGTCCACGCCGCCGGCGAGCACGTCCACCTTCACGTACGCGGCGTGGGGCAGCAGCGGTTCGAAACGGTGGATGGCCACGAAGTTGTCCAGGGCCAGGGAGTAGCCGGCCGCGGCCAGCTTCGCGCACGCGGCCAGCAGTTCGTCGTCCACGTCGCCGTCGAGCAGCAGCTCGACCACCACGTCGCTGGCCGGCAACAGCTGTGGCACCTCGCGCACGATCAGCTCGCGCGGGAAGTTGATGAACGCGCGCTGGCCACCGGTGAGGGCGCGCTGACCGATCAGCACGAACCCGTGCTCGATCACCTCGGCCGTGGCCCGGCTACCGTCCACGCCAGAGAACACGTTCTGCAGCGACGAGCGGAACAGCAGCTCGAAACCGGCGGGGCGGGAGTCGCGATCGAAGATCGGCTGGCGGGCGACGAACACGTCCATGGGCTCTACTGATGATAATCCCTTTGGCGAGCGTGGGTAGAATGGGGGGCGCGATTCCGCGAGCGATTCGCGAGGGAGGTCCGCGCGCATGCACGCACCACGACCACGTCGGCTGGCCGCTGTGCTGGCCCTGGGGGTGACCCTGATGACCGCGAGCCCCACGACCGCGGCCGGCCCACCGGTCGCCGAGCTGACCGCGCCGGGGCGCGACGCGCCGCTGCTGGTGGCGCACCGTGGCCAGTCCATCCGCTGTCCCGAGAACACCCTGGCCGCGTTCCGCGCGGCCGTGCAGGACGGCGCGGCCATGCTGGAGCTGGACGTGGGCGTGAGCGCGGATCACGAGGTGGTGGTGCTGCACGACGCCACCCTGGACCGCACCACGGACGGGGCGGGCCTGCTCTCGGATCAACCCCTGGCCGCGCTGCGCACCCTCGACGCGGGGGCGTGGTTCGGCCCCCTGTTCCGGGGCGAATCCCTGCCCACCCTGCGCGAGGTGTTCGCCGAGCTGGGCCAGGACATCGCGATCAACGTGGAGATCAAGCGGGAGGCGGTGCAGTCCGGCGACGGACAGGGCATCGAGGCCGCGGTGGTGGCGCTGGTGCTCGAGCACGGCCTGCTCGACCGGGTGGTGGTGTCCTCCTTCGATCCGGGCGCGCTGGTGCGGATCAAGGCCCAGGAACCGCGGCTGCGCACGGCAGTGCTGTACCGACACGAGGTCCCGTTCGACGCGGCGGCGCTGGTGTCGCTGTTCGGCGCGGACGGCCTGCACCTGGACCGGCGCCACGTGACCCCGGACGTCGTGCGCTCGCTGCACGACGCGGGCTACTACGTGGGTGCGTACACGGCCAACGATGCTCAGGACCTGCGCCGGCTGGCCGAGCTGGGAGTGGACGCGGTGTTCACCGACGACGTGGTGGCCGCCGGCCGGGCGCTGGGGGAGGTGAGCACGCCATGACCGACCAGCCCACCATCACCCTGCGGCGGTCCGACCACCTGCTGCACATCGGCCTGGATCGCGCCAACAAGCTCAACGCCTTCACCCGCCGTATGCACGCCGAGCTGGCCGAGGCCTACACCGCGCTGGAGGCCGAGGACGACCTGCGCTGCGCGGTGCTGTTCGCCCACGGCGACCACTTCACGGCCGGGCTGGACCTGGCCGAGGTGGGACCGGCCGTGGCCGCGGGCGAGGCCCTGTTCCCCGCGGGCCTGGTCGATCCGCTGGACCTGTTCGATCCGCGGCGTACCAAGCCGGTGGTGTGCGCGGTGCAGGGCTGGTGCCTGACCATCGGCATGGAGCTGATGCTGGCCGCGGACGTGCGTATCGCCGCCCAGGGCACCCGGTTCGCCCAGATGGAGGTGCGGCGCGGCATCATGCCCTTCGGTGGCGCCACCCTGCGGCTGCCGCAGGTGGCCGGGTGGGGCAACGCCATGCGCTGGCTGCTCACCGGCGGCCAGCTCGACGCGGACGAGGCGCTGCGCATCGGGCTGGTGCAGGAGGTGGTCGACCCGGGCGAGCAGGTGGCGCGCGCCGTGGAGCTGGCCACGGAGATCGCGAAGCAGGCGCCCCTGGCCGTGCAGGCCACGCGAACCTCGGCGCGGCTCGCGGTGGAGGAGGGGGCCGAGGCCGCCACCGCCGCGTTGATGGAGGCCGCCCGCGGCCTGATGCACACCGAGGACGCGGCCGAGGGGGCGCGGTCGTTCGTGGAGCGCCGGGAGGCGCGCTTCCGCGGGCGGTGAGCCCGCGCTGGGAGGAACGATGGAGGACCTGGAGGTCCGCACCTGGCGGGTGGACAACGGCGAGGGCTGGCAGCTCGCGTTGCGGCGGCACACCGTGCGCTCGGCCCTGCGGCCGCGGCGGCGGCCCGTGGTGATCCTGCCGGGCTACGGCATGAACAGCTTCATCTTCACCTGGCACCCGGAGGGCCTCTCCATGGCCGAGCACTTCGCGCGCGCCGGGTTCGAGTTCTGGACCGCGGACCTGCGGGCCCAGGGCGACTCGCTGCCCGTGGGCGGCTCGCGCTCCTACCGGCTGGAGGACGTGGGTCTGACCGACGTGTCGGCCATCGTGGCGCACGTCCTCGGCCACACCCGCTCCGACCGCTCGCGCGCGGACCTGATCGGCTGCTCGCTGGGCGCGTCGTACGTGTTCATGCACGTGGGCCTGATGCCGGACCACCGGGTGGGCGCGGTGGTGGCCATCGGCGGTCCCCTGCGGTGGACCCGCGTCCACCCCGCGCTGAAGCTGGCGTTCTCCAGCCCGGCGCTGGCCGGGGCCGTGCCGTTCAAGGGCACCGGCCTGCTGGCCGAGCTGGCCCTGCCCGTGCTGGGTACGTACGCGCCGTGGCTGCTGCAGATCTACCTGCGGGCCGAGCACGTGGACATGGCCAAGGCGGTGACGCTGGTGCGCACCGTCGAGGACCCGGTGCCGGCGGTCAACGCCCAGGTCGCCGAGTGGATCCAGAAGGGCGACCTGTGGGTGGACGGCCGCAACGTCACCGAGGCGGTGGCGGCGTACGACGGGCCGTTCCTGTGCGCCTTCGGCAACGCCGACGGCATCGTGCCGCGGTCGACCGCGGTGGCTGCGTTCAGCGCCGTCGGTTCGTCGGTCAAGGAGCTGATGGAGCTGGGCGACGACCAGGTGAAGATGGCGCACGCGGACGTGTACGTGGGCCGTCACTCCCACGCCATGGTGTTCGATCCGATCGCGGCGTGGCTGGCCAGCGTGGCGGATTGATCTGCTAGGATGGCGCGCGCAGAGGGAGACAACGGCGAGGAGCCCATGGCAAGGATCTCGAGCTGGCTGGTCATCGCGTTGCTGCTGGCACCGGTCGGCTGTGGCCCGGACGAACCCCTCGAGCTGCCCGCCGAGCTCCAGCAGTGGGCCGGCGGCATCGTGGGCGGCACCGAGACCGAGCACTGGCCCGCGGTCGGCGCCTACTACACGGGGACCGGCATGTGCACCGCCACCCTGGTGGCGCCGGACGTGCTGCTGACCGCCGGCCACTGCGTGGACGATCCCGACTCGGCCAGCGACATGTTCATCACCCACCACGACGTCAGCCAGGCCGGCTGGGGTGACACCCGTTCGATCAAGGAGGCCATCCGGCACCCGTCGTACGACTACGGCAACCACCACCCCCACGACGTGGCCGTGCTGCTGCTGTACGACCCGCTCGAGGGCGTGGACTTCATCCCGGTCAACACCGCGTCGGTGACGCCGTCGTGGGAGGGCCGGATGATGCACTTCGTGGGGTACGGCTCCAACTCGTACTATGGCGGGCCCGGATCGGGCATCAAGCGGGAGACGGAAGCCGAGATCTTCACGTACGCGT
>CAZXHG010000251.1:0-14644 GCA_964639985.1 uncultured Rickettsiales bacterium
CCGGTAGGAAGGGGGTAGGTCGAAGCCACGGGGTGGGTTACGTGTGCATGTCCCCGGCGGAGGCGGTTCGGGCTGGGGTTGGAGTCGCCCCGGAGCTACGGGGGGGTCAGTCCTCGTCGGGCTTCTTGGACGCCTTCTTCTTGGGCGCGGTCTTCTTCTTGGGTGCGGTCTTCTTCTTGGGCGTGGTCTTCTTCTTGGGCGCAGCCTTCTTCTTGGGCGCAGCCTTCTTCTTGGGCGCAGCCTTCTTCTTCGCGGGCGTCCTCTTCACCTTCGCCTTCGGCGGCTCGTCGGCCTTCTCCGACTGCTCCTCGGCAACCTTCTTGCCGAGCTCCACGCCCTCGGCGTGGGCGCGGTCGAAGACCTCCTTCATGGACTCGCGGGTGACGTTGTGGCCCGCGGCCTGGGCGCGGAAGTAGAAGTCCATCACCTTGCCCACCGCGTAGATCAGGGCGAAGAACAGCGGGATGGCGACGACCACGCCCAGGAAGGGCAGGGCCACCTTGGTCAGGCCGGCCAGCACCTGGCGGGCGGCGAACCCCATGCCCACCGTGGCGAGGATCTCGCCGACCAGGCGCTCGGCGTCGTGCTGTCGCACGTCCACGCCGCGGATCCGGCCGATCTTGAAGCCCATGTAAGCCAGGATCGGAAGCTGCAGCACGAAGTCGGCCATGGGCACGGGCTGCACCGCGATCACCGCGGAGGTGACCGCGCAGACCTGGATCACGCGCGCCACCTTCTCATCCGGGGCCAGGTCCGGGTGGTTCTCGATCTGGAAGAACTCGCGTTCGAGGCGGGAGCGCAGGTCATCGTTTTGTGGCATCGACTCATCTCCTCTGCCGGTCGTGTCCCCGGCGATCGATCCTGCCTACGCGGGCCGCCGCCCGAACATTTCATTCGCCCCGACGCGCGGGATTGATATAGTCGGGTCGTCCTGAGGGGACTTCGACGAAGCCAGAGCCAGCATTCGACCGGGAGAGCACCTCCATGCAACCACAACGCCCCGTCCAGATTCGTGATCTCAGCTGGACCGATCCTCGCCCGGTGATCTTCGTGCACGGCGACGTGGACGGCATGGTCACCGCCTGCGTGCTGCTCAACAGCCGTGGCGCCGACACCGAGGTGCGGTTCAGCGGCGCCCGCCGCATCGCCGGCGACCTGCAGGCCCTGGCCGAGCGGGTCGGCGAGGGACTGCCGGTCAGCGAGGTCCTGATCGGCAACGTGCCGGTGCGTCCGGCCACCATCGGCGCGGTGCGCCAGCTCGTGGGTCGCGACGTGCCCGTGGTGTGGGTCGACCACCACTCCACGCGTCAGAACCTGCTGGAGGAGGTTGGCGCCATCGACGGCGTGACGTTCCTGCACGACGCCGAGAGCGAGGATCCGCCCTCGTCCCTGGCCGCACGCGTGACCGAGAGCGCCGAACCCCACGTGCAGCGGCTGCTGTCCGTGTCCCGCGGGGCCGACTCCGACGACGAGTGGGTCCGGGACCGCAACGTGCTGCTGTCCTCGCTGATCGGGCGCGGGGACGCCGACACCCTGCGACGCCTCGCCACCGAGGACGAGCTCTCCGACGGCGACCGCGAGGCCATCCGGGACCACATCGCGCGTGAGTCCGCGGCCGACGAGTTCGTCAACGAGGTGGAGCACCCGATCCACGAGATCGCAGGCCTCAAGATCGTGGTGCTGGACGCGCGCGGCCGCGAGGTCGGGTACCTGCCGCGGCGCGTGGAGGCCCGCTTCGGCGACCTCGACCTGCGGGTCATCGCCCCGGACGAGGAGACCATCGTGGTCACCTCGTCGGACCGCAGCCGGGATCTGGTCCGCCTGCTGCGCGCCCTGCCCTGGCCCACCGGGACCTTCGTGGGCGGGCGTCCGCACCAGGCCCGCATCACCCCCGGCCCCACCGGCATCGACACCGCCCTGGACATCCTGGGCGACGCGGCCAGCTGGCCCACCAACATCGACGCCGTGGCCTCGCGTCAGCCACGGGGCGACGGCGGCCGCGGACGCCGCCGCCAGCCCCCGCGGATGGACGACAGCGGCGTGGCCCGCACCTTCTTCGAGCGGGTGGTCGAGCAGCGCGTGATCGCGGACCTGATGGAGGTCGCGCTGCAGAACGAGTCGCCCCTGGAGATCTACCGCGGCGGCGAGGCCGGGGGCTGCGGACTGTTCGTGTTCACCACGGGCAAGATCTCGCGCCACGTGGCGCTGTACTGCTCGCGGGCCACGGCCAACGTGGACTCCGCGCCCGTGCCTCCGCGGGTCCTCAACACCCGTGACGGCTGCCTGGTGTGGGCCCTGGCCGCCGAGGACCCGGACGACGGCTGGCTCGACGTGTCGTTCCGCTGGTTCGGCCGCGCCCCGGGTCAGCGGCCGCCCGGGGCCGGTGGACGCTTCCTACCCTCGGACCGCTTCACCCCGGTCCGCACCATCGACGGCCTGGTCGAGCGCCTGTTCGGCTGGACCTGATCGGCCGCCGGCGAGCTACTCGCACCACAGCTCGCTGGTCATCGACCAGTCCGACTCCGACGGACCCGCGAGGTTCTGCAGCACGAACCGCCCATCGCCCACGTCCGCCAGGATCCGCTCGCCGTCCGGGGCCAGCCGCCACCACGGCGCTCCGATGGCGTCGCTGTCCGCCTCCCCCCTGAACTCCCAGACACCCACGTCCACGTCCACGTCGTAGATGCCCGGGCCGTCCTGGCCGTCCCGCCACGCCGCGATCCTGCCGTCGTCCAGGTACCGGGGCCAGAAGGCCTCGCCCAGGGACGCCTCGGTGTCGGCCTGCCGGTCCAGCACCCAGGCCTCGCCGTCCCTGGCATACGTCAACCGCACGCCGTCCGGGGAGAAGCTGGGCCACACGCCGCTCACGCCGAGGTCCTCCTCCAGCTCCTCGTCGATGTCGATCAGCACCAGGCCCTGGCTGGACTCCACCACCATCAGGTCGTCGGGGGTGTGGAACGCGGCCGTGCGCCGGCCCTCACCCAGCTCGAACTTGAGGTTGCCGAAGCGGTCCACCAGCTCGGCGAAGCCACCGACCGAGTAGTACACCAGGATCCCGTCGTCGCTGCCGACCACGAACGCCTCGTCCACATCGACGTGGTCTCCGATCAGGAACGCATCCCCGTACTGCTCGGGTTGGCCGGTGTGGGACCACGCGATCCACAGCTCGTTGTCCTGCAGCGGTACCGACTCGCACGCGGGGGTGGCGCTCCACACCCGCTGGTGCAGCAGCGCGACCTCGTTGCCCCCCTCGAACGAGGCCTCCACGTACATCATGATGCGCTGATCGTCCCGATGCCCGCATCCCACGAGCGCGACCAGGGCGATCGCCGCGGCGACCTGTCGAGCGTGTGCCATCCCCTCGTCCTCCCGCAACGGCGACCCTATACTGTGGCGTCCCGGGAGACACCGATGAACACGAACCGTCCGCTGCTGATCACCCTGGTCCTTACCACGTTTGCCCTGGTCGCGGCGCCCGCACGGTCGAAGAAGGCCGCCCCTCCTCCACCAGGACCGGCGAGCCTGGCCGACGTGCGCGCCGAACAGCTGCTGGGGGAGCACGTGCGGCTGGACCGCCCCGCCTACCTGGCCTGGGGGGAGGCGTTCTGGCAGGCCATGACCGAGGGCACGCCAGGGGCCTTCGAGCGCATGGAGCAGCTCGACCAGGCCCGCCGCGCGGTGCGCGGTGACCGCGACCGCTTCGAGCGCGCGCGCGCCCTGCTGGCCGATCCCGCGCTGCACAGCCGCGACCTGCGCCGGCAGCTCGACATGCTCGAGCGCCTGTACCTGCCCCAGCAGGTGCCGGAGGAGGCCCGCCGCCGGATCACCGAGATCGAGAACGAGTGCGAGGAGATCTTCAGCAACTACCGCATGCAGGTACGCGACGAGACGTACTCCATGGCCGACGTGGAGCGGTTGATGCGGACCAGCACCGACGGTGAGCTGCTGGAGGAGCTGTGGAAGGCCTCCAAGCAGGTCGGCCTCGAGCTAGAACCCCTGCACCGGGAGCTGATCACCCTGCGCAACGACGCCGCGCGCGGGCTCGGCTTCGACACCTGGATCGAGCTGTCACTGCACGCCCAGGGCTTCGATCCCGGGTGGCTGGCGTCGTTCTTCGCCGAGGTGGAGCAGGCCACGGACGGCCCGTTCGCCGCGCTCAAGGGCGACGAGATCGACCCGGCCATGGCCGCGCGCTTCGGCGTGGCCGACGACGAGCTCGGCCCGTGGCACTACGGCAACCCCTACTTCCAGGACGTGCCGCCCGGCTTGCACGAGCTCGACCTCGACGGGCTGTACGCCCGCCGCGACCACGAGCAGGTCGTGGCCGACGCGACCGACTTCTTCCGCGGCATCGGCCTGCCCGCGGACCGGATCCTGGCCCGCTCCGACCTGTACCCGCGGGAGGGCAAGAACCCCCACGCCATGGCCCACAAGATGGACCAGGAGCGGCTGGACACGGCCGTGCTGCTGATGAACCTCCCGCTACCCCCCGCGACCCAGAACCGGATGGGCACCTCGACCCTGCTGCACGAGCTCGGCCACTGCACCCACTACGAGGCCGTGGACCACGGCCTGCCGTACCTGTTCCTGGACGTGGACTCCCAGATCACCGAGGCCTTCGCCATGATGCTGGAGCGCCAGGTGCTCACCGAGGGGTGGCTGACCCACTACCTGGGCCTGGAGCCCGAACCGGCCCGCGAGGCCGTGGACCAGGGCCACGCCGCCCTGCGCGCTTCCGAGCTGATCTTCGCGCGCTGGTGCCTGGTCATCTATCACTGGGAGAAGGACGTCTACACCGACCCGGACCAGGACTGGGGCGAGGCCTGGTGGCGGCACAAGCAGCGCTACCAGGGGCTGACCCGGCCCGAGGGCTGGTCCAACCCCGACCCGCTGGGCAAGTACCACCTGGCCACGGCCATGACCGCCTACTACAACAACTACGCCGTGGGCGGATTCGTGGCCGCGCAGATCGCCGACGCCCTGGCCACGCACATCGGCCAGGACGTGCGGGCCGCCGATTACCGGGACGATCCCGAGGTCGGGCTGTGGCTCACCGAGCGAGTGCTCGGCCCGGGCGCACGCTACGACTGGCTGCAGGTGGTGGAGAACGCCACCGACGCGCCACTGAGCACGGACGCGTGGCGGCGCCAGGTCCTGGGCGAGGCCGAGTAGGCGGGATCAGGACGGCGGCGGTCCGGGCGGCGGACGCGGCTCGTCGAGCTCGGGCTCCGGGTTGTCCTCGCGCTCCCGCACGACCTTCTGGGTGGTCGCACAGGCCCCCAGCCCGGTCACGAACACCACGCACAGCAGCATCGCGACCCAGGGCGCCAGCTTGCGTAGGCGGGTCATCGTTTGTCTCCTCCGTACCCAGAGGATAGCAACGAATCACCGCGAGATTAAGGACAGTCCTGTCACTCAGCGTGCGGACCGGCGCTCCCCCACGCCCTTCACCCGCAGCTTGAAGGTCTGGATCATCACCGGGGTGAGGAACAGGTCGGCGAGCAGCGCCGTGGACAGCGCGACCGCGCCCAGGAAGCCGAACTGGAACAGTCCGTAGAACGAGCTCGACAGGAAGATCGCGAACCCGGCCACGAGCAGCATGGAGGCGAACACGATGGCCTGGCCGGTGGTGGACACGGACCGCCGCAGCGCTCCGGCGATGTCGCCGTCCACCTCGAGTTCCTGCCGATAGCGCGCCAGGATATGGATCGTGTCGTCCACGGCCACGCCCAGGGACAGCGCGAAGATCAGCACCATGGACGTGCGGATGGTGATGCCCGCGAATCCCATCACCCCCAGGGTCACCAGCAGTGGCAGCAGGTTGGGGATCATGGCCAGGGTGCCGATCTTGACGGAGCGGAACAGCAGGGCCATCAGGATGCTGATCACCACGAACGCGGTGGTCAGCGAGCGGAACGTGTCGCCCACGATGTGCCGCAGCGCGCGGTTGGCCACCAGGATCGCACCGGTGACGTGCACGTCCACGTCCTCGGGCATCACCTCGGCGGCGTGGGCGTCGAATTCGTCGAGCCACACGAAGAAGTGGTCCGAGCCCCAGTCCAGGGCGAACGCCGATATGCGGGCGTGCCGCCGCTCCATGTCCGTGTACTGGCTGACCGGGCTCTCCTCACCGCCGAGCTCGTACAGGAACAGCTCCTGGCTGACCTGCATCGAGCTGTCCGGGATCCCCCGCTCACCGGTGGCCAGCATGTGGGCCTCGGACGCGATGTCGGCCAGGGACACGCCCCGGCCGATGTAGGGATCGTCGTCCATGTGCTGCTGCAGGGCCAGCATGCCGCGCAGCACCTCGGGCTCCAGCACGCCCCCCTCCTCGGGGGCCGTGACCTCGATCTCCACGGGCAGCACGCCGCCGAACTCACGCTCGATGAACTCGTTGGCCACGCGGATGCGATTTCGCGGCCACATCTCCTCGAGCAGGAAGTTGTTGGCGTCCAGCATGCTGACGCCGACCAGGCTCAGGGCGGTCACGATGATGCTGACGATCCATACGACCTTGCGGCCGTGGGGCTCGGTCACGTAGCGCCCGACCCAGTCGGTCCAGCGCCCGATGGCGCTGCGGCCCGCGCTGCCCGGCCCTTCGGGCCGCGGCGGCGGCATGAACGTGAAGCATGCCGGCACCAGCACCAGCGCGGCCACGAAGGCGAACATGATTCCCGCTGCGGCGAACAGGCCCAGCACCTTGACCACGTCGATGGTGGCGGTCATCAGCGAGGCGAAGCCCACCGCCGAGGTGGCCGCGGTCAGCAGGCAGGCCAGGGCCACCCGCGACACACCGACCCGCAGCGCCTCCAGCGGCGGCCGGCCCTCGGCCAGCAGCTCGCGGAAGCGGGTGATCAGGTGCACGGCCTCGGACACGCCGATCACCAGCACCAGCGAGGTGATCACCGAGTTGACCAGGTCCACCGGATGGTCGGTCAGCACCATCACCGCCAGGGTCCAGGTCAGGGCCGAGCCCACGGCCACGTTGGACACGATGATGGCGCTCCACGAGCGGAACAGGATCCAGATGAACAGCGAGATCAGGACCACGGACAGCGCGGAGTTGCGCACCAGGTCCTGCGGCAGCAGCGTGGCGTACTCCCGCTGCACCTGGGGCAGGCCGATGGCGTGGCAGACGAACGGTTGGGCCACCAGCTCGGCCACGATCCGGTCGGCCTCGTCGATCACCGGCCGCCGCTCCTTCTCGCCCTCGAACCCCTCCTCGAAGCGAACCACGACCACGGCGGTATCGCCATCCGGGTCGATCAGCCGCTCCACCAGCAGGGGGCTGTCCAGCGCGCTGGCCCGCGCCGCGGCGATCACGTCGGGATCGTCGAGCACGCCGTCCATCAGCGGCTGGTAGGACAGCACGCCGTCCACGGACCGCATCGGCAGCCACACGTTGCTCAGGGACACGGCCTCGACCACGTGCTCCATGGCGCCGAGCTGCGAGGTGAGCTCGCCGAGCAGGGCCAGGCCGTCCGGGGTCCACAGCGCGTCGTCCGCGCCGTTGATCGCCACGAGGAAGGTGGCGTCCTCCGCGCCGAAGCGCTCCCGGAACCCCTCGATGTAGTCGATCTCCGCGTCGTGGGTGAGGAACATCGCTCGCGGGCTGAAGTCGAAGCGCAGCCCCTGGAACACCACCACCGTCGAGATCGCGGTCACCACCACGACCGCCGCCAGCAACAGCCACCTCAGCCGGATGATCCCCTGGACCAGACCGCCCAACACACCCTCCATGCAGCGAACCGGGCGCAGGATAGCGGACCCTACGGGTCCGGTCTAGCGCGCGAGGAACGGGGACGAGGAAAGGGGACGTACGCAACTTATCAACTTATTCGCCGCGAATAAGTTGATAAGTTGCGTACGTCCCCTTTCCGCTTCGGAGACCTGCATGCTTCCTCGGCTCCTGCTCGCCGTCGCCCTCCTCCTCCCCTCCCCCACCCACGCCGCCACCACGGCGGCGCCGGACGGTGTGCCGATCGTGTACGACGTGTGCGGGGATGCCGATCCAACCCTGGTGCTGATCCACTGCTGGGCCTGTGATCGCACGTTCTGGGAGCACCAGGTGGCAGACCTGTGTACGACCCACCGGGTGGTGGCGCTCGACCTGGGCGGGCACGGGGAGTCGGGGCGGGGGCGGGCCGAGTGGCACATCGCCGACCTGGCCGGGGACGTGCAGGCCGTGGTCGAGGCCGAGGACCTGAGTCCCGTCGTGCTGGTCGGGCACTCCATGGGTGGCCCGGTCGCTGTGTACGCGGCGCTGCGCATGCCCGAGCGGGTGACCGGCGTGGTGGTGCTGGACACCCTGCACGACCTGGAGGCGGAGGTGCCGCCCGGCGCCATGGAGGACGTCGCCGCGCAGTTCGAGCAGGACTTCACCGGCACCATGACCGGCATGGCCCGGTCCGCGTTCGACGAGAGCGCGGATCCGGCCGTGGTGCAGCGGGTGCTGGACGGCGCCCTGGCCGCGGACCCGGCCGTGGCCGTGGCCCTGATGCGGGACTTCGAGGGGTACGACCCGCAGCCGGCGGCACGGCAGCTCGGGGTTCCACTGCGCGCGATCAACGCTGCCCCCCGCAAGGACGGAGACCGGGAGACGGCGCTGCTGAGCAACGGCAAGCACTGTGACTACGAGGCCGTGCTGATCGACGGCGTCGGCCACTTCCTGTTGCTGGAGAGGCCGGCGGAGGTGAACGAGGCGCTGCGCACGTTCGTGGCCGGGTTCGCGCCCCAGCCGGCCCCGCCCACGGCGATCGTCGATGCTGCCGAGGTCCGCTTCCGCACGACCCGGCCACCAGCCTATCCAGCCGAGGCGAAGCGCCTGGGCCAGGAGGGCGCGGTGAAGATGCGCGTCCTGTTCGACGCCGAGGGTCTGCCCACGGACGTCGAGGTGCTCGAGGGTCCGGAGATCTTCGTGCCCTTCGCGGTGGAGGCCGTGCAGCAGTGGCGCGCCGAGCCCTATCTCGACGAGCAGGATTCGGCGCAACCATTCCGGATGGTGATCCGGGTCCAGTTCATCCTGAACGACTGAGCGACAGCGCGTCGATGGCGCGGCACGGATCCCAGGCCCTGTCGCCCCCTAGGGATCACGGCGCGGGGAGGGCTAGTGGGAAGGCCACGTAGTCGTACATCGACACTCGTTGCACGAGATAGCCCATGTCCTCGATCGTCCGGATGGTCTGCCCGATGGCAGCACGCTCCTCGGGCCACGCTCGATCGAAGTCGAATCCGCCGAGGATCTCCACGAGGATGACCGGGCGCTCCCGCGCGATCGTCTGTCTGGCACCTTCCAGGACAGGGTCCTCGAATCCTTCGACGTCGATCTTCATGACCGAGACATTGTGAAACCCGAAGCTGTCGAGCGTACGCAGCTCGGTCCGGTCCCCCCCTCGACCGACGCTGGTACCGCCCTCGTTGAGGCCGTCCGAGGCGTTCATCTCGATGACGGCCGCTTCTGCTCCGACCGCGTACCGCAGCGGCACCACGTTGTCGAGGCCATTGAGCTCCATGTTCCTGGTGAGTTCACGGTGGAGCTTGCGCTGGGGTTCGAACGCGTACACGCGCCCGTCGGCCCCCGCCTGCTGGGCCATGGTCAGCGTGTGGGTGCCGATGTGTGCGCCGATGTCCAGCGCGGTCGTCCCGGGCTGCACGAGCCGGGTGAGCAGGTCTCGGATGTGCGGTTCCCAGGGGTGTCCCTCGCGAAGGACGTCCTTGACCGTATCTGGCCGTGTATCGACATGGAAACGGCCTACACCGACGACTCCGACGATCTGGTACTCGGCCTCGGGAAACGCATCGAGGTAGGTAGCGGTCTCCGCCGTGTCGTCGAGGAGCTGGGGTTCCAGGATCTCGGCGGGCCGATCGTTGTCCACGGGAGTCGCCGGCGATTGCGGCATGGCGAGCATGCCGGGGCGTCGCTCCGGCGACCACTGCAAGTAGTCCCACAGGTTCTCGGTGTTGAACAGACTGGGCGGTCTGGAGGCCTCCGCCGCAGAAGCTCCCGTCCCTTCGGAGATCCCGGCCTCGGGTTGCGATGCCAGGGTGTATTGCTCCTGCTCGCTGCTCAGGGACAGGAACGAGCGAGCCACGTGCGCCAGCAGTGCCAGGACCAGGAGGACGAGCAGTATCCGGCTCGTCCAGGGAGCGTCGAGGAGTTGCGACTTCGTCATGACGAGTGGAATATCAAAAGCAAACGGGGAATTCCAGGCGACTTGATTGGAGCAGGAGGTGCTGCATCGAGCGGTGGCAACGGCTCAAGCCGGCCGCCGCACCCGCTGGTCCAGCGAGGGCGCGGCCACGGCCACCACCAGGTCGAGCTCGGGCAGGTCGTCGTCCACCACGGTGAACTCCTTCCAGCGGCCCGAGGCGAAGCGCAGCAGCATCAGCCCGCCCTGCACGGTCATCATCACCATCATGCCGATCCAGGCGCCGGCCACGCCCAGGCCGCCCGGGATGGCCAGCAGGTACACGGCCGGGATCCCGAGCAGCCAGCCCGCACCGATGGTCAGCCACATCGGGTAGCGCGTATCGCCCGCACCCCTCAGGGCGCCGTACGACACCATGTTGAATGCGTCGATCATCTGGAACACCGCCGCATACAGCAGCAGGCCCGCGGCCATCGCCGCCACCTCCGGGTACGGCGAGAACAGGTCGGCCAGCGGTCGGGGAAGACCCGCGAACAGCGCGGCGCAGCCCAGGCTGATCAGCCCCATCAGGCCGATCGCCCGCCAGCCGGCCGCCATGGCCAAGCCCGGCTCGCCCTCGCCCTGGTGACGCCCCACCAGGGTGGTCGCAGCCACGCTGATGCCCCAGGCGGTCATGAAGCTGATGCTCATCAGCCGGATGGCCACCTGGTTGGCGGCCAGCTCCACCGCCCCGAGCAGCCCGATGACCACGGTGATCACCAGGAACGCACCCACCTCGAAGAAGAACTGCACGCCCATGGGCAGGCCTACGCGCAGCATGCGCCGCACGATGGGCCAGGACAGCGGCTCGCCCAGCAGGGTGGAGCCGAAGGCGTGGTACTTCGAACGCGGCGCGTGCACGACCCAGGCGAAGCATCCGAGCATGAACAGGTTGCTCAGGGCCGTGGCCAGGCCCGCGCCGTCCACGCCCATGGCCGGGATCGGGCCCGCGCCGAAGATCAGGATGATGTCCAGCTCGATGTTGATCACATTGGCGACCATCGTGATCTTCATGGGCGTACGGGTGTCACCCAGCCCCTCCAGGTAGCCGTTGTAGGCCCAGTAGCCGAACACGCCGGCGATGCCCAGGCAGCGGAAGAACATGTAGCGGTAGCCCAGGTCCGCGACTTGCGGGTCGAGCCCCACCCGATGGCCGAGGGGGGCCGACACCATCAGCAATCCGAATGTGATCGCGCCGGAGATCACGGCCAGGCGCAGGCCCTGGCCCAGGATCCGGCCACAAGCCCGCGGGCGGCCCGAGCCGTGGTACTGCGCCACGTAGGTGTTGACCACGCCGATCAGGCCGAGGCCGAACACGTACAGCGTGAACATGAAGGTGGTGGCCAGGCCCACGGCTCCCTGGGCCTCGGGCCCCAGTCGGCCGACCATGGCGGTGTCCACCAGCCCCATGGTCGTGAAGCTGAGCTTGGAGATGACGACCGGGGTCGCGAGGACCACGATCTCCCTCCATCCACCTGGACGTCGCATGACTCTGATCCTCCGGGGAGCGCCGTGGTTTCCCCGGGTTTTCCGCGTGTGTCCCTACCCTAGGCCCTGCCGGCGCCGCGTGCACAACACCAGTGCAGTCGCGATCATGCCGACGCCGGCTCCAACGTCGGCCGTGTCCGCCACGTCGCAGGTGCACTTCTTGTAGATCACGTGCGCGGAGTCGTCGTCGTCGCCCGTGTCGTCGTCGTCCCACGGGCCGTCGTCCCACCCCTCGGTGCCGGGGAACTCGCCGTCGAACAGATCACAGTCGATGTCCGGTGGGCCCGCGGGTGCGCCGGTGTACACGAACCGCGAGATGCCCAGGGCGGTGGAGAACCAGATGTTCCCGTCCGGTCCGTTGACCACGTCGAGCACGCCGAAGTACTCCTCGTCGTAGGTCAGGCCTGTGGTCTCCTGCTTCCACCACGTGGGGTCCTCGTGCACGATGGACTGCCCGTCCAGGCTCAGCTCCATGCGCCGTACGCGCCCGCCGTTGCAGTTGCCCATGAACAGGTCGCCCACGTACTCGGGCGGATAGCTGGACCCGCAGTACACGGCGATCCCCGTGGGGCAGATGTTGGGGGTCCAGGTGATGAGCGCGTCCTCCAGCCCATCGATGCCCGGCGTGCCCGTCCACTCGGGCCAGCCGTAGTTGGCGCCTGGCAACAGCCGGTTGACCTCGTCGTCCACGGTGGGGCCGTTCTCGCTGCCGTAGAACTGGCCGTCCAGCGGGTTGAACGTCAGCCCATACGTGTTTCGCAGGCCGTAGGCCCAGATGGTCGAGTCTCCACCGAAGGGGTTGTCGGCCAGGGGCTGGCCGTCGCGGTCCATGCGCAGCACCTTGCCGGATTCGATGTCCAGGTCCTGGGCGTTGTCATGGGTGGCCAGCTCGCCGATGGACAGGTACAGCGACTCGTCCGGGCCGAACACGATCGGTCCGCCGTTGTGGTTGCCCGCGCCCATCATCGGCAGGTCGTCACGCAGGTGCACGATCTCGGTGGCCACGCCGTCGGCCTCGGTGATGCGCACCAGCTTATGGAAGCCGCTGGTGGACGAGTAGTACACGTAGATGTGGTGGTTGTCGTCGAACCGCGGATCGAGCTCCAGGCCGAGGAACCCGCGCTCGAAGAACACCTCCACGTCGTCGAAGGCAGCCACGGGCTGCGGCTGTACCTCGAGCTCGGCGCTGACCACGCGCACCTGGCCGGTGGCGTACTCGTTGTAGAAGATGCGTCCGTCGGGGGCGAAGTCGAAGAACACCGGGATGTCGAGGTCCGTCAGGACCTCCTCCACCTCGAAGCCGGGATCGAGCGCGCCGGCCGGGGTGGCCAGCGCCCAGCAAAGCAGCAGCGGGATGCAGCGCTTCATCGCGCACCCAATGTAGTCGGTACGCCTCGGGGGCGCTACGATGCAGCGCGATCCGGAGAACGACGATGATGGACGACGAGAGAGCCGAGGCGATACAGCGGCTGCAGGCGGCATTCGGGGAGCGGTTCGTGGCGCACCTGTTCCAGCCCGCCCTCCGCGGCGCGCTGCCGCAGCCCGACGGACGCGGTGTGGCCGTGTCCGACTGCGGGAACGACGTGGTCGAGGTGCACCTCGGGGTGCGGGGCGGCGCGATCGAGGACGTGGGATTCCAGGCGCGGGGATGCGCACATACGCAGGCTTGCGCGTCGGCAGCCGCGTCGCTGCTTGCAGGGTCGGTCCTGACCGAGGCCCTCACCTCCTGTGTTCCTGCAGCCGTGTCCGAGGAACTCGGCGGCCTCGACGAGGATCATCTGCACTGCGCGGACCTGGCGGTCGCGTCGGCGCGCGCGGCGGTGGAGGATGCGCTGAGGACGGGGCGAGAGCCATGGCGCAGGCTCTACAGGAGCTAGGAGCCGCCCCGAATGGGCGAGGCGCGTTCGGGGCGGGAGGAAACTAGAAGACTGCGCCGGCGGAGATGCCGACGCCGGTCGCCGTGTCGGTCACCGAGGCGGTCTCGGCGAACGAGAAGTTCTTCGCGATCACGATGGAGCGGCTCAGCAGCAGCCACGACACGTCGACCGTGACCATCTTGTACACGCGAATCTGGGCGCCGATCTCGGCCTCATGGCTGATGATGCCCGAGCCCACGCCGGTCCCGTGCCAGTCGCCGTGGATGACGAGCTGGGGGATGGCCTGGAAGCGCAGCCCGCCGCCGAAGCGGAAGCCGTGCACCCACACGTTGGAGAAGGTCCAGGCGTTGGACTGGTCCACGGTCTCGAAGAAGATGAAGTCCTGCCCCTGGTAGCCCAGGTCCACGATGATGTCGAGCGGGCCGTCGGCCCGGTTGTTCAGCAGCGGCAGCCGGAAGCGACCGCCCGCCTGGATCCGGTGGATCCCGTCACCGAAGTTGCCCTCGGAGCCGTCCGAACGGATGACCGTGTGGTCCGTGCTGTAGCCGTAGCGCTCGAAGCCCGCCGAGATGCCCGCGAACTCGATGGGGAAGATCTCGCCGGCGATGCCGAACGATGCCGGCGCCGCCACCATGCCCTGCTCGCTGGGCCCGGTCACGTCGAGGTTGACGAAGTGGGGGCAGGGCTCGCCATGGCAGGTGCCCGTGGCCTGGGAGTAGCGGTACCCCATGATCGGGTAGCGAATCATGACGCGGCCGAGGCGGTAGGGCTGCTCGGTGTACGGGAACCTGGCCGCGCCCACGTCGGCCGTGGCCGCGGGCGCGGTGGCCACCGGGGCGGTGGTGTACACGGGGGTCGTGGCCGGGGCCACGGGCTGGGTCGCGGGCGGCGCGGTGGTCGCCGGCGGGGCCGTGTACGTCGGCGCCGTGGTCGCCGGCGGCGCGGTGTACGCGGGCGGCGCGGTGGTCGCCGGCGGAGCCGTGTAGGCCGGCGGCGCGGTGTACGTCGGGGCCGTGGTCGCAGGCGGAGCCGTGTACGCCGGCGGCGCGGTGTACGTCGGGGCCGTGGTCGCAGGCGGAGCCGTGTACGCCG
>CAZXHG010000252.1:0-14631 GCA_964639985.1 uncultured Rickettsiales bacterium
GGCCAGGTCCGCCGGAACCCCGGTTCATGTCGCTGCAACTGTCAAACTGGGGTGAAAGTTGGCGCACCTTTACCACAAACCGTCTTGTCCGCCCCTGCCGATCGCGTAGAATCCCCCTTTGCCGAAGGGACTCATCCAGGGGCATCCAAGCGACAACTGACCCGCGAGAGGGGGCCTGTCACGAGACGGGCTCCAGGGTCGAGGTTCTGGGAGCGATCGATGCAGAGCAAGTTCATCTTCGTCACCGGCGGCGTGCTCTCGTCCTTGGGCAAGGGGCTGGCCGGCGCCTCCATCGGCGCGTTGCTGGAGAGCAAGGGGCTGCGGGTGACGATGCTGAAGCTCGACCCCTACCTCAACGTCGATCCCGGCACCATGAACCCCTTCCAGCACGGCGAGGTGTACGTCACCGACGACGGCGCCGAGACCGACCTGGACATGGGGCACTACGAGCGGTTCACGTCGGCCAAGACGTCCCAGGCCAACAACACCACCACGGGCCGCATCTACCGCTCGGTGATCCGCAAGGAGCGGCGCGGTGAATACCTCGGCCGCACCGTGCAGGTCATCCCCCACATCACCGACGAGATCAAGGCCAGCATCACCAGGGTGGCCGTGGACACCGACGTGGTCATCGCCGAGATCGGCGGCACCGTGGGCGACATCGAGGGCCAGCCGTTCTACGAGGCGATCCGGCAGTTCCGCTCGGACGTGGGCCGCGACAACGTGCTGTACATCCACGTGACGCTGGTGCCGTACATCTGGACCGCGGACGAGCTCAAGACCAAGCCCACCCAGCACAGCGTCAAGGCGCTGCGCGAGATCGGGCTGCAGCCCGACATCCTGGTGTGCCGCTCCGACCGGGCGATCCCGGACGACGTCAAGCGCAAGATCGCGCTGTTCTGCGACGTGGACGCCGAGTCGGTGATCAGCGCGGCGGACGCCAGCTGCATCTACGAGGTGCCGCTGGCGTTCCACGCCGAGAAGCTCGACGACAAGATCTGCGAGAAGCTCAACATCTGGGCCCGCGGCGCGGACCTGTCCCGGTGGGAAGAGGTGGTCGACCGGTACAAGAACACCGAGGAGTCGGCCACCATCGGCATCGTGGGCAAGTACACCCACCTCGTGGAGTCCTACAAGAGCCTCAACGAGGCCCTGGTGCACGGCGGGCTGGTGCACCGCTGCAAGCTCGACCTGCGCTACCTCGACTCCGAGGAGATGGCAGTGGACGGCGGCACGGACGTGCTGGCCGAGGTGGACGGCGTGCTGGTGCCGGGTGGGTTCGGTGAGCGAGGGGTGGAGGGCAAGATCGCGGCCGTGCGCTACGCCCGCGAGCACCAGGTGCCGTTCCTCGGCATCTGCCTCGGCCTGCAGATGGCCGTGATCGAAGCCGCGCGCCACGTGTGCGGGCTCGACGGCGCACACTCCACCGAGTTCGACGCGGACACCCCCCACCCGGTGATCGACCTCATGGAGCATCAGCGTACGATCACCGACAAGGGCGCGACCATGCGCCTGGGCGCCTACCCGTGCGTGCTCACGCCCGGTTCGCTGGCGGAGAAGACGTACGGCGTCCCGGATATCTCCGAGCGCCACCGGCATCGATACGAGATGAACAACGCCTACCGCGAGCCGCTGGAGAAGGGCGGCATGCGCTTCTCGGGCATGTCCCCGGACGGCATGCTGTGCGAGATGGTGGAGCTGCCCGGCCACCCGTGGTACCTCGCCAGCCAGTTCCACCCGGAGTTCAAGAGCCGGCCCCTCGAGGCCCACCCCATGTTCCGTGACTTCGTGGGCGCAGCCATCGCCTTGGCGGCGAAGCGCGCCGACGGGAGGTAGCCATGTGTGGCTTCGTCGGCATGGTCGGTCCCGGCAACGTCTCCCCCGCGCTCGCGATCGCCATGCAGGCGCTGCAGCACCGCGGCCAGGACTCTGCGGGCATGTTCACCCGCGACGGGGACCGCTTCCTGTCGCACCAGTGCATGGGCCTGGTGCGGGACGGGTTCTCGGAGCAGGAGCTGTGCCAGCTCAGCGGCGGGCTGGGCATCGGTCACGTGCGCTACCCGACCCTGGGCACCATCTCTCTGTCGGACGCGCAGCCGTTCTTCTACCGGCGGCCGGGCGTGATGATGGCGCACAACGGCAACGTCACGAACTATGCGCGCATCATCCGCGACCTGGCGCAGCGCTCGGTGCAGGTGCTGAGCACCTGTGACGTGGAGCCGATGCTGCTGATCTTCGCCGAGGCGCTGATGGACGCCAGCCGCTCCGACCACACGGCCGAGGACGTGCGCACGGCGCTGCGCACCACCTTCGACGAGGTACAGGGCGCGTACACGGTGGCTGCCGCGCTGCGAGTGGACGGTCGGGACACGCTGGTCGTGGCCCGCGATCCCCACGGGATCCGACCCGGCGTGTGGGGCGAGCGCGACGGGACCTTCATCGCGGCCAGCGAGTCGGTGGCGCTGGACGCCCTGGACATCCCCTGCAAGGGCGACATCCCGCCGGGCAAGGCGATCCTGTTCCAGGCCGGCCGGGAGCCCGTGGTGCTCGACGTCAGGACCGAGCGCAACGCTCACTGCGTGTTCGAGGAGATCTACTTCGCGCGGCCCGACTCCGTGATGTGCGGGCACACGGTGTACGAGCGTCGGCTGCTCCTCGGCCGTCTGCTGGCGCAGCAATGGAAGGAGCGGGGGCTGACGTGCGATCGGGTGATCCCGGTGCCGGACACCAGCCGACCGGCGGCCATGGCGTTCGCCGAGGAGCTGAAGGTGCCGTGCCGCGAGGGCTTCATCAAGAACCGCTACAGCGGCCGCACCTTCATCATGCCGGACACCGACGCCCGCGAGAGCGGCCTGCGGCTCAAGCTCAACCCCATCCGCGAGGTGTTCGAGGGCCAGCGCGTGGCCATCATGGACGACAGCATCGTGCGCGGCTCCACCATCGGCCGCATCGTCGACCTGGTGCGCCAGCAGGGCGCCCGCGAGGTGCACGTGGTCATCCACTCCCCGCCGGTGATGTTCCCCTGCTACTACGGTATCGACATGAGCACACCCGAGGAGCTGGTGGCGCGGCAGATCTACGGTCCGGCGCCCGGTCCGCAGCGGCTCGAGGAGGCCCGCGAGGTGGTCCAGAGCGCGTTCTCGCGGTTCTTCGGGGTGGACTCGCTGACCTACCTGTCGGTGGAGACCCTGCGCAAGGCCGAGAACGGCGGGCGCTGCGCGGCCTGCTTCGACGGTGGCTACCCCGTGCAGATCCCCGCCTGCGACCGTGAGGACATCGAGGCCAACCGGCGGCGCCAGGGCGTGCGCTGCGCGCCCGCGGGCGGCCGGGGGCCCACCCCCTCCTTCATCACCCGTTCGGTGTGATCGAGACGCCGCTCAGATGGCGGCAGCGAAGATGCGGTAGCGACGCTCGGCGTCCGCCTGGGCGGCCAGGGTGGCGCCGCGGATGTCGTCGAGGTTGTCCAGGGCCACGTCGGTGACGTCGCCGTCGACCTGGCGGTTGGCGGCCATGTCCTGCAGCACACGGCGCAGCTTCTTCTCGTCCATGCCGGGCCGGTAGGGCCGGTCCTCGGCCAGGGCGGTGAACACGTCGGCCACGGCCATGATGCGGGTGCCCAGCGACAGGTTCTCGTCGTCCCTGTGGAAGGGGTAGCCCTTGCCGTCGAGCCGCTCGTGGTGGAACGAGGCCCAGGCCACCACGTCACCCAGTCCCTGCACCGTACACAGGATGTGGTACGTGTGGTACGGGTGCGCCCGCATCACCTCGAACTCGGCGTCGGTCAGCTTGCCCGGCTTGTTGAGGATCGCGGTGGGCACGGCCAGCTTGCCCAGGTCGTGCAGCATGCCGGCCACGGCCATCAGCTTCTGCTCCAGCGGCGGGAAGTGCATGCGCCGCGCGATCTCCTGGGCGGACACGGCCACGCCACTGGAGTGGGTGGCGGTGAACCGGCTCTTGAAGTCGATGATCTGCGAGAACACGGACGCGGCCTGGATCACCTCTTCGGTGGTCTTCAGCGACACCACCGTCGGCCGCAGGCCCAGCAGCAGGGAGTACACGCGCGGGTTGACCACGTCCAGCCAGAAGCTCTCCGCGTGGGACAGGTCCTCGAACGCCTGGATGAGGTCGGCCGGGAAGGCCAGCGAGCCCATGTCCACGATCGACGCCACGATCTCCTTGCGCTGCTGCAGGATCGGCAGGTTGGGCTCGATGCTGCTCTCGATCCAGTCGGCGAGGCGCAGGATGTGGCTGCCCTGGGGCACGCGCACGCCCTTGACCACCTCACCGCGGCCGTCGTTCCACGGCACGGTGTGGTAGCGCACGATCTGGGCGGCGTTGCGGAACAGGGGGAACTCGTCGAGCATGCGCGCGCTCTGCTCGGCGTGGTGCAGGGTGAGGCTGTGACTCCCGTGGGAGTCGTCCTCCCCGGATTCGGCGCTGACCAGGGCGGCGCCGTGCAGGGCCGCGGCGTACAGCAGGTCGTTGCGCTGGTAGCGGGGGAAGCCCACGCAGTCGGCGAGCCGCAGGGCGATGTAGGCCACCCGGTGGTGGTGATCGCGCAGTCCCGGCAGGGCGGTGTCCAGGGCGTCGGACAGGGACAGTACGACGTTGGCTAGATCGATGTTGGGGGATTCGATCATGGCTTCTTGCCGCTCTTCAGCGCTTCCTTCGTCCCGCCGCTCCCGTTCGAGTATAACCGAAGCAGGAGATGGCGATGTACCCCAGCTGCCGATTCGTGATCGTGGCCTGTGTCCTGATCGGCGCGGCCTGTACGGGCTGTCCTGACGAGGAGCCGGTTCCCCCCGCAGGTCCGTACGAGGTCGGTGGATTCACGGTGGAATTCGCGGACGCGTCGTTCAGCGTCACCCACTCCGAGCGTGCGGATGCCCTGCGCGAGGTGCACCTGGTCGCGGGGCACGCCGACGCCGATGTCCAGATGCAGTTCGGCTCCTTCCGCTTCGAGGAGCTCGACGAGCAGTTCGACGACCCCACGGACCTCGGCGTGGTCTCGGGGGACGCCGCGCGGCTGGAGGTGACGTTGCTGGACGGCGAGGCGATCGAGGCGGCCCGGCTGGTGTTCGAGGCCGATGGCGACGACGGGCTGGTGCTGTCCTTCACGCCGACCGACGCCTCGTGCAACCGGGTGCGGCTGGAGGCGGCCTGTGACGCGGACGACCACTTCCTCGGGCTGGGATCCCACGCCATGGACGTGGACCACATGGGCCAGGCATTCCCGCTGTGGGTCTCCGAGCCCGGCATCGGCAAGGCCGAGGACGAGGACTACCCGGACGACTGGTACTTCACGGGCACGCGCCACGCCAGCTCGTACCCCTTCCCCTTCCTGCTGCGGCCCCACCAGGCCCACGGGTTGCTGATCGACAGCACGGCCCGGCTGGAACTCGACCTGTGCGCGTCGGACGCGGACCGGTTCTCGGTCGAGGTGTGGGACGGCACCGCCCGGTTCCTGCTGCTGTCCGGAGACGGTCCGCTGGCGGTGGTCGAGGCGCTGACGGAGACCACCGGCCGCATCGACCTGCCCGAGCCGTGGGTCTTCACCCCGTGGAACGACGCGGTGCGGGGCGTGGATCGGGTGCGCGAGGTCGCTGCCCTGCTGCGGGAGTCCGGCGCTCCCTCGTCCGTGATCTGGACCGAGGACTGGAAGGGCGCCGAGGAGGGCGCATTCGGCTACCACCTCGAGGGCGAGTGGTTCCTCGACGAGGAGATGTACCCCGACGCCCAGGACCTGGCCGACGAGCTTGAGGCGGACGGGTTCAAGTGGTTCGCCTACTTCAGCCCGTTCCTGATCGACGGCACCGAGACCTGGGACCAGGCCGTGGCCGACGGCGTGACCATCCTCGACGAGTACGGGGATCCGTACGTGTTCGAGGGCGTGACCTTCGAGGACACCTCCATGGTCGACCTGACCAGCGAGGCCGCGCGCGCCTGGGTGGTAGAGCACATGGAGGCCGCGCTCGACATCGGCTTCGACGGCTGGATGGCGGACTACGCCGAGTGGTTGCCCCTGGACGCGGTGCTGGCCAGCGGCGAGGACCCCTGGCTGGTGCACAACGACTACACCGTGCGATGGCAACAGCTCAACCACGAGCTGCTCGGCGAACACGACGCCGCGTTCTTCTCCCGCTCCGGCTGGCTCGGCGCCGCGCCGCTGGCGCCCGTGGTCTGGGCCGGTGACCAGCGCACCAGCTTCGACGCCGACGACGGCTTCCCCACCGTGATCCCCCTCGGCCTGGGCCTGTCGGCCTGTGGCGTGCCCGTGTACACCCATGACGTGGCCGGCTACCAGTCGGTGGGCAACCCTCCCACGGACAAGGAGCTGTGGTTCCGCTGGACCACCCTGGGAGCCTTCAGCCCGGTGATGCGGACCCACCACGGCGCGTTCGAGGAGGACAATTGGCAGTTCTCCTCGGACGAGGAGTCGGTGGACCACTGGGCGGCCATGGCCACCGAGCACGTGCGCCTGTTCCCCTACCGCTACGGCCTGGCCGCGCGCGCGGCCGAGCAGGGTACGCCGATGGTGCTGCCGATCTCGTTCGTGTTCGAGGGCGAGGACTGGTCCCGCATGGACGCGTGGATGCTCGGCGAGGCCCTGCTGGTGGCCCCCGTGCTCGAGCAGGGCGCCACCTCACGCACCGTGGACCTGCCCGACGACGTGGCCTGGTACGACTGGTTCACCCTCGAGCCCGCCACCGCGGGCGGCCACGACGCGGCCATGGACCAGATCCCGGTGTTCGCCGCGGCCGGCACCACCGTGCCCACCCTGGCCTCCATCCCCGATACGGGGGTCAACGGCGCCACGGGCGACGTCACCACCCTCGAGGACGTGGACGGCGAGCGCGTGGTCTACCTGTTCGGTGGCGGCGGCCCCTTCACCGAGGCCGACGGCACCACCTACACACCCATCGGCTCCCCCTCGGGCTCGGGCGAGACCGAGGTCACCCTCACCTCCGGCACGGCCGACGTGGCCGGCGTCAACGTCACCATCGACGGCCCGGTCGAACGCACCTACCGCCTGGTGGTCGTCGACTGATCGTCAGCGCAGGGAGCGGACGCCGAGGGCGACTCCGAACAGGGCGCTCATCAGCAGGACGATGGTGGCGCCGGGGGGGAGGTCGAGGATCAGGGAGAGAATGGCTCCGCCGAGGGTGGTGATGATGGCGATCACCACGGCCAGGACCATCATCGCGCGCAGGTTCTTCACCGCCAGGCCGGCGATGGCCGCGGGGATGGTCAGCATGGCGATGACCAGGACCACTCCGACCACCTTGATCAGCACGACCACGGTCAGGGAGATCAGGACGAGCAGGAGGAGGTTCGTGAACGGTACGTGCACGCCGGACAGGCGGGCGAACTCCTCGTCGAACGTCAGGATCTGCAGGTCCTTGAACAGCAGCACAACGGCCAGCAGGATCACGGCCACCAGCGCGGCCATCAGCCACAGGTCGTGGGTATCGATCAGCAGGATGTTGCCGAAGAGCAGGCTGACCGGGTCCTGCACCTGCACCCGGGTGCGGTCGACGAGGCCCAGCAGCAGCACCCCCAGGGCCATGCCCACCACCCACAGCACGCCGATGGTGGAGTCCTCGCGCAGGCGACGCCGCAGCTGTGGCGCGGCGACCACGGCCGCGGCGCCCATGGCGAACAGGGCCGCGCCCCAGGTGGGTTCGAACCAGGTCCAGGCGAGCCGGTCCTGCAGGTAGTAGGCCAGCCCGATTCCGCCGAAGGCGGTGTGGGCGATGCCCCCGCTGATGAACACGATCCGCCTGACCACCACCAGGGTGCCGACGATGCCACAGGCCACGGACGCCAGCAGCCCGGCCACCAGCATGCGCTGCACGAAAGGCAGCCCCAGCAGCTCGGTCAGCTCCAACGCGTCACTCCTCGTGGTGCCCGGTGCTGCAGCAGCCCGGGTCCTCGCAACCGTGATGCCCGGCCAGCACGCGGTGGGGTACACCATGGGCGATCAGCTCCACCGGGCACTGGTAGGCCTGCTCCAGCATCTCCGCGGTCAGGGTCTGGTCGCCGTGGGTGAACAGGGAGCGGTTGAGGCAGGCCACCTGCTTCACGTGGCTGGAGATGATGCCGATGTCGTGGGTCACCAGCACGATCGCCATGCGCTCGTTGAGCTGGCCCAGCAGCTCGTACACGTGCTCCTGGGCGGCGGTGTCCACGCTCGCGGTGGGCTCGTCCAGGATCAGCACCCGGGGCTGGGACGCCAGCGCGCGGGCGATGTACACCCGCTGACGTTGCCCACCGGAGAGCTCGCCGATCGGCGCTGCCGCGTGCTCGGCCATGTCCACGGCCTCCAGGGCTCGTCGTGCGGCCGCGCGATCGTCCCGACCCCACCCGGGGATCAGGCCGCGCCGCCCGCGCCGCCCCATCACGACCACGTCGCGCACCGAGATCGGGAAGTCCTGATCGAACTGGGGGAACTGCGGCACGTAGCCCACGTGACGCCGCCCGCTGCGGGGTGACTCGCCAAACACCTCGACCGAGCCGGCGGCGGGCGGCAGCAGCCCGAGCACCACCTTCAACAGGGTGGTCTTACCCCCGCCGTTGGGACCGATGATGCCCACGTACCCCAGCTCGGGCACGGTCAAATCGACGTCTTCGATCACGACCTCGCCGCCGTATCCGGCCGACAGCCCGTGGATCTCGATGGCGGGGGTGGTCACCGGCCCTCCTGCAGGCAACCTGCGCCGGAGGACCGCGGCTGTCAAGGGGCGGGCGCGACCGCGTCGGCCAGGGTACGCAGGGTGCCGAGCACGTCCGCGGCCAGCGGATCCACGGCCACCACGCGCCCGTCGATCTCCGCGGCGATCACCTCGGCGCTGGACGCGTCGAACTGGGGCGAGGTGACCACCACGTCCAGGCCGGCCTCCCGCGCCTGGTCGACCACGGCGGCCACCCCCGCGGGCCCGGGCTGGCGGCCCTCCTGCTCGATGGCGAGCTGCCGCATGCCGTACTCGTGGGCGAAGTAGCTGAACGACGGGTGGTAGGCGAGGAACGCACGCCCCTCGAGCGGTCGCGCCTGCAGGTCCTGCTGCAGCGCGGCCACGTCGGCCAGGACCCCGCCCAGGGCTTCGGCGAAGGTCGCCGCGCGAGCCGGGTCCAGCGTCTCGAGGGCGGCGGCCACGTTCGTCGCCAGCACCTGCAGGTTGGCCGGGGAGACCCACACGTGGGGATCGACGGTGCCGTGGTCGTGATGGTGGTGGTCGTGGCCGTGGTGCTCGCAGGCCACGGCGCCCCCTTGCAGGCTCAGCAGCTCGATGCCCCGGTGACAGTCGACGACCGCCATCTCCGGGCTGGTCTGGCGCAATGCCTCTCCCTGGTTGCGCTCGAACTCGATCCCGGACCCGACCTGGAACCAGGCCACGGCCTGCGACGCGGACACCAGCTGGGAGGGCACCGGTTCGTACGTGTGTGGGCTCTGGCCCTCTGGCACCAGGGTGGTGACCTGCACCACGTCCCCACCGATGCGTTCGACCAGGTGTGCCAGGGGAGGCAGGGTGGCGAGCACCACCAGCGTGCCCGGCTCGCTCACGGGTGCGCTGCCCTTGCACCCATACGCCAGGGCCAGCAGGGTGAGGATGGCGATCCGCAACGTGGTCATGTCCGCTCCCGTCCGGTCCGGCGCAGCCTACCACGGCCCCGCTCACAGGTCGTACAGCCCGGCGGCGTTGCCCCCCATCACCCGCGCGACCTCGTCCGCGGTCAGGCCGCACCGCTGCAGCCGTGCGAGCACGAACGGCACCTCGAGGTCGTGACCGAACCACGGCCAGTCCGTGCCGAACATCACCCGCTCCGGGCCGTGGTCGTCCACCAGCCGGGCGAACCGATCCGCGTCCAGCACGTGCAGCGCGTTGGAGGTGTCCAGCCACAGGTTGGGACGCGGCCGCAGCTCGTCGCGCAGCTCGTCGAAGGGCGCGGCCAGGCCGCCCATGTGCGCGCCCACGAAGCGGATGCCCTCGAACCGACGGGCGAGGCTGGTCACCGCCGCAGGGATTGTCACGTGCGCGGGATTGGCGTCGAAGTGCCGGTGCGCGCGCGTGTAGGTGTCCAGGACGACCACCGGGCGCGGCGCATGCCGTTCGATGACGGACAGCATCGCCCGGGCCCCCTCCCCTGTCGGGTCGAATCCCTGCGAGAAGCTGGACAGCTTGAAGCCGCGCACGCCGAGGTCGAGTTGCCGCTCCAGCTCCCCCTGCAGCCCGTCCATGCGCGGGTGCAGGGAACCCAGCGCGTGCAGCGCGCCCCCCGCAGCCTCGAGGTGGATGTCGACGATGCGTGCCACGCGCCTCGCGGTGCCGCTGGGAAGCAGCAGGCAGTCACTCACCCCATGCGCGGCTGCCGAGCGGCGCAGGTCGGCCGGATCCAGCCGCAGCCGGGCCGCTGCCACGTCCAGCCGCAGCTCGGTGAGCATGGAGGGCATGCCCGCCATGCTCGCCATCATGGCCGGGGTGAACAGGTGGCAGTGGCTGTCGACGATTCGCAAGGCGCGCTCCGGGCGACCCATTGTAGTGCAGCTGTCCCGCATCGGCGCGATCATCTACCGGCGTGGTGTTCTACATTGACTTCCCGCCCCAGCCCGCTAGGCTGGCGCATCGCTGGAGGTGTGCCTTTGAGCGACCGATACGACGCCCTGATCGACCGACTGCGCAGCCTCGACGGGGCGGTGGTGGCCTTCTCCGGGGGGGTGGACAGCACGTTCCTGCTGGCCGCGGCCCACGAGGCGCTGGCGGACCGCGTGCTGGCCGTGACCGGCCGCTCCCCGTCGGTGCCGCGCCGCGAGCTGGCCGACGCCGAGCGGTTCGCCGCCGACCTGGGCGTGCGGCACCGGCTGGTGGACACGGACGAGTTCTCGGACCCCACGTTCGCGGCCAACCCCCCGGACCGCTGCTACCACTGCAAGAGCGCCCTGTTCCGCACCCTGACCGACATCGCCCGGGCCGAGGGCCTGGCCGCGGTGCTCGAGGGCAGCAACGTGGACGATCGCTCCGACTACCGCCCCGGGTCCCGCGCCAGCTCGGAGCTGGGCGTGCTCGCGCCCATGGTCGAGGTCGGGCTGACCAAGGCCGACATCCGTGAGCTGTCCCGGGGCATGGACCTGCCCACGTGGTCCAAGCCGGCCATGGCCTGCCTGGCCAGCCGCGTGCCCTACGGCCACGCGCTGACGCCGGAGAAGATGGCGCGCATCGAGGCGGCCGAGGAGGTGCTGCGACAGCACGGATTCGTGCAGCTGCGGGTGCGGGATCACGGGGACGTGGCGCGCATCGAGGTGGCCCCGGACGAGCTGCCGCGGCTGCTCGAGCCGGATCGCCGCGAGGCCATCGCCACCGCGCTCAAGGCCGCGGGCTACGCCTACGTGGCCGCCGACCTGCAGGGCTACCGCACCGGCGCGATGAACGAGGTGCTGCCGTGAGCGGCATCGTGCTGCGCGAGGCGCTGGAGTGCATCGAGGCGCAGGGCGCCGAGCTGGTGCAGCTGCTGGCCCGCGCCTCGGCCGTGCGCCAGCAGCACCGCGGCGACGAGGTTCAGCTGTGCGCCATCGTCAACGCCCGCAGCGGTGGCTGCCCGGACGACTGCGTGTTCTGCGCCCAGTCCAGCCACAACGACGCCGAGGTCCAGCGCTATTCCCTGCTGCCCGCGGACGAGATGGTGTCCGCGGCGCGCGAGGCCGCCACCTGGGGTGTGCAGCGGTTCTCCACGGTCACCTCGGGTCGGGCCGTGTCCCGCGAACGCGACGTGGCCGTGCTGGCCGAGACCACCGCGATGATCCGCGACCAGCTCCCGGTGAAGGTCTGCGCCTCGCTGGGGCGGGTCAGGCCGGACGTGCTGGCGGCCCTGACCGACGCGGGCCTGGACCGCTACCACTGCAACCTGGAGACCGCGGAGAGCCACTGGGGCAACGTGTGCACCACCCGGCGATACTCCGACACCTATGACACGCTGCTGGCCGCTCGCGAGGCCGGTCTGTCGTTGTGCTCCGGCGGCATCTTCGGCCTGGGCGAGAGTCCGGCGCAGCGGGTGGAGCTGCTGGCCAAGGTGCGGGAGCTGGACGTGGACTCCGTGCCGATCAACTTCCTGCACCCGATCCCGGGCACGCCGCTGGGGGCCGGCGGCCGGATCACGCCGCTGGAGTGCCTCGCCGCAGTGGCCGTGGCGAGGCTGATGATGCCCGACAAGGTGATCCGCATCTGCGGCGGCCGCGAGCACGCCCTGCGGGACCTGCATTCGTGGGTGCTGCTGGCGGGCGCGGACGGGCTGATGGTGGGCAACTACCTGACCACTGCGGGCCGCGTGGTCGCGGACGATCTGCGGATGATCGCCGACGCCGGCCTGCGGGTGGCGCCCCAGGGGCCGTCCGCCGCATGAGCCGCGGCGCGGTCGTGGCCATGAGCGGGGGGGTGGACTCCTCCGTGGCCGCGGCCCTGGCCCAGGAGGCGGGCCTGGACATCACCGGCGTCACCCTGCGGCTGTGGTCCTGCGACGACACCTCCACGGAGAGCACCTGCTGCAACGCCGAGGCCGTGGCCCTGGCCCGCGCCGTGGCCGCGGACCTGGGCTTCGCCCACGAGGTGCTGGACGTGTACGAGCGCTTCGACCGCGAGGTGCTGGAGCCGTGCTGGCGACAGTACGCGTCCGGCCGTACGCCCAACCCCTGCGCTCTGTGCAACCCGCGCATCAAGTTCGGCTCGCTGGTCGACCGCGCGGACGCCCTCGGGGCGCACCACGTTGCCACGGGACACCTCGCGCGCGTGCTGCACACGGACCGCGGCAGCGAGCTGCGGCGCGGCGCCGACCCGGGCAAGGACCAGTCGTACTTCCTGTTCGGCCTGGAGCCCGAGCAGCTGTCCCGGGCCCTGTTCCCGGTCGGAGAGCTGAGCAAGCACGAGGTCCGCGACCACGCCCGCCGGCTCGGTCTGCCCAACGCGGAGCGGGCCGAGAGCCAGGACGCCTGCTTCGGCGGCGGCGGCGAGGTGTTCGCCGAGGCCCTGCGACACCGCTTCGCCGGCGAGGCCATTCCCGGCCCGGTGGTCGATCGCCAGGGGCAGGAGCTGGGCCGACACGACGGGATCCACCAGTTCACCGTGGGTCAACGCCGGGGCCTGGGCGTGTCCCTGGGCCGGCCCGCCTGGGTGGTGGCGATCCGCCCCGCGGACCACGCGGTCGTGGTGTCCACCGATCCAGGCGACCTGCTCGCCCCCGGGCTGCTGGCGCGCGCCTGCCGCTGGCATGGCCCCACGGACGAGCGGTTCGTTGCCACCGTCCAGGTCCGGTACAGGCATGCGGCCGCGCGAGCCACGGTGATCCGCCGCGGCGCCGACGCCGAGGTGCGGTTCGACGCGCCCCAGCGCGCGATCACGCCGGGACAGGCTGCGGTGTTCTACGATGGGGATCGCGTGATCGGCGGTGGCTGGATCGAGGAGGCTCGATGACCGGCCTGGACTCCCGGTCATCGCCACGCTGCAGGCTCATGGCGTAGCCGATTCCCGCAGCATGGGGGAATTCCCGGATGGGAACAGTCGCAGCGGTCGCCCGGTGTCCGTCGGTCTACGGCTCGGTCGGCAGCAGCAGCACGTCGTCGAGTTCCCGCATGTGTCGATCGAACGTCACGGTGTGTGCGCCCAGGTCCGCGTGGCGTGCGCGAATCAGCCGGTCGACGAACCCCGTGGCCCCGTCGGCCTCGACCAGGGCTTCGATGGCGCGGGAACCGGGTTCGAGGCTCACCATGCCCGACGACAGCATCGTGCGCAGGGCGGCCCGGACCTCGGCCGGTTCACACGCGTAGTGGAGCTTCAGTGCATACCAGGCCTCGGCCAGAACGACGTCCGTGACCCGTACCGGCTCGGCGGCATGCCATGCCTGCTCGACAAAGCCACGCGCGACGTCGGCGAGATCCGCGGGTCGACCGACGACCAGTCGCACGAGGACGGATGTGTCGATCGCCCAGATCACCGGCCCATCCCCCTCGCGATGGAGCGCCGTACGGCCTCCCAGTCGTCGTCCGCGTCGGCATTGCCCACGTGTAACGCCCCGATCCAGGACGTATCGGGCTCCTGCCTCGCGAGCCAGTCGTCCAGGGCCCGCCGGATCACCCAGGACATGCTCGCCCCGAGTCTCGCGGCGTGGCTGCGAACCCGTTCAATCTGCTCTTCCTCGACCACGATCTGCATCCTCTTCATGCCTCCAATGTTACACATCCTGGGTGTGTAAGCCACGATCCCCTGGCCCGGTGAACCTGGCGAACCCTGACCCGGGTGCGTAGCAACCACCGTGCCAGACTCGCCAGACCGCTGACGTCGGCCATGGCTGGACACAGCACCGTACGGAATCCGAACGCCCCGTTCGATTTCCGGACGGTCGCAGTTGGGCTACCATCGAAGAGAATCGGGAGGGCTGCCGATGTTCGTGCGCGCTGTGTTCGTGCTTCTACCTCCGCTCCTGCTGGGGCTGGCCGGCTGTCCAGGCGTGGGGCAGCAATGCACGCCCGGGGAGACCCAGGCCTGCGTCTGCTTCGACGGGTCGGATGGGGCGCAGGTGTGCGCGGACGACGGCTCCCAGTGGGGTTCGTGCGTGTGCGCCGGGGACGACGACGACACGCGCGACGAC
>CAZXHG010000253.1:0-14588 GCA_964639985.1 uncultured Rickettsiales bacterium
GTCGCAGTCCCCCTCGCAGACCATCTGGCCGTCGGCGTCGTCGTCCACCTCGTCGGTGCCGAGCGAACCGTCGCAGTCGTTGTCTGCGCCGTCGCAGACCTCCTCGGCGCCGGGGTAGCTGGTGTCGTCGGCGTCGTCGCAGTCGTCGCACACGGTGGATCCGTCGCCGTCGCCGTCCGGCTCGTCCTCGGTGGCCCCGTCGCAGTCGTTGTCGATCCCGTCGCAGGTGACCTCGGCGGCGTCGGGATTGACGTCGGGATCGCTGTCGTCGCAGTCGCCGTCCTCCACGGTCCAGCCGTCGCCGTCCTCGTCGGTCCCGGTGGTGGTGTCGTCGTCACCGGTGGTGTCGTCATCGCCGGTAGTGTCGTCGTCGTCGTCCACCGTGATGTCGTCGTCGTCATCGGACTGGGAGGTGACGTCGTCATCGTCGTCGCCCTGGTCGGGGCAGCCCACGACGAGGAAGGAACCGGTGACGAGAAGGGTGATCCAGAGAGCGCGCATGAACAGACTCCTCCGCAGAACTACAACAGTATGGGGCCCTTTGGCGGAACTGTCAGGTCCGCCTCCGACAACTCCGCTACAATCCCCGGTCCCACGGAGACTCGAACCGATGATGCGTCGTTACGATCAGATCCACCCCTTCCCCATCGTGCTCGTGCGCCGCGCGGGCGAGACCCACCCGATCGACGCCACCGTGGCCCTGCTGCAGCGCTGCGCCGAGCTCGACCCGCCCGTGAGCTTCGACCAGCACCGCGCCCCGGACATGACGTGGGCCGTGCCCGATTTCACCACCGACTGGCTCCGCCAGACGCTGGACATGGGCGACGACCCGGTCCAGAAGATGGTCGGCCGGCTGCCGCTGATGACCCGCCACGACGAGCCGGCCAAGCTGGTGTCGTGGCTGGAGCTGCACTGGCAGCCGCACCGCTACCAGATCGTGACCATCGACGTGCCGTGGGCGGCGAAGGAGGCGGACCGGGCGGTGGTGCAGACCCGCGAGCAGCTGTTCACGCTGTTGCGCGAGGCCGCGGTCGCGTTCGGCGCGGACGTGGCCGCCTTGTACCCCCGCTCGCTGCACGCGCTGGTCCGCATCGCCAGCGGCGAGCAAGCCCACGCCGCCCACACCGACGGCAACGGGGGCTCCGACCAGCGGCTGAAGCACCTGCCCGCGTTCCTGTCCATGCTCCCCGACGGGCTGTTCGAGCGCTTCACCGGCCTGCTGCCCGCGCGGGAATTCGACGTGGCCGCCGTGCCCGAGTCGGTGTGGTGGGCCAACGTGTGGAGCAAGGACGTGGTCGAGCGACTGGGCCGCGAGCGCGTGCTGTCGCTGCCCTGGGCCCGCATCGAGCCGGCCGGCGACGGCGGGCTGTTCCTGCAGGCGAGCAAGGCCCTGCCCGGGCCGAAGAAGCCGGGCGCGCTGGCGCGGGTCGCAGACCTGATCGAGGGGCTGGATCTGCCGGCCGCACAGCGCGCAGCACGTCCCTGATCCCTAGGCCCGACCCACGATCGCGATCGAGCAGATGTTCATGAACGGGAACCCACCCAGGTTGTGGGTCAGCCCGTAGCGCGGGTTCTCGATCTGACGCTCACCGGCCCGGCCCAGCAGCTGGCCGTACATCTCGTACAGCATGCGCAGCCCGGACGCGCCGATGGGGTGGCCGAAGCACTTGAGCCCGCCGTCGGTCTGGGCGGGCACGCCTCCACCGCGCAGGTCGTAGAACCCGTCGAACAGGTCGTACACCGCCCGCCCCCGCTCGGAGATGTACAGGTCCTCGTAGGTCACCAGCTCGGTGATGGAGAAGCAGTCGTGCAGCTCCATCATGCTGATCTCCTCGCGCGGATTGGTGATGCCCGCCTCGTCGTAGGCGCGCTTCGAGGCCTGGGCCGTGGTCATGAAGTGATCGCCGTCCCAGTCGTTGAACCCCATCTCCTCGCCGCTGGACAGCGCGAGCTGCAGCGCCTTGACCGTGACCGGGTTCTTGAACCCCATCTCACGGGCCTTCTCCACCGTGGTCACGATGGCGCAGGCCGCCCCGTCACTGACGCCGCAGCAGTCGTACAGCCCCAGCGGGTGGGCGATGATCGGCGAGGCCATCACCTGGTCGACGGTGATCTCCTTGCGCATGTGGGCCTTGGGGCTGAGCACGCCGTTGGCGTGGCTCTTGGCCGACACGTGGGCCATGCCGCGCTTGAGCTCCTGGTCGTCGATCCCCCACTTGGCGCCGTAGGCCGACGCCAGCTGGGCGAACACGCCCGGCGCGGTGATGTTGGGGAACCACAGCCAGTTGAGCGGCCCGGCATTCGACCCGGGGTTGGGCAGCCCGCCGTAGCCCGTGTCCTTGAGCTTCTCCACGCCCACGGCCATGGCCACGTCGTACGCGCCCGAGGCCACGGAGTAGACCGCGCCACGGAACGCCTCGGTGCCGCTGGCGCAATAGTTCTCGGTGCGGGTCACCGGGATGAACGGCAGCCGCAGCGTCACCGACAGCGGCAGCGCGCTCTTGCCGACGTTGACCTCCTCGAGGCAGGTGGCCAGCCAGGCCGCCTCGATCTCGTCGCGGTCGATGCCCGCGTCCGTGACCGCCTCGGTGAATGCTTCGACCATCAGCTCCTCGGCGCCCACGTCCCAGCGCTCGCCGAAGCGGGTGCAGCCCATGCCGATGATCGCGACCTTGTCTCGGATTCCGGTAGCCATGGGTGCCTCCTAGAACTTGAACAGCTTCTCGATCAGCTGGGACTTCATCAGGTCCCCCTCGATCTTGAGCTTGCCCGTGGTGAATGCGTTCATGGCGTTGAGCTGCCCCTGGATCAACGCCAGGAAGTCCTCGGCGTCCATCAGGATGGTCGTGGTCGGCGTGTCGTGGGTGCCCTCGCCGACCGTACAGGTCTGGTCCTTGAGCACCGTGAACCACTCACCGCCGCCCGCGCCGGACAGCTTGTACTGGAAGACCACGTCCACGCCGACAGCCTGGTCGGCGAGGAAGAAGTCCGGCATCTGGCGGAACACCACCGCCGGGCTCAGCTCCTCCTCCTCGGGTGGCGCCTCCTCGGGTGGTGCTCCTCCGGGTTCAGGGGGTTCGAACTTGAACAGCTTCTCGATCAGCTGCGACTTCATCAGGTCGCCCTCGATCTTGAGCTGTCCCAGGGTGAAGGCGTTCATCGCGTTGAGCTCGCCCTTGATCAGGGCCACGAAGTCGGACGCCGACATCAGGATGGTGGTCGTGGGCTTGTCGTGCAGGCCCTCACCGACCGTGCAGGTCTGGTTCTCGATCACCGTGTACCACTCGCCGCCGCCGTCGCCGCTCAGCTTGTACTGGAAGACCACGTCCACGCCCGCGGCCGCGTCGGCGAGGAAGAAGTCCGGCATGGCGTCGAACACTGCCCCGGCCGTGATCTCCCCGGCAGGGGCCTCCTCGGCCGCGGCCGGCGCCGCCGGCCCCTTGCCCTGCAGCACGTCCATCATCGAGGTGATGAACGACATGGTGTCGACCACCTCGTCCGCGCCGTCGAGGGAGTGGATCGCGTCGAAGTTCGCAGCGATGTCCTCCACGGTGGGCACGTCGCCGCCGCCGACCACGGTGCCCGGGGCGGACACGATGGCCGCGCGGGAGAAGAACCCGGCGCCCGCGTTGACGATCTGGCCCGTCTGCTCGCAGTCCTCAGCCGCGTAGTACAGCACCAGCGGCGTCACCTGCTCGGGCTGCATCTTCGCGGCCATGTCCGGCGGCAGGATGTCCTCGGTCAGCCGCGTCAGCGCGATGGGCGCCACGGTGTTGACCTTGACGTCGTACTTCGCGCCCTCGAGCTTGAGCGTGTTCATGAACCCGACGAGCGCCATCTTGGCGGCCGAGTAGTTGGTCTGGCCGAAGTTGCCGAACAGGCCCGCGGCCGACGTGGTCAGCACGATGCGGCCGTAGCCCTGGGCCTTCATCAGCTTGAACGCCGGCTGGGTCACGCAGTAGGCGCCGTCGAGGTGCACGGCGAGCACGGACTGCCAGTCCGGGGTCTCCATCTTCACCAGCGAGCGATCCCGCAGGATGCCCGCGTTGTTGACCACGATGTCCACGCGGCCGAAGGCCTCGACCGCGCGGTCCACGATCGCCTGGCCGCCCTCCACCGTGGACACCGAGTCGTACGAGGCCACGGCCGTCCCGCCGAGGGCCTCGATCTCGGCCACCACCTCGTCGGCTGCCGCCTGGGAGCTGCCCGCGCCGTCCCGGGCGCCGCCGAGGTCGTTGACCACGACCTTCGCGCCGCGCTTCGCCAGCTCGATGGCGTAGGACCGGCCCAGGCCCGCGCCCGCGCCGGTGACGATCGCCACGCGGTCGTCGTAGCGCAGCTCGGCCACCTTCTTCGCAGGTGCTGCCGGCTTCTCCACCGGCTCGGGGATCGCCTTCCAGAAGTAGCCGGTGAACCCACGCTCGGCGTCGGTGTAGCGCCGCCGCAGCTGCATCTTCACCGGCTGGCCGACCCACACGTCGTCGAGCACGCAGTCGGAGAGGTCGGCCATCAGCCGGCCGCCGTCGTCGAACTGCACCATGCCGTACACCGACGGCGGATCCACGGACACGGCCAGCAGGTCGGCGGTGAACGTCTTGACCGTGGCCGGCCGCTCGGCGAACTCGTAGTCCTCCTGCGTACCCACGGCCCGGCAGGCCGGGTTGACGCAGATCTCCATCTTCGGGAACTGCGGCGTGCCGCATTCGGTGCAGCAGCCGCCCACCATGCCCAGCAGCATCTTGCGCTTGCGCCACAGCACGGTCATCGCCGTCTGGGTCGGCGCCTCGGCCCGGATCCCGGCCTCGGTGGCGATCAGGTCGCGGAACTTGAGGAACTTCTGGTGGTTGCGGACCGTCTCCTTGCGCTCCAGCGCGCCACGGACCCCGGCGCGTGCCGGCAGCTCGTCGATGGCGTCGGTCACCTGGAACAGCAGCGCGTCGCAGCCCTGGCCGAAGCCGCAGACCAGGATCTTCTCGCCCGGGGCCGCCGCCTCGAGGGTGTGCGACAGCATCACCAGCGGGTGGGCCGCGCCGGTCTCGCCGCAGACCGCGTGGAAGTTGTCCACCGCCTTGTCCGCCGCGCCGAGCTTGCGCGCGATCTTCTTGTGCTCCGAGGCGAAGAAGCAGGGGAAGACCAGCTTGTCCACGTCGTCCATGGTCAGCGACAGCTTGTCCAGCAGGCCCTGCACCGCCTCGGGGATGATCTTGCCGTAGCCCTCGTCGCGGACCCAGCGCTCCTCCCACATGTAGTCGTACTGGTTGTCCGCGCCGCGGTAGTGGTCCACGAAGTCGTAGGACACCGAGTGGCTGCCGAGGTACTCGGCGACCACGTCGTGGTCCCCGACCAGCACGGACGCGGCGCCGTCACCGAACCACATCTCGTAGAAGTAGCCCGTGCGCGCCTTGCGCATGTCCGTGGCCGTGACCAGCACGTCGTGGTTGTCCCCGGACTTCACCGACGTCAGCGCCGTGACCAGGCCGGACGTGCCGGCCCGCAGCGTGGAGGTGAAGTCGCGGGTGGCGACCTCGGGGGCGAGGTTCAGCGCGGTCTGCACGATGCCGGCGTTGAGCCGGTCGGCGAACGGCAGCGTGGTCGAGCACAGGAACAGGCCGTCGATCGTGCTGCGGTCGACGCCGGCCAGGCAGTCGCGGGACGCGGCCACGGCCATGGTCAGCGTGTCCTCGTCCCAGTTGCAGAACGAGCGCTCCCCCTGGGCGACCATGATGGTGGCCGGCGCGAACCAGCCCATGCTCTGGTACATGGTCATGCGGTCCATGCGCAGCCGCGGGATGTAACCACCGAAGGACGTGATTCCGATCATGACGGCCTCCTAGAACCTGAACAGCTTCTCGATCAGCTGGGACTTCATCAGGTCCCCCTCGATCTGAAGCTTGCCGGTGGTGAATGCGTTCATCGCGTTGAGCTCGCCCTTGATCAGGGCCACGAAGTCCTCGGCGGACATCAGGATCGTGGTCGTGGGCTTGTCGTGTACGCCCTCGTCCACGGTGCAGGCGCCGTCGGCGATGGTGGTGTACCACTCGCCGCCGCCGTCGCCGCTCAGCTTGTACTGGAAGACCACGTCCACGCCCGCCGCGCGGTCGGCGGCGAACGCGTCGGGCATGCGCTCGAACACGGCCGCGGGGGTGACCCCGGCCGGCTTCTCGGGCGGCGCTTCCTCCTTGGAGGGGGCCTTCGGCTTCTTCTTCCTGGGAGCCGGCTTGCCCTCCAGCGCGGCCATCATCGGGCCGAAGGTGGCCATCGCGTCGAGGTACTCCTCGGCGCCGTCGATGGAGGCCACATCGTCCCACGCCGCGACGAACTCCTCGGGCGTGGCCACGTCGCCGTCGCCGAGCGCGACGCCGTCACCGCAGACCACGGCCGCGCGGTTGAAGTAGCCCGCGCCCGCGTTGTAGATGCCGCCGCTCTCCGGGCAGTCCTCCGAGCACAAGAACAGCACCAGCGGCGCCACGTACTCGGGCTGCAGCAGCTCGGCGAGGTTGGGCGGCAGGATGTCCTCGGTCAGCCGCGTCAGTGCGATCGGCGCCACGGTGTTGACCTTGACGTCGTACTTGCGGCCCTCGAGCTTCAGGGTCGAGGCGAACCCCACCTGGCCCATCTTGGCCGCCGAGTAGTTGGTCTGGCCGAAGTTGCCGTACAGGCCGGCGGCGGACGTGGTCATCACGATGCGGCCGTAGCCCTGGGCCTTCATCAGCTGGAACGCCGGCCGGGTGACGAAGTACACGCCGTCGAGGTGCACGTTGTGCACCGCCTCCCAGTCCGCCGGCTGCATCTTGACCAGGCTCTTGTCGCGCAGGATGCCCGCGTTGTTGATCAGGATGTCGATGCGGCCGAAGGCCTCGACCGCGCGCTGCACGATCGCCTTGCCGCCGTCCTCGGTGCTCACCGAGTCGTAGCTGGCCACGGCCTCGCCGCCCAGCGCCTCGATCTCGGCCACCACCTCGTCGGCCGGCCGGCCGCTGGTCTCGCCCGCGCCGTCCGGGGTGCCGCCCAGGTCGTTGACCACCACCTTGGCGCCCCGCTTGGCCAGCTCCAGCGCGTAGATCCGGCCCAGGCCGCCGCCCGCGCCGGTGACCACGGCCACGCGGTCGTCGAAGCGGATCCCCTGCTGCCGCTCGCGCTGCGCCAGCTGCTCGTCGGTCAGCCACTCGACCACGCCGCGGTCGATCACCACCTCGCCGGTCTCGAGGTTGACCGTGCGGAACACGGCCTCGCCGTCGCCGGTCTTCCAGATCTGCGTGCTGATCGGCACACCCGGGTACAGGGTGCGGGAGAAACGGACCTTGAACCGGCCGATGCGCTCGGGCTCGCCCGGGAACAGGTGCTTGACCACCGCCCGGCAGGCGTACCCGTGGGTGCACAGACCGTGCATGATCGGCTTCTCGAAGCCGGTCGCGCGCGCGAACTGCGGATCCACGTGCAGCGCGAAGACATCGCCACTGAGCCGATACATCAGCGGCTGGTCGGCCGACGGGTGCGCGTCCTCGACGAAGTCCGGCTCCCGGTCGGGGAACTCCACCACGTCCGGAGGAGCGTCCTCGCCGCCGAAGCCGCCGTCCTTGCGGCTGAACAGCGTGAAGAGGTTGGTGAACAGCTTGCGGCCGTTGGAGTGGACCGTGTCCGCCTCGGCCACGACCAGCGCGCCCTTGCCCGCGCCCTTGTCGTACATCTGCGTGATCCGTCCCTCGGTGGTCAGGGTGCCCTCGGTGGGGATCGGATCGTGGAAGATGATGTCCTGCTCGCCGTGCAGGATCCCGGTGAGGTCGGCCTCGGAGCTCAGCGCGGTCGCGGCCAGGAAGTCGAACACCGCGCCGATGGAGAAGCTCGGCACCACCTTCAGCTGGTTCTCGTAGCAGTACTCCAGGTCGTCGAACCCGGCGCCCACGCCCAGGGCGTACAGCACCACGTCCTTCCAGTCGTACTCCTTGACCAGGGGGCCGAGGGGCTTACCGATCGCATCCAGTTTCAGGGCCATCACGCTGTCCTCTCGCTGTATGCCGGGGGTCGGCTGATCGGGTCCGGAGCGCGGTCCGCCCGAGGGTCCCTCGATCCCCGCTCCGCGGCCCGGAGAGCGCATCGTATGGGGTGGCCGCGAGCACGGTCAAGCGCCCCTGAAGCGCTGCAACGTGCTATAAGCACCCCCCGCCGAGGGGAGGCCTGATGACGAAACTGAACCTGCATTCATTCCTGGTGCTCACCACGTGCACCCTGCTGGCCACACCGGGGTGCCACCCGGAAGAGGACGACGACGACTCCACGGACGGCGAGTGGACCGACGAGGACGGAGACGGCTTCGGGGTCCGCGACGACTGCGACGACACCGATCCGGACGTGTGGCCCGGCGCGCCCGACCCGTGCGACGACGTGGACCAGGACTGCGACGGCGGCGACGGCACGGACGCCGACGAGGATGGCTTCAGCACCTGTCAGCAGGACTGCGACGACGACAACGCCGACGTGTACCCGCTGGCCGAGGAGGTCTCCAACGAGATCGACGACGACTGCGACGGCGAGATCGATGAGTTCACCCTGCCGTGCTCCAACCCCGAGACCGAGGTCAACGACGCGGCCGACCTGGCCAACGCCATCGACGCCGACGGCGAGGTCTGCGGCCTGATCGACCCGGCCGGCGACCAGGACTGGTTCTCCTTCTCGGTGGACGACTACACGCTGGTGGACTTCGACGTGGACGCCGTGGACGACGGCTCGGAGCTCTGTCCGAAGATCGACGTGTGGTCCATGGACGGCTCGTCGGAGCGCACCGGCACGGTGGGCACCGCGGACATGACCATCCAGAGCTTCTTCGGCCAGGCCGGCACCTACTACGTGTCCATGGCCTCGATGACCGCTTCGGAGGCTGGGCTCGAGCACTACTACACGTTGGTGCTGAGCACCTCGAATCCCTGCGTGCACCTCGAGACCGAGGGCAACGACGGCCACTCGTGGGCCGACGCCCTGCCCGCGGACGCCACCATGTGCGGGTTCGTGGAGAGTGACTCGGACAAGGACTGGTTCGCCTTCTCCGCCCAGGCCGGCGAGACCTGGATCATCGACCTGGACTCGTTCCAGGTGGGCTCCACGCTCAAGGGCCAGCTCGTGCTGTACGGCGCGGACGGCACCACCGAGCTGACCATGGACGACCCCACCTACCCCAACGACCCGATCATCACCTGGACGGTGCAGGACACCGGCTGGCACTACGTGATGGTGGAGAGCGACTTCTACGGCACCTACGACAGCGGCGGGTACCTGCTGAACCTGTATCAGTAGAGCTCGTCGACCCAGGTGGTGTAGCCCACACCCTGGCCCAGGTCGAAGCGCAGCTGCCACAGCGGCTCGCGCTCCAGCGTGACCTCCTCCACGATGCCCGCCGTGGCCCAGGTCACCAGCAGGTGGTCCTCGCCGATCGCGGACACGTCCCCCAGCGCGTAGCAGTACAGCCCCGGGTCGGGCTCGTACTGCCACACCTGCGCCACGGCGTCGGTGGTCTGCGGGCCGAGGTCGTACTCCACCACCCGGGAGACCGACGAGCTGTCCAGGCCGTTGTCGAACAGCACCACGCGCTCGTCGGTGAGGTGGAACTGGTGCTGGTTGACGAACCAGCGGGCGTCCGCGCCAGGCGCCAGGGCGAAGTCGCTCTCGGCGCCCCCCAGCTTCCACAGGGTCTCGCCCGACGACCGGTCCACGGCCACCAGGGACGACAGGTGCTTCAACCCGATCACGTAGGCGTCCATGGACGGTACGTAGTCCAGGGCGTTGGCGTGGGTGACATCCACCACGCCGTTGGCCTCGGGCTCGGTGTCCGGGTCCAGGGCGAGGGAGTCCCAGCCCGACCACACGGGGTACAGCTCGCCGTCCGAGCCGACCTCCTCGATACGGTCCACGGCCCAGGGCTCGCCGTCCAGCTCGAGGAACTCGCGGCTGATCACCGCGATGGTGCCGTCGTCCAGCTCCACGAAGTCGTGGTGCGCGTAGGGGATCGCCACCTCGGACTCGCCCGACCCGTCGAGGCGCGCGGTGCGCAGGGTGCTGGCGCAAGGGGTGTCGATGTCGGTGCCGCAGTCCTCGGCCAGCCAGATCACCGAGCCGCCGTCCCGGGACAGGGTCGCGCGCAGCACGGCCTTGCCCCGCTCCTCGGGCTCGTGCCACCACACGAACTCGCCGCGGGCGTTCAGGATCACCGGGTAGGGGTTGTCGTTCACGATCGACGTGACCAGGTGGCCGGACTTGCGCGGCTCACCCCACAGCTCGACCTCGGGCAGGTAGGTGGGCAGGGGGCCGGTGGTGAAGGTCTGCTCCGCGCTGAAGAAGGGTCCGCTGTCCGCGTCACCGCCCACCCCGAGGGCGTAGTCGGTGTCCGGCCGCAGGGCGTAGACCACGGCCTCGAACGAGCCTTCCGCGGTCAGCGTGGCATCCACCTCGCCGTGGTGTCCGTCGCCATCGTCGAAGGCCACGTAGGGGGCGGTCACGGAGGACGGATCCACCCACAGCACGTCCCAGCGCACGTGCAGCGTGGTCGGCAGGTCCGCATCGACCTCGGCCTCGAGGTCGGTCACGTACGGCATCGTCCAGGCCGGTCCCTCGTCCAGCCCGGCGCAGCCGGTGACCAGCATCGCGAGGACCGCGCATGCCGTGGCCCAGCAGTCGAGGCGCGGGCGGGGCGCGGTCCGGAGTCTGGTGTCTCGTCGCATGGCCATCCCGTCGCGGTGGATGGCCCTCCTCCTTCTCCGGTGACATACAGGTAGCCGATCCCGTTACACCACGTCAACGATGGGGGCTTCCACGGCGCTTCCGCTGCCCGGACCGGGAATACGGCGTAGGATCGCCGGTAGACTCCGTCAGGAGGTGGCGATGAGCACGGGAAAGAAGCTGGCCCTGGGGGCATTCACGATCTGGCCAGTGCTGTACATCTTCCTGTTCATGGGCTTCGTGCTGTTCTCCATGTTCGCCATGGAGACCGGCTCGTCCGAGGGGCCGCCCATGATGTTCATGGTGATCTTCCCGCTGCACATGCTGACCATGCTGTCGATGTTCGCGCTGATCGCGATCTACGTCGTGCTGGCGGTCAAGAACAAGAACCTGGACGACACCATGCGCATCATCTGGGTGCTGCTGCTGGTGATGTTCAACATCCTGGCCGCGCCCGCGTACTGGTGGCTGTACGTGTGGAACGAGCCCCCGACACCAGAGGAGTGAGGGGGAACCCGTTCACCGTTTCCCGTACAGGGCGTCGGTTTCGTCCAGCAGGACGGGGCGCGTCGAGCGGTCCGCATCCGCCTCTCCCATCGCGTCCGCCAGTTCGTCCAGGTAGCCGCCGAGCTCCAGGCCGTGGGCCTCCGCCATCAGCCGCAGCGTGGCCGACCGGGGGAACGCCCCGGCTTCGATACGTCGGATCTGCCGGCTCGTCACTCCCGCCACATCGCCCTGACGAAGACCACGCGCCTTCCGGACCGAGAGCACGGCTCGACCGAACCGCTCGTCATGCTGCAGTCGAGCCATCTTCGCCCGCTGTCGGGCTTCGGGATCGACCACGATGCGTATCGCCTCGAGGTCGAGGTGGACGTCGGGACCTGGCCAGTGGAGGTAGCTGCCGTCGTCCGCCACGGTCAGTTCGAGGTCGCCTCGGCGGAGCCGGGCGAGCGCGGGTACGCGTTCCAGGGGTACTTCGAGCCGTTCCAGCGAACAGGACACGACCAGCAATCGATCGCGGATGACCGCGGCGTCCGCGATCAGCTCCCGCTCGGCGCCCATGCGCCACGCGGCGGTCACGCGGGAGGGGACCGCGGGCTCCTCGTACACGAGGAGGGATCGCAGGATCCTCAACCCCGCCCGCTCCAGCATCTGCACCGTCCACCGAGACGCCAGATCCTCCCGAACGAGCAGAGCACGAAGACGGCCGCGGTTGTTCGCCTCCCGGACCAGCGGGGCCACCTCGGACAACCTGGAGGCAGGGACCACGACGAAGAGGTCGGAGCAGCTCGTGGTATCGGAAGACGGATTCCGCAGCACACGGAATCCGGACAAGGCCTTGGGTGCTGCAGCCTCTTCCCCGAGCGCGAGCACGACCGGTTGGCGAAGAGGCACCATCTACAGATCCTCGCTCGGCACGACCTTGGTTTCCCACTCCAGCAGCAACTCGTCGCGGTGTTGCAGGAACCCACGCAACAGCGCCTCGCGCTCCCTGCGATTGGGTCCGGCTCCTGTGCCAGTCCATTTCATCTCGTACTCCAGTTGTCTCTCCCTGCTCGTCAGGAAGTACACGCGGATCTCCCACGTTCCGCGCTTCCGCGCGTGGATGTGAGGAGGAAGGTGGTCCGAGGAGTTGAACCACAGGTCCAGCCCCACGACGAAGAAGGCCTCGACCTTTCCCACCGCGGCCCTCAACTCCAACGATAGACTGATTCGGACATTTTTCCTATCAAGTCTAAAAGGTTAAATGTCCTGTTGCGCCATGGAAAGACGTGTTCAGGCATCGTTCACCTCCCGGCCAGCGACGAAAGCAAGGGCCGTGCCATCGTCAACGCGCACCGATCAGCAGGAATCGCGCTGTCCCGACCGTCCGGATTCCGGACGGGTGCGTCCGGAAATCGAACGTTGGAGGAACGTTCGGTGGCGACCCGGGGCAGTCCATCGGGTAGACCAGGGACAGGAGTCCGCCATGCATCGCATTGCTCTGATGTTCCTGGTCCCGGTCACCGCGCTGCTCCTCGCGGCGTGTGACGCCCCGGCCGACGACGACACCGCTACCGACGACGACACCGCCACCGACGACGACACCGGGGACACGGGCCGGGCCATGCTCAGCTACGAGGGCGAGGCCGTGGTGGATGGCGCGGGCTATTCGGGCAGCGAGGCACTGCTGCTGGTGGGCGACGACGGCATGGGCGACGTGCTGTGCCGCGTCGAGGTCACCCTGACCAGCACGGCGTCGCGGGACGACTGCGGCGACTGCCTGTGGGCGTGGGACCTGGTGGTCGATGAAGCGACCATCGCGGCCGAGGGCGGCGTGGGGTGCTCCGCGTTCGGCCACGACGCCGCCGCGGTCGCGGCCATGGCCGGCACCACCCGGGCGTACGGGTACGCCGAGGAGTACGTGGGCCATGCCGACATGCTGATGATCTGGGTGGACGGCTGGCAGGGGGCGTCGTTCGCCACCTGGCACCCCGACAGCGGCGCGCTGGACTACGGGTGGGACGACGCGTACGTGGAGTTCTGAGAAAAGGGACGTTCGCAACTTATCAACTTATTCGCGGCGAATAAGTTGATAAGTTGCGAACGTCCCTTTTCCTACTCCCCGTCCAGCCACGCCTCGAGGTTGTCGGCGTTCTGCTGCTGGCCCTTGCCCACCATGTACAGGATCGCATCCTCGCCCAGCAGGGTCTGGTCGTTGACCATCCAGGTGGACTGCAGCCGGTAGTGCCCCCCGTCGATAGGCACCAGCGCGTTGATGTAGAACTGCTCGTACACGTCCACCATCGTCACCACGGGCTGCTCGGGCAGCCACGACCGCTGCACCAGTGACGGACCGCCCTCCAGCTCCACCCACAGGTACTGATTGTACGTGTCGTGCACGGACGTCACGCCCAGGGCCAGGTTGATGTCCATCGCCTCGGTCGTGTCGAGCCGGTCGCACGTGTGGTCCATGAAGCAGTCGAGGTCGGTGACGTACTCCCGCGAGTAGCTGTTGTACACGTCCGGGTGGACCTCCAGCTGGTCCACCTCCAGCAGCGCGTGCGCGGCCTCGTCCACGGTGTGGTCGCTCTCGCTGGCCACGGCCACGCCCACGATATCCTCCACGGACCGCTCCGTACCATCGAGCGCGTCCACCGTCTCCTGGTCCAGCCCGTGCACCACGACCCCGTCCTCGGTCTCGGCCCAGTGCTCGCCCAGCCACACGGTCAGGTTCCCCAGCCCGGCCGCCATCTCGGCAGGGTCCTCGTCCGGGTGGTGCACGAACAGGTACGAGCACAGCTCGTCCAGGGTGGTGGGCGCGTCCGGCGGTCGGGGGCAACCCGCCAGCCAGAGGCAGCCGACGGCGAACAGGAGGGGGGTGGTCTTCGTCACGAGCGCAGAGGTAGACGTTCCCGACCCCATCGTCAAGGCGGTACACTCGGCGCTGCGCCGGAGCGCCCCATGCGATCGATCCCCTACCTGCTGCCCCCGCTGTTGCTCGGCCTGGCCTGCGACCACGGCGACGATGACGACGACAGCGCCGTGGAGGACGCCCTCCCTGTGGGAGGTGCACCCCGACACGCTCGAGGTCTCGTTCGTGCTGGACCTGCCGTCCAAGGGTGACACCTGCTTCGCCTCGGCCCTGGAGGTGACCGAGGGGCAGTACACGGTCTACAATTACACGTCTCCGCTGGGCGGCCCCGACATCTCGTGGCTGGAGGGCCAGACAGCGAACACGCTGATCTACCGTATCGACCTGACCATCCCGTGAAGGGGCCGACATGAACGACGGTCCGACGACCGTGGAGGAGCAGCAGCAGCAGCTCCGACAGCTGAACGAGCTAGGGAGATCAGCGTGAAGTGACGGTCGTTGAAGATGCTCTGCTTCACTTCCTCAT
>CAZXHG010000254.1:0-14438 GCA_964639985.1 uncultured Rickettsiales bacterium
CGTGGTCGTGTCCCTCGTGGTCGGCGTGGTCGTGTCCCTCGTGGTCGGCGTGGTCGTGTCCCTCGTGGTCGGCGTGGTCGTGTCCCTCGTGGTCGGCGTGGTCCTGGCCATCCTCCGAGGCCCGCGGGCAGCCCACGTGAGCCCCGAGGCCGAGGGCGGCCAGCAAGCCGGCGGCCGCTGCGATGAAGGTCCGCGCTCGCGTCATGGCTCGTGTGCTCCTTGCACCTCGACCTGCACCGGTCGGCCCACGGCACGCTCGAGATCGATCAGGGTGATCTGCAGCTCCAGCAGCAGCTCCAGGCGCTCCAGCTCCGCGCTGGCGTGGGCCCGGTGTACGGCCAGCAGCTTGAGCACGTCGATGGCGGACGCCTGGTAGCGGCCCTCGGCCATGGCCAGCGCGGCCTCGGACGATGGCAGCGCGGTGCGCTCCAGGGCGTGCAGGCCCTGGTGGCGGAGATCCACCAGCTGAACGAGGTCGCGGATCTCGGCCACGGTGGCGCGGGCCTCGGCCTGTTGCCGGCTCAGGGCCAGGTCGCGGCGGGCCACGGCCGCGCGGTAGGCGCCCGTGCCCGGCGCGAACACCGGGATCGGGATCCCCACGGCCACGCCGATGCTGTGGGTGGTCAGGTCCGTGCGCAGGGCCGGGCCCAGGCCGAGGTCGGGGATCCGCTCGAGGTCCGCGACCACGGCGGCCTGGTCGGCCAGGCGCACGTCCATGGTGGCCGCGCGCCAGCGGTCGCGGTGCTGCTCGGCCGCGGCGATCAGGGCATCGGCGGTCTCGGCCAGCTCCAGGTTCATCAGCGCCGGTGTCTCGAGTCGTCCGTCGCCCGGGGCCAGCCCCGCGGCCTGGCGCAGGGCGCTATCCAGCTCCACGCAGCGTGCCCGGGCCCGCACCAGCTCGCGCTGGTCCCTTGCGGCGTCGCCCAGCACCAGGGAGATGTCCACCGGGTCGGCCAGGCCGGCCGCCTCCTGCAGGCGGGCGGCGTCCGCGTAGCCGGCGGAGCGGTCGGCGAGGGTCTCCCAGATCGCGAGATCGGCGCGGGCGTGCGACAGCCGGGCCAGCTGCCCGGCCGCGTGCAGCCGGGCCTCCTTGATGGCCGCGTGCAGCCCGTCGCGGGCGTGGTCGACCTCCAGTCGGGCCAGCCGGTGCGCGGCGATGGTGCGCCCGCCCACCGGGATGGTGAACATCAGCGCGGTCTCGATCTCTTCGAGGCCCTCGGTGCCGAAGAGCAGTTCGCCCTCGAGCTCGGGGTTGTCCCACGCGCCCGCGGCGCGCGCCAGGGCCTCGGCCTCGTCCAGGGCCGCCTGGGTGGCGAGCACGTCGGGGTGGCGCGCGGCCACCAGGTCGGTCAGCTCGGGGGCTGTGATCGTCCGGTCGCTGGCCGCGCCGTGTGCGCCCATTGGATCGGCATCGGTCGGGTGGTCGATCTCATCGATCGCGGGCCAGTGGTCGTAGTCGGGGAAGGCCAGATCGGCCGCGCGCACCTTGTGGTGGCACCCACCTGCCAGCAGGGGGAGGAGCAGCAGCAGCCACGGGAGCGTACGCCACATCGGAAGTCCCAGCGTGATTGTCCATGAGAACGGGGGACCTTGTCGACTCGCCGGGTGAAAAGGGGAGGGTGCCTGGGCCTCACTCTCGACACGCATGCCCGGGATCCGGGGGGTGCTCCACGACCCGCTCGTCCACCCAGGCCCCCGGCACGACCTGCCAGATCTGGTTCAGCACCTCGCAGTAGGACTGTTCGAACGGGGACAGGTCCAGGACCCGGTGATCGCCCACCTGCGACACCGCGTACAGCAGGTCGTCCTGCCGTGCCAGGTGCACCACCGGACCGTGGATGCGGGTGCTGAAGTAGTCGGCGCCGCTGCGCAGGTCCCACATCCGCACCGTACCTTCCGCGTACCCGACGACCAGGGTGCTCTCCGGTCCGTCCAGGATCGCGGTCACCGGCTGGGCCAGCTGTCCCTGCAGCACCAGCACGGCACGCCAGTCGGCCGCGGCGCTCCGTACCTCCAGCGTGCCGTCCTCGTAGCCCAGCACGATCCCCAGGTCCACCTCGGCCATGGCGCAGACGCCGCTGTCCGCGGCGATCGGGTCGATTTCGGTGCCGCCGACCCCGAACCGGCGGACGCGGTCGGCAGTGGCGACCAGGATGGTCTCGTCCGGGGTCACGGCCAGCGCCGTGGCATCGTCCTGTACCAGGGTGGTCGACGTGCATTCGGAGCCGGAATCCGCGCACTGCCAGGATCGCACCGATCCGTCGGCCAGGCTGACGAACCCGTGTTCGATCAGGCCGAGGTCGACCGCGCCGGGCACGGACACCGCCATGGTCATCGTGCCCGTGTGCACGTTCCACAGCTCGATGTCTTCCTCGTCGGTGATCAGCCCCAGGCGAGATCCGCTCGCACCCGACCGCCCGAGGCGCCCACGCGCCTGCACGGCATCCACCAGGTCCAGGAGGTGGGGTTCGAGGTCGGCCTCGCGGGCGGCCGCACCGCTTTCGTCGGGGGACGGTCTGGACAGTTGCTGGTCGCCGATCAACAGCGGCGCCGGCTCCAGCAGCAACACCGGTGCGCGGTGTCGCAGCCTGCCGGAGTCCAGATCCCAGACGCGAACCGCGTGGTCCGTGCCCACGGCCGCGAGCAGGCGGCCGTCCTCGCTGGTGGCCAGGACCTGGACCGTGCCCATGGCCGCGGCCAGCTCCTCGGTCACCTCCCCGGAGTCCGTATCCAGCAGCCGAATGATCCCGTCCTCGGCACCCACGGCCAGCACGCGGCTCTGGCGGAGGAACCGGACCGCATCCCCGGGCTGGCCGCGGTCGAACCGGCGCAGCAGACGTCCGCCGGGCATCTCCCATACCCAGACCATGCCGGCCACGTCCATGCTGGCCAGCCGGGTGCCATCACTGCTGAACGACAGGTCGTAGAGCTTTCCCTGGGGGCCGGACAGCGTGGGGCCAGGGCGCAGGTCGGCCAGGGTCCAGGTGTGTACCCGCCCCCCGCTGCTCGCCGCGGCCACGATGCGGCCATCGGGCGACAGGGCGACCTCGCGGAAGTAGTCGTCGCATGGGCCCAGCACGGCCACGGGATCGCCCGTGTGCACGTTCCACAACCTCACCGTGTGGTCGTACCCGGACGTGACCAGGGTCTGGCCGTCGTGGGTGAACGTCACCCCCCAGACCGTGTCGTCGTGGCCCTCGAACGTGCCCACCTGCTCCCCGCTGGCCACGTCCCACAGGGCGGCGGTGCGGTCGTTGCTCGCCGTGGCCAGCAGGCTGCCGTCCGGGGAGAACGCGACCCGCCGCACGGCCCGTTCGTGGGAACCCAGCCGTCGCGACCGACCGCTGGCCACGTCCCACAGCAGCACCTGGTCGTCCCAGCCCGCGGTCGCCAGGGTGCTGCCATCCGGGCTGAACGCCAGCCCCACGATCTCGTGGTCGTGCTGCGGCGGCCGCGGCCGCTCCAGGACCGCGGCCTGCCACAGACGGACATCCCCGTCGAAGCTGGCGGTGGCCACCAGCGCGCCATCCGGGCTGAATTCGGCCTCGTCGAGCTGGTCGCGGTGCAGCCGCTGCAAGGTCACCGTCTCCCCCGAGCCGAGATCCCACACCGCGACCGTACCGTCCACGAAGGTCGATACGAGCCGGTCCATGGACGGACTGAACGTCGCGGACTTGAACGTGGACGGATGCCGGAAGGAGCGGATCACCAGGCCGGTCTGCAGGTCCCATACCAGGACCGTCCCGTCGGAGGTGCCGGTGGCGAGCAGCGAGCCATCGGGCGAAGGAGCTCCCACCGTGTGTCGGCCTCCCGCGTACACCAGGTCCCGCAGCGGCTCGCCGGAGTCCAGGTCCCAGATCCTCACCGAGCCGTCCTCCATCGAGGTGTAGGCCCGGGAGAGGGCGGCGTTCGTGGCGTGGTCGGGCCGGGTGGCCGAGCCGGCCAGGGCCAGGGAGCTGCGCGCGCGGCCGGATTGCAGGTCCCAGGTCCGCAGCGCCCCGTCCTCCCCCAGCGACACCAGCTGGTCCCCCCTTTGCCCGAAGTCCCCGGTCGTGGCCGTGCGCGTGTGCCCGGACAGCACCAGGGAACGGCGGTGGGTGGCCGTATCCCACAGGGTGATGGTGCCGCCCATCTGGCCCGAGGCGAGCAGGCGGCCATCCGGGCTGTATTCCAGCAGCCAGTTCTCCGGACCGGTGTCTCGCAGCAGGGCCACCCTCCCTGTGACGAGATCCCAGATGCGGATCAGGTCCTGCCCGCCCGAGGCCGCGAGGAAGCGGCCGTCCGGGCTGAAGTCCACCGTGTAGACCAGCGACGTCGTGTGTCCCACGAAGTAACGGGGGTCGCTGCGCAGGCGCCACCACAGGGCCCTTGCGCCGACCATGTCGCTGGTCTCCAGCGCGGTGCGCAGCTTGGCGCGGGCCTCGAAGAAGTCCTCCCGGCCGTAGGCGGCCCAGGCGTCGGAGAGCAGGGCCTGGGCCATCTGCTGCCGTGCCAGACCCTCCTTGCGCGCGATGACCAGCGCGGCAGCGACCGCCAACACGGCCACCAGTACCGCCGCGGTCACAGCCGTGGCCACCACCCGGCGCCGCAGGCTGGCCACGCGGTTCTCCTCGGCCAGCGAGGCGTCGAGGAACCCGGCCACCAGGGAAGGCAGCGGCTCGGCGAACCTGCGTCGCCAGCGGACCGCCTCGGACAGGGACTCGCCCCGCCACAGGTCGGGACTCCTCCGGCCACGGCTGTCCCAGGTGCGGCTGGCCACCCGCAGCTGTTCCAGGGTCTCCAGGTCGGTGCGCGCATCGTCGCGCCAGCGGCGTAGCCGCTGCCAGCGGCCCAGCAGGGACTCGTGGGACAGCTCGACCGCCACGGTCGAGGTCTCCAGCTCTCCCGCGGCCTGGTCCGGATCGACCCGATGGGCGCTGAGCAGGCGGGCCTCCAGCAGCTGGTCCAGCACGGCCGGGGCCCGTGGGCCGACTTCGTGCTCCAGCTCGTCCCGGGAGAGCCGCGCTCGCGTGCCTTCCGACGTGCACAGCCGCAGCAGGATTCCGCGCGCGGCCCGCACCTGCTCGGGATCCATGGACTCGACCACGCCGTCGGCGTGGTCGGCGAGGGCGCCGGTGACGCCCCCCATCGCCTCGTACCGGGACCGCAGCAGCAGGCGCTGCTCCCGGTCCCGCTGCAGCCACAACCGTGCCGCGGCGAACTGCAGCATGGGCAGGCCGGCCGGCTCCGAGGCCACCGAGGCGACCATCTCCTGGACGAGCCCGGGTTCGAATCCGAAGCCGAATCGCTCCAACGGCCGGGTCAGGATCGCCTCGAGGTCGTCCGGTCCGGGGCAGCGTAGCCCGATCACACCCCGCCCCAGCGTCGTGGCCAGCCCGGCATGGCCAGCCACGTGGCCCAGGAAGTCGTCGCGCACCGTGATCACCACCCGCACGTCGTCTGCCGGGTCGTCGGCCGCGAGCATCAGTGCATCGATGAACGCGGCCCGCCGCGCGGGATCGTCGACCAGGGTATACAGCTCCTCGAACTGGTCGACCAGCAGCAACACCCGCGCGCTGGCCGCGACCGCGGTCTCGCGCAGGTGGGCACCCAGCAGGGCGGGTCGCTCGACGAGCTGGTCGGCGGACAGGGTTGCCTCCGGGCTGGTTTCCGTCCGCCACTCCAGCGTGGGCTGGTCGTCCGGTGACTCCGACCACGACGCCATCCACGACGGGGAATGCCCGGCCAGCCGCTGGACCAGGGTCCGCAGGGGATCGACACCGGGCCGCATCGACAGCACCTGCCACCCTCCCCGCTGCAGCAACGCGGGGACCACGCCGGCCATGACGAACGAGGACTTGCCCGCCCCGGACGGCCCGACCACGGGCAGCAGGGCCTGGTGCCGGAGGCGCTCGAGGAACGCCGCCACCTCGCCCTCCCGGCCGTGGAAGATGTCCGCGTGCTGTGGTCCGAAGGCCAGCAGCCCTCGGTATGGGCTGTCCGAGGTGTGCCGCAGGGAGCCCCGACCCGACGCCAGCTGCTCGCCGAGCTGCTCGGCGAGCTCGGTGAACGACGGCCGGCTCGCGGGATCACGGTCCAGGCAGCGTGCCACCAGGTCGACGATCCCGGCGGGGAGGTCCGGAACCCGATCGGCCACGCTGGGCACGGACTCGTCCGACACGATGGCGTAGGCCAGCTGCGTTACCGATCCGACGAACGGCCGCTCGCCGGTCAGCAGTTCGAACAGCAACACGCCGAACGCCCACACGTCGATGGCGGGCGTCAACTCTTCCTCGGCCCACTGTTCGGGAGCCATGTAGGGGGGCGTGCCGCAGACCTCCGACCGGCCCGCTGCCAGGCTCCCCAGCCCGGTGCCGGCCAGGGATGCATCGTCGGGCACCCTGTCCGGGGCGGCCGGGACGTCGGGGCTGACGAGGCGCGCGAGCCCGAAGTCGACGATCCGCAGGCGCCCGTCCCGCGGGAGCACCACGTTGTGCGGCTTGAGATCCCGGTGGAGGATCCGTCGCTGGTGGGCTTCGGCCATGGCCACGGCGATGTCCCGCGTCACGGCCAGCACCTCACCGAGGGGGAGCCGGGCCACGGCCATGCGGTGCCAGAGGGACTCGCCCTCCAGGTACTCCAGGGCCAGGTAGGGACACCCGTCCACCTCGCCGGCGCCGTACACGGTGACGATGTGAGGGTGGTTCATGCGGGCCGTGGCGCGCGCCTCGAGCAAGAAGCGCTGGACCGCGTCCTGTGAGCCCAGCCGCTGGGGCAGGACCACCTTGAGTGCGGCCTTGCGGCCGAGCCGTTGATCGCGCACCAGGTAGACCGCGCCCATGCCCCCCTGGCCGATCTTGCGCACCACCTGGTAGTCGTCGATCAGGCGCCCGGGCTGCAGATCCGGCCCGTCGGCGTTCGCCATGCTGCTGGGCTGCCCTGGTTCCATCTCTCCCCACCCCGCCAGGAGGCGGGGAGTCCATGATACCAGGGGCTGATCCGGGGGGTGGAGGCGCCGGTGCTGGACCTCCCTAGAACCGCTTGAACACGTACTCCTGCACCACGTCGCGGGCCATGGACAGCATCTCCTCGGGGGTGGTGTCGGGCTCGCAGAAGTCTGGCGTCTCGGCCACGTCCTCGATCATCTCGGCCCACCAGGGGGCCGAGGCGAGCTGGCTGGCGATCTCGGGGGTGATGCCGAGGGCGACCATGGCGTCGCGGTCGAGGTCCTCGAACCACACGCGGCACTCGTCGCCTTCGGTCTGCATCTGCACGCGGTCCATGAGCAGGTCGATGGCGATGCGGAGGGGGGGCTTGTCCATGGGTGGCTCCGGGTGTCTACGAGTCCATCACGCACACGGTGCTGCGTCCACCCCCCTGGGGCTCGACCGCCACCTGGACGCCGATGCGTTCGGCGAGTCCCGGCACGTGGGAGATCAGGCCGATCTGCTTGCCGCTGGCCTGCAGCGTGTCCAGGGCGTCCAGGGCCACCTCCAGGGTGTCGCCGTCCAGGGTGCCGAAGCCCTCGTCGATGAACAGGGAGTCCACGGTGGTCTGCTGGCTCGCCAGGGAGGCCAGGCCCAGGGCCAGGGCCAGGGAGACCAGGAAGCTCTCCCCGCCGGACAGGGAGCGCACCGAGCGGATCTCGTCGCCCATGTCCCGGTCGATCACCTGCAGGGCCAGGTCCACGCCCGGGACCCGCTGCAGCTGGTAGCGCGGTCGCAGGTTGCGCAGCTGGGTGTTGGCGTGCACCAGCAGCACGTCGAGGGTCAGGCTCTGGGCGAACTTCTTGAACTTCATGCCGCTGGCCGAGCCGATCAGGTTGGACAGGCTCCACCACAGCTCGGCCACGGCCTTCTGCTCGTCGATCTCCGGAGCCACGGCCGCGACCTGGGCGCGGTTGCCGTCGTCCACGGCCAGCCGGCCCTTGAGCCCGTCGAGCGCCTCCTCGACGACCTGCAGGGCTTCGGTGGCCGTGGCGATCGCCTCCGTCAGCTCCTGTTCGGCCAGGGTGGGCGTCTCGGTCGAGGCGTGCGCATCCCGCGCCTTGGTGCTCTCGGTCACCCGACCGGCAGCCTGGTGCAGGCGGCGGTCCTGTGCGGCGAACGCCTGCTCCTGGGCCGCCATCCAGTCCCCGTCGTGGGCCAGCAGTTCGGCCAGCCGCTCGTCGGCCATGCCCAGGCTCGCCAGGGCCTGAGCCAGCGCGTCGGTGGCCTCTTTGTGCGACCTGGCGCAGCGCGTCAGGTGGTCGGCCGCGCTCTTGAAGTCGGCCCGGACCTCGGAGCGGGCCGCGTCGGCCCCCTGCAGTGCGTCCTTGGCGTCGGTGACGGCCTCGGCGGCCTGCTGCACGGCGAGAGCCAGGGCGGCTTCTTCTTCGTCGGCCGAGCGTCCCTCGAACAGTGTCTTGCGCGTCGCTTCGAGCTGAGCGAGCGCCTGCTGACGCAGCTCGAGGGTGCTCGCGGCAGACCCGGCCTCCTTGGCAGCCTCGGCGGCCTCGGTCGCGATCCGCTCCGCCAGCTTGCGGTCCGTGGCGAGCTGCCCCTCTACGTCCTGCAAGGTCCGGGACGTCTGGGCCCAGCGCTCGACCCACTGGCGGCAGACCGCCTCGAACGCGCTCGGGTCCGCGGCCAGGTCCTCGCGCCATCCCTGGCGCTGCACGAACGCGGCGGCCAGGTCGTCGAAGCGCTGCTGCAGCTGCCTGCGCAGGGTTTCGGCGTGCTCGCGCCGTCGCTGCTGGTCCTGGTGCGCGGTCAGCGCCGCGCGCTCGGCCCTGCGGTGCGCTTCGTCGGCCTGATCCCGCGCAGCTCGCGTCCGGTCGCGTTCCTCGCGAGCCTGACCTGCTGTCGCCTCGAGCTGCTCGGCTCGCTGCTCGGCCACGAGGGCCACCTCGAGGTCGGTGGCGAGTGTCTCGGTGGCTGCCGTGACAGCCGGGACCGCCTGCGGATCAGCGACCTCGAGGGGCAGCGAGTCCGAACCGGCTGGGTCGAGCTGATCCCGCCAGCGCTGTGCAGCCTGTTCCATGCGCTCGTGCAGCTGCTTCGAGCGCTGTTCGATCTCTCGCATACGCGTGGTCTCGGCCGCCTGCCGCTCCTGCGCGGCGGCTCGCTCGCCGTCCAGGTCGGACAGGGCCCGGCGCAGCTGCTCCACGGCCCGCTGCTGGCCGGCGAGAGCCTCGTCGAGCTGGGGCGTCTCGTGGACCCAGGGGTGGGACTCGGACCCGCACAGAGGACAGGCCTCGCCATCGACCAGCTGGGCGCGGCGGTCCTCCAGGCCGAGCGCAGCCTGGAAGCGTTGCAACGCGGTCTCGGCCTGCCTCACCTCGGCGGCAGCGGCGGGGCGCTGCTCGTCCAGCGTCCTCAACCGCGCGCCCGCGTCGCGGTGTGCGGTGGACGCGGATCCGAGGTCGGCCCTGCCCTGGGCCAGATCCTGGTCCAGGGTGGCAGCCTCGGCAGCCACTGCCGCCAGCGCCTCGAGCGCGGCCTTGCGCTCGGCCAGCTGCTGGCAGCGGCGCCGCGCCTCGGCAGCAGGGGCCTCGGCAGCGGCGCGTTCCGCGGCCTCCAGAGCCTGGCCAGCGTCGTGGGCAGCGCTGATCGCGTCCTTCAGGTCGCGGGCCGCGGCTTCGAGGTCGGCCGTGGTCTCGGTGACCAGACGGTCGAACGCGGGCTGGGCGGCTTCGGCCTCGGCGAGTTCGGTCGAGGTGTTCGCAACGTGCCGCAGGTCGGTCTGTACTGCCGCCCACCGGGCGGCGATCGGCTCGACGTCGGCGTGTTCGGCCTGCCAGGTGCTGGCACTGCTGCGGTCCTCTTCGGCGGCCGTGATCCGTGCCTGCAGGTCCTTCAGCTCCTGGTCCTTGGCCCTCGCCTGTCCGTTGGACTGTTCGTGGATACTGGTCGCCTCGCCGACCGCGGTCCGGGCGTGGGAGAGGTCGCGGTCGAGGTCGCGTGCCATGCGCAGGACGGGCTGGGCCTGCTTCTGCTGTTCGTTTGTTCGCGCCTGTGCCGCCTCCGCCTCCTTCGCGGCAGTGGCTGCCGTGGCATGTGCGGCTTCGGCCTCCTCGGCGCGCGCGGCGGCCTGTTCGTGGGCCCTGGCCGCGTCTCCGTGGTCCTGCGCGGCCTTCTGGCTGCGATCGTGCAGCGGCCGCAGGTTGCGGTCCGCGGCCCTGACGTCGGCCAGCTCGGCCCTGGCGGGCTTCGACTCCTCGACCGCCAGTTCCGCTCGCTGGTGCTCCTGCTCGGCCTCGGCACACGCGTTCGCCAGCTTCGCGCGCTGGCCGTACCAGGTGTCGGCCGTCTCCAGGGCCTTGAGCTGCTGGCGGGCCTCGGCCTGCTTCTTCTCCTCGTCGGTGATCTCCGCCTCGAGCGCCTGGCGGTCCGGGGCCTCGAGCACCTCGAATGCGTCCTGCTTCTTCTTCAGGTCCTCCAGCGTGCCCTGCTCCGCCTTGGCGCGGACGTAGGCCGCGCGGGACAGCTCGCCGTAGATCCAGGTGCCGGTCATGCGCTCCAGCAGGTTGGCGCGCTCGTCGTCCCTGGCCTTGAGGAACGCGGCGAAGTCGCCCTGGGCCAGCAGGGCCGCACGACGGAACTGGTCGTAGGACAGGCCGAGCCGGTCCTCGATGGCCGCGCGGGTAGCGGTCTTGCCCGTGGCGATCGGCTCGTCCCCCTCGAACAGCTCGTGGGCCGCGGTCTGAAGGCGGCCTGTGGCCTTCTCCCGCGCTCTTCGGACCGACCAGCGGGCCCGGTAGACCACGCCGTCCCGGCCCTCGAACTCCACCTCGGCGAAGCCGGCACCGGTGCCCCGGCGCAGGATCCCGCGCACATCGCTGGCCTTGACCCGGTCAGCGTCGCCCAGCCGGCCGACCTCCTCGCCGGTGGCGCCGGCCAGTCGGGGCATGCGGTCGAACAGGGCCAGGCAGATGGCGTCCAGCAGGGTGGACTTGCCCGACCCGGTCGGGCCGGTGATGGCGAACAGACCGACGCGGCCCAGGGGGTCGGCGCGCAGGTCGATCGCGAAGTCGCCGGCGAGGCTGGCGAGGTTGCGGCCGCGGATGACCAGGATCCTCACGACGCACCCCCGTCCTGGACCTGGCCGAGGATCTCGCGGAAGGCCTCCAGCAGCGGTGAGGGGACGTCGGTGTCGTGGCGTTGCTCGTAGCAGCGCACGAACACCTCCTCCTCGGTCAGCTCGGCGAGGTCGCGGTCCTGGGTGTGGTCGCCCAGGGCCAGGCCGTCGCCCGTGTACTCGGTGGTGAGCTTGAGCAGTCGCGGCGCCTTGCCCTCCAGCGCCTCGTCCACCTGCTGGCGCAGCGTGGGCTCGGGCTCGGGCAGCAACACGCGCACCTCCAGGTAGGGGCGAGTGCGGGGGTCGCTGTCGTCGTCGCTGTCGTCGAGCGCCTCGAGCAGGGCCAGTACCTCGTCCAGGGGGAGCGGGCCGTCTTCGGGCAGGCGCAGCACGTCGACCGCCCGCGGGACGATCTCCTCGCGCACGCCGGTCACCTCGCCGTCCTCGATGTCCACGAGCAGCACCTGGTGGGGGTAGTCCTTCTCGTCCACGGCCAGGGGCAGGGGCGAGCCCGCGTAGCGCACGTGCTCGTGGTCACCCACGGCCTGCACCCGGTGCAGGTGGCCCAGGGCCACGTAGGCCAGGTGGTCGGGGAACACGTCCGCGGGCAGGGCGTGCAGGTTGCCGCCGAGGATCCGGCGCTCGCTGAGCTCGGACAGGGCGGTGCCCACCATGTAGCAGTGGCCGGTGGCGATCAGCGCCTCGCCATCCTGCAGCGCGTCGCGTGCGCCCTCGGTCACCTCGGCGTAGCGCAGACGAGCGCCTTCGACCAGCCGGTCCGCGTCCGGATCCTCGGGGCTGGGCAGGTCGGCGGGGCGGAGGTAGGGCACGGCGGCCACGCGGGCGGTGATCGTGCCGTCGCTCCCGGTCAGCGGGACCAGCAGCCGGTCGATGTCCACCGAACCGTCGTCGCGTCGCGGCAGCTGGCCCACGGTGTGTACGTGCAGGGCCTGCAGCACGGGGGCCGGGGCCTCCAGCCGGGCCGCGGAGTCGTGGTTGCCGCCGATGGCGACCACGTCCAGGGAAGGGAACGCGGCGTGGGCGCGCGCGAGGAAGCGGTACCAGGCGGCCTGGGCCGTGGCCGGCGGGTTGGACGAGTCGAACACGTCGCCGCAGATCAGCAGGGCGTCCACCGCGCGGCGGCCGATGGTCTCGAGCAGCCAGTCGAGGAAGCACTCGTGCTCGTACTGCCGGTCGGCGTCGTGCAGCGAGTGGCCCAGGTGCCAGTCGGCGGTGTGCAGGATGCGCATCGGTTCTCCCCTGCGGTGCGTTGTCCCGATCGTCTACCACAGCATGGGACAGAGCATGCCACGTCCATCTGACAGCCGTTGTCGCGTCCTCGGGCTCATCGTGGCCGGCCTCGCCCTCGCCACCGTCGTCTGTGGGTGTTGCGGGGGAGGGGACGTGGCGGCCTCGAGGCCACCCTTCGACGTGCACCCCCTGGACGTGCCGCTGGTGTTCGTGTCCAGCCGCGTGCAACCGGGGGAGCTGGCGATCGAGGCGCAGGGCCGGGAGCTGCGTCCCGGGGGCACGCTGTACCGGCTGGATCCCGAGGGCACGGTGACGGCCCTCGTCCATGCCCCCGAACTGTTCGACGTGGCGCGGCCGTCGGTGTCGTTCGACGGGCAGTGGGTGGCGTTCGCCGGTCTGGAGGCTTCCCATACCCAGTGGTGCATCTACAAGGTGCCAGCCAGCGGTGGCCCGGCCGAGCGGCTGACCGATCCGGCGGACAACCCGGTGCAGGACTTCATCGACGCCTCCGACGGGGTGGACAACCGGTTGCGGGAGGTCGGGGATCACGCGCCCGTGTGGCTGCCGGATGGCCGCATCGCGTTCGCCTCCACCCGCTACCCCACGCTGGCCGCGTCGTGCGGCGAGCGGTCGACCAACCTGTACGTGATGGACGGTGACGGCGGCGACCTGCACCGCATCAGCACGAGCCGCTCGGGGCTGGTGGATCCGGCCGTGCTGGCGGACGGGCGCATCGTGGCGTCGTACTACCACGACAACATGAACGCTCCTCACACGGAGCTGCCGGGGCTGCGGTTCATCGAGCCGGACCGGCACTGGCAGGAGCGGTTCTGGTTGCTGTGGGCGATGAATCCCGACGGCACGGGCGCTGCGCGGTTCGCCAACCTGGTCGGCGGCGTGGACGGCGATCACGAGTGGGGCGTGCACCAGCCGCGGGAGCTGCCGTCCGGGGAGATCGTGGCTGCGGTGCGCGAGGACGCGACCCTGATCGACCGGCGGGCGTTCCACTCGGCCGTTGCCGTTGCTGGAGGTGCCACGCCGGACACATGCTGGACTCGGACGCGGCCCTGGACGAGGCGCAGGTGAACCTGGCGCGGCTGGCCACGATCTGGCACGAGGACGTGTACCCCGACCCGGAGAGCCAGCTGCTGCACGGGCCGTTCCGCGCGGTGGATCAGCGGCTGGGCCGGGCGGGCAACGCGCTGGGCTGGGTGGTGCAGCAGCAGCCGGCACTGCACCTGTACTGGGCCGCGGAGGTGGTCGTACACGAGGTGGTGCTGTACCCGTTGCCCGAGGGCAGCCACACCAGCGCTCCGGTCTGCGGTGCGGTGCCGTCGCTGCAGGTGGACTCGATCGAGCCGGCCAGGGGGAGCCTGGGCGCGGTCACGTCGGTGGTGATCCGGGGGCGCGGGTTCAGCGATGCCAACGACATCCAGCCCGCCATCGGCGGGTTCCGGTTGCTGGACTTCGTCGTGGTCGACGACACCACCATCAAGGCGATGACACGCTCCGACCGACCGCGGGAGCCGGGCACGTTCGACGTGTCGGTGTCGTACGCCAACGGGTTGCGGGCGGGCCTGGCGGAGGCGTTCGAATTCAGCGGGGAGTGATCACCGGCGCCGCAGGGTGGCGAGCAGACCCAGCGCCGCCAGCACCACGGCAGCGCAGGCCGGGGAGGCGGGAGCGACGCGGCACTCGCAGTCGTTGGTCGCGGCCGTGTCGTCGTCCCCCACCGAGGTGTCGTCGTCGTCGGGGTGCCAGTCGGTGTCGTCGTCCCCGACCCACGTGTCGTCGTCCCCGGTGTCGTCGTCGCCGGGATCGCAGTCGTCGGTGTCCTCCTCGTCGACCAGGCCGTCGCAGTCGTTGTCGCTGCCGTCCTCGCAGATCTCGCCCGCGCCCGGGAAGGCGGCCAGGTCATGGTCGTCGCAGTCGCCCGCGCAGGAGGAGAAGCCGTCGCCGTCCGCGTCCTCGGGCGTCAGCAGCACGTCGTGGTCGTCGCAGTCCCCCTCGCAGGTGGTGTAGCCGTCGTTGTCGACGTCGGCCGGATCGAGGCCGTCGTCGCCGTCGTCGCAGTCGACGTCGCAGGAGGAGTAGACGTCCACGTCAAAGTAGAACGGGGTCATCGAGGTGTAGAAGTAATCAAAATAGAC
>CAZXHG010000255.1:0-14411 GCA_964639985.1 uncultured Rickettsiales bacterium
CTCCATGACCCGGTCCCGGCCGGACACGAAGAACTCGTCCTGGAACAGGATCAGCTCGGCGCCGCCCTGCTCGACCATCACCCGGATGTCCGCCAGGATCGACGCGGCCGAGCGGTGGTAGGCCTTGAGGTCCCACACCGGCGCCACCGAGCAGAAGGTGCACGGGTAGGGGCAGCCGCGGGAGCTGATCATGCCGTACCCCGTGTACCGGGTCAGGTCCACGTGGTGGTAGGCGGGCTGCACGATCGAGTCCAGGTCGCGGATCCGGCGCGGCCGGTCGGTGTGCCGCACCGTGCCGCCGTCGCGGTAGCTGATGCCGGGTACGGTGGCCAGGTCGCCCCCGTCCTTCAGCACCTGCAGCAGGGTCGGCGCCAGGGTCTCGGACTCACCGCGCACCACGATGTCCACCTGGTCGAAGCGCTCCAGGATCGGGCCCTCCACCGACTTGGGGCCCACGCCGGCCAGCAGCAGCGTGCACTGCGGATGGGCCTCGCGGAACGCCTGCATCGCCTGCAGGGTGAATGGCAGCAGGTTGGCCATGCAGGAGAACCCCACCACCGGCGCGGGGTCGTCCAGGAAGCGCACGATCTCGCCGGCGTCGAACAGCTCGTCCGCCTCGTGCATCTGGTAGTCGCGGAAGTCCACCTCGAAGCCGGCCTGCTCCAGGGAGGCGGTCACGTACAGCGGTCCCAGCGGCACGTGGCGCTCGCGCTCCACGGTGTCGAAGTACCGCACGTACAGCATGTTGAGGTTGAGGATCGTGATGTCGGCCACGGCTTTCACTCCCCGTCCTCGTCCGGCAGGTCCGGCTTGGCGCCGCCCCGGGTGTGCATCTCGTTGCGCTCGGGGCGCTGCTGCGCCGTGTCGTCGGCTGGCGCCTCGGTGGCTGGCTCGTCCGCGGTGACCTCTTCCCCGGCCGGCTCGTCGAAGTACGGGTTGGCCCCGCCGTCGGTCTCCATCTCCCGGTGCTCGACCCGTGGGGGCGGCTCCTCGGGATCCGCGCCGCCCTCCCCCTGCATCAGGTTGATGTCCGGCCGCTCCGGCTCGATCTCGCCGGGGCAGCACCCGCCCAGCGCCCCGGGCAGGGCCGCGCCGCCGAGCAGCACGACGGCCGTGGCCGCGGTCTGGCGAAGGAACTCTCGCCGCTGGGGGGGAGGCGGGGGCAGCCGTGCGGCCATGGAGCCCAGCTGCTCCGCGGGGATGGACCGCAGGATCGTCGCCTCGGACGGGATCAGCTCCACCCCCGCGGTCCGCGCGACCTCCAGGGGCCGCCGCACCAGCTCGTCGGCAAACGCCGCGTCCACGGACGCCAGCCGCAGCAGGCGCTGGATCCCGGTGGGCACGGGCGGCAGCCCGGCGCCGTCCTCGGGTGGACGCCCGCCCACGATGGTCGTGCGCGGCGAGGGCAGCGGTCTGTCGTCTCCGGCCATGGTCGCCTCCTGCACTGCCGGGAGCAGCCGCCCCATTCTGCACCACGGCCCGGGCCCGGGCCAGCGCGCTCGGACCCGCACGATTGTCGCCCGTGCCAGCCGACCCTAGGATCTCCAGGAGCAACGTGGCCCCACTCCGACCGATCCCCGCCCTCGCCGTGGCGCTGGCCGTGAGCCTGTGCTCGCTGCGCTGCACGCCGCCGGACGATCTCCCGCCGGGGGACGACGACACCGCGGACGACGACGACTCCGGGGCACCTGCCGACGTCGAGCGCGGCGACCTGGCGCTGTACGGCCGCAACACCCTCTCCCCGGACGACGAGGGATACGAGGCCCAGCAGCGCCTGCTGTTCCGTGAGAACGCGGCCGCGGGCATCGGGCTGCTCACCCCCCTGTGGGGCGCGGACATGCCCACCTGGGACGACCACGCCTGCCCGGCGGGCGCGCGCACGGTGTGGGAGGATCTGGCCATCGTCACCGAGCCCGGCGTGCTGCCCGAGCACCCCGGCCTGCGACCGCTCGTCCTGCGGCCGACCCCGCAGCTGCACGACGAGGTGGACGTGGAGGCCATGGCCGCCCGCTACGAATCGGTCGAGCCCACATGGGGTGATCCCCTGCTACCCGTGCTGGTGGCCTGGCTGAAGTGGCCGGACAACCCCCAGGGCTGGCTGCAGCAGTCCGACCTGTTCGACCGCTGGGAGGCGATCTACGGGGTGCACTTCGGCGAGCTGCCCACGCCCACCCGCTACCAGTTCAGCCCCCACGAGGATGGGGCGTCGTTCAGCGACATGGAACTCGACGGGTTCTGGGAGCGGGACTTCACGCCGGCCTCGCTGGTGGCGTGGTGCCTGTTGTGGGGCGGTCACCAGGGCAGCTGGGACTCGATCCGGCCGATGATGCGCGACCACCCCGACGCCGTGGCCGCGGTGGACGTGATCGCGCCGGGGCAGCTGGCCCGGCGGCTGGTCGAGGACGGCTACCTCGAGGTGGTCGACCCGGTGGACTGCGTGGACGTGTCCGTGCGCAACGAGATGGGGGAGTGGTCGCGAGGGCGGGTCGGCTGGCCGCCCCTGGACGCGGTCGAGGTGAAGGCCGAGTACGTGGACGCGGGTGGCGACGCCGAGCTGCGGCTCCACTGCGACGGCGAGGTGACCACCACGGAGATGTGCGGCTTCGACGAACCCGGGATCCACGAGGTCACGGCCGAGCTGCTGCGAGGCGGCGAGGTGGTCGCGTCCGAGCGCGCGCTGGTGGCCCTGGCCGCCACCGGGATCCCGGCCGAGCAGGGGGACATCGCCCTGTGGGGCCAACCCGCGGTGCGGCCCGACGACCCGCGCTTCGAGACGCAGGTGTTCCGCACCTGGGTCCAGCGGCCCGGCCTGCTGGCGGGGGTGGGTGCCCCGTTCTTCGGCGACGGCACGCACACCTGGGACGACACCGCCACCGCGGTGGACGAGCGCTACGTGTGGAACCACGTGGAGGTGGTAGGCTCGACCGGGCCCTACAGCGCGCCCGAGGACGCGGACCTGCTGCTGCTGCGGCCCACCGGTGCGGTCGACCTGGACCTCGCGGCCATGGCCCAGCGCCACGACGCCACCTTCAACGCCTACGCCAGACCCTTCTTCGGCGGATTCGTGCGCTGGGTGCAGTCCGGGGAAGCCGAGGGCATCGACGACACGCAGATCGCCCACTGGGCGACCACCGCGGGCATCGACCTGGCGACCCTGCCCACGCCGCAGATGATGCAGCACAGCCCCTACCTCGACCCCGCGGACTACACGGACATCGCCTCGGAGCGGTTCTGGGCCCGGGACACCAACTGCTCCAACACCACGGTCTGGTCGTGGGTGTGGGGGACCTACCAGGCCCAGGGGGAGGGGGTGCGGGAGCGGTTCCTCGACGACCTCGACGAGGTCGCGGCCGTGGACACGGCCACGCCGGGGGTGTTCGCCTGGTGGCTGGTGGAGAACGGCTACGCCGAGGTGGTGTACGCGCCCTGACCAGTGGCCAGGGGAAGAAATCGCCCCGGTGGACGAGGACGGCGCGCACCGCTTCACCATCGAGATCCGGGGCGAGCCGGCCGAAGGCCGGCAGCAGCTCGGCGCGAGCGACGCGGGCGTGTTCATCACCGCGCCTGGGGAGTGATCCCGGCATGAATCCGTGGGCCGTGAAATGCTGCCCTCGCCCGCGCGTACGGAACGCGCGACGGGAGGAACCATGAGCCGGTGGATCGGAATCGCAGTCATGGTGGTCGCGTGCTCCGCGACCGGTTGCAGGAAGACGGGGACATCCACGTCGGGGGAGCCCGGACCAGGCCCCTGCGCGCTGATCGTCACCGACGACGACATCCCCTCGGGCTCGGCCACGGCCGGGGCCCTGTACGTGGGCGAGGACGCGCTGGGGCGGCGGTTGCTGACCGCGGACGTGCAGGCCGCAGACCTGTACCGCTACGCGTACGACCGCCTGGACGAGGTGATGGACGGACCCATGAAGGAATGGTGCCTCGAGGGGATGGCCGAGACGGCGGAGGCCACCGGTGATGCGGATCTGGCCCAGGAGGCGCGACGACGGCTGGAGCGGATCGACGGCTCCTGAAAGCGTCGGATGATCCCCGGACCCCCCCCCCCCGCACCGCAAACTGCGGGGTGGGGGGCGGCCACTGGGTGGGGGGCCCGCCGCTCACTCGTTCTATTCCGAGCCGATCCCGATCACACGCTGGAAGATCTGCGCTTGCAGGTCGAAAGCGCGCGCCTGTTGCTCCGCGCGGATCTCTCCCCACGGCGGCACGGCGGAGCCCTTCGTCTCGCTGTTGAACAGGTGCTCCGGCCAGGCGTCGGTCATCTCACCGAGGGCTTCGAAGTCCCCATCGATCACACCCTCGGCAGGCCAGCGGAAGGTGACGGCTCCCTGCGCCGGCTGGGTCTTGAAGGTCATGCGCGTCTTGCTGCCCCGCCAGCACCCTGATCCCATGCCGCGTTCAGCCTGCACATCGGAGACGCGGGGGTCGTAGCACGCCGGGGCGCGCCGGTTGTTGCGTGGTCCTGCCGTGTCGAATCTGACGTTCACCTTCTGGTCGTACTGGAGGGAACACTCCAGCTCGATCGGTACTGGAATCGCGGACAGCTCGGTGATCGACATTCCCCGAAGGTGCTCCCTCATGACGTCGGAGATGCCCTCGCCTGCGACCTCCAGATTCTCCAGTGTGGGCGGGGGCACGAGGGCGAACCGGACATCGCGCGGATGCGGCACCTGGTAGGTGAATCCCAGCTCTCCGCCAGGGGCCTGCACGAGCTTCGTGTCCAGACGCAGCCGGAGGCTGTGGAACCGCACCTCCCACTCCGCGTACGCGGTCTTGGCGCTGGTCAGGGCGCTCGCTCCGGCGTCACGGATCTTCGCAGGCACACCCGCCAGCGCACCCACGAAGTGGTCCATGCCCTGCATGACCGTGCTGTACTGGCGCACGAATTCCTCGGACTGGACCCGCTCCCGGGTCAAGTCCGCGAGCAGCGCCTCGTCGAGCGGAGATGACGAGCTGCTCCCGGTCTCCCCATGGCCTTCCGGGGCGGCGCCTGTCTGCGTCGGCGTCTCTCCACCCGACGGTGTCGACTCACTGGCGGCTGGCGCTTCTCCGGTCTCATCCGGGCCCGCGGCGTCAGCCGACGGCAACCGGCCCAACAGGCTGCGCAGATCCTCGAGGTGCTCGTCGGCCCGCGCTCCACCCATGTCGGAGAGGACGCCGTGGTACTCGCCGGCATGCCGGCTCAGGGCCGCATTCTCACCCATGGCCAGTCGTATCAGATCGGCCTTCGAGCCGTTGACGATCCCGGTCAGGCTGGCAGCGGACTGATCCAGTCTGTCCAACCTGGCGGCGACGGCCTCTCGCATGGCCTGGTTGCGTGCCTCGGCCCGAGCGGGTTCGATCAGGAAGCCCTCGATGCCCAGGGACCAGGCTGCGGCCATCAGTCCCCCGATCGGCCCACAGAACCCGACCACGGCCTCGACCGCGTCGACCCAGTCCTTGGAGTACCCCTCGTCCGCCTGGAAGTCCTTGGCGAACGCCTCCAGGTGTCCCTCGGCCTTGGCCGCGGCTTCGGATTCGGACCACGCCCGGTACGCCGCGGTGATCCCGGTCGTCGCCGCGGTGATCCCTTCGTTTGCAGCATCGGCCGTGCCGTTGAGTTCGGCCAGGCGCCCCGCGTATTCGCTCTTCATGCCCTCGATCGTCGCGATGGCAGCCCTGAGCACGCCGGCCCACTGGTCGGGACTGACAGCCCCGCCACCGGTGTCCGCGTCGGTCTGCTCGCTCCCATCGGTCTCCTCGCTCCGCTGGATCGCGGCCGCGCCCGGGGCATTCGCGCTGGGGGCGGTGCCGCCGTCCAGCACTCCCTGAGCCGACTTCCCCTGCACGACGGCATCGGCCACCGCGTCTGCATGCTTCTCGTACGAGTCGCCGCGCTGTCCGACCCCTCCCGGGACGGACACTCCAGCTCGCTGCTGGACCACATGGGCCGCCTCGTGGGCCGCGGTGTGCAGGCTCGGTGCCTCCTTGAACGCGACCGACTCGCCGGTCGCATACGCGGCCGCCCCCATCGCGCCGGCTGCCTTGGCCGCAGACCCCCCGACGTGCGCCTGGATCCCGGCCACGGAGTGCTCCCCGAACGAAGCCTGGATCGCCCCCTGGAATGGCAGGGAACCCGACGGCCCGGAGAGGCCCTCGGCCGCGGTCTGATGGATCGCCGCGGCTGGCGCAGCCCCACCTCCACCGCGCTGCACGGCCTCGGCGGAGAAGGCCACGGACTGGCCGGGTCCTGACAGAGGGCGTCCTGGCGCCCCCCCATCCGCGGGGGAATCCCCGCTGGCCGCGATGCCGGGCATGGTCAAGGGATCCTGGAGCTGGTGCTGGACCAGCGGATCCTGCAGGGAATCCCCGACGAGTCCCAGACTCCCCGCGTCAGCCTCGTGAGATCCGTCCCCTCGTGCACGCTGCAGCAATCCAGACATCTGCCCCTCGTCCGGTCGTCGAAAGCGTCGAATCCAAGAATACCTGCTCTTTTATGGTACACGTGCGAGAAAGGAAATGCGAGCCATCGAGACCGACGACGTGTCCGCGGTCCTGGGCGCGTCGCGATGGACGCTGTCTTTTCAGGTGTGCCTCAGTACAGCGACTCCATCCACTCGAAGTACCCCGACGCCGCGCCCAGGGAGATGTCCAGCCGCTTGACGATCTGCCCGTCCGCGGTCACCTCCTCGATCCGGCCGCTCGCCCCCCAGGCGATCAGCGTGTTGCCATCGGGCAGCCGCTCCACGTCGCCAAAGGCGTAAACGCCCATGGGCGGATCGGGCTCGTACCCCCAGACCCGCTCCGCCTCCCAGCTCCCCTCGTCCAGCGCGAACTCCGACACCCGCGTGTTCGTGCCCGCCTGCACCCCGTTGTCGAACACCAGCAAGCCGCCGTCCAGCAACCGGAACTGGTGCTGGTTGAGGAACCACTCGGCGTCGCCCACCAGCTCGTAGTCCGGGTCGGTGCGGCCCACCCGCTGCAGCACGTCTCCGGTCTCCCGGTCGATCTGGAACAGGGTCGAGAAGTTGCGCGAGCCCAGCCAGTAGGCGTCCTGGTCCTCCTCGTAGCGCAGGGTGTTGCAGTGCCCCCACACCTCGCCGCCCTCGAACTGCTGGTCGGTGTTCCACGGCACGTGGTCCCAGATGGACCACACGTCCCGCTCGGTGCCGTCCGGCGCGACCTCGGTCAGCCGCTCACCGGCCACCTCCACGCCGTCCTGGTCCCGCGCGTCGTAGTTGAGGATCGCGATGGTGCCGTCGGCCAGCTCCACGAACTCGTGGTGCGCCTGGGGCACGTCGATGGTCTCGATCAACTCGCCCGCGGTGGTCACCCGGTACAGCATGCGCATGTGGCTGTCGATGCCGCCGTGCTGGCGGGTCGTGAACACCAGGTACAGCGCGGATCGCCGGTCCTCCGACAGCACCAGCCGGTTGACGGTGTGCACGAAGTCCAGCTCCGGCAGGTGCCACCAGACCACCTCGCCGTCCGCGTCGAGGATCACCGCGGGTCCGGGCGTGAACGAGGTCAGCACGAATCCGCCGGCCTGCAGGTCGGGATCGTGCAGGTCGTCGTCCAGCAGCGGCTGCGGGATCTCGGTGGGCACACCGCCGGTGGTCACCTCCTGCACCTCGCTGGTGAAGGTGTCGTGGTCCGTGGTCAGCGACACCTGCAGCTGGTACGTGGTGTTCGGCTTCATGCCCAGCAGGACGGCCTCGAACTCGCCGGGCGCCACCTCCACCGCGGGGGCCACGAACTCGTCGGGCGCGCCGCGACCGAATGCCACCTCCGCGCCGACCAGGGTCTCCACCTCGATCGACCAGCGCACGGTCGCGACCGTGGAGATCGCCTCGCTGCGCTCGATCTCCGGCTGCAGCACCACGCCGTCGCCGTTCGGTCCCCCGCCCGGCACGCACCCCACCAGCCACAGCAGCGCCAAGGTGAGAATCCAGCGGGTGGTCATCGTTCGCCTCCAGAGCGGCCGAGGGTCTATTGTAACGACTCGTCGTTCCGCAATAACGTATCCGAGGATGTCGTTGTTGCACATGGAGGTCGACACGCCGATGCCCCGCCCGATCCTGGCCGCCGTCCTGCTGACCACCGCCCTGGCGGCACCGGCCGCGGCGCACCTGCCCCATGACGTCATCTCCGAGCTGGCCCTGTGGACCGACGACGAGCAGACGCGCCTGGCCTTGCAATACGCCTTCCCCCGCCGCCCCCTGCTGATGCTGTCCGAGGACTGGGGCCGCAGCTGGCGCTACCGGGCCCCCCAGGCCACGCGCTACGAGCTGCAGACCCTCGAGTTCGCCACCGCGGACGTGCTGTTCGCCGCCAACGGCGTGGACACCGCGGCCTGGCGCAGCGACGACGGGGGCGAGACCTGGCAGCTCACGGCCGAGCCGGACGGGGAGCCGGTGACCGCGGTCGCGGCGTGTTCCGGCTATGCGGACACCCCCATCGTGTACGCGGCCACCGAGGCCCGCCTGTTCCGCAGCGAGGACGGCGGCGAGACCTGGGAGGAGCTGGGTGGGCCACACGGCCCGTTCGTCGATCTGGCCGTGGCCGCGGATCCGGCGGACGGCCAGATACTGGCCGTGCTCCGCGAGGCGGTGCTGTGGACCTCGGGCACCAGCGGTGAGGGCTGGAACAACCACGCCCTGCCCGACGAGGACGCGGACGGTGTCAGCCTGACGCTGTCGCCGGATTTCACCGAGGACGCCGCGCTGTGGGTCGGCCTGGACGACGGCAGGGTGGCCCGGTCCAACGACATCGGCGAGACGTGGAGCGTGGCAGAGATCGAGGTCGACGGCGCCCTCCTGGACGAGCCGATCCAGGACCTGGTCGCGATCTCGGAGATGCGGGTGCTGGCCGTGGCCGAGGATCACGCGGTGCTGTGCAGCCACGACCGCGGCGAGACCTGGGAGATGTGCGACGAGGGGATCCCGATCCCCGCCCCCTGGCAATCCGCGCCCTGGGGTCACTACCGCCGCGTGGAGGGCGGCTCGCTGGCCATGCTGGGCGCCTGGGAGGGGTTGATGCTGAGCGAGGACTCGGGCCAGACCTGGCGCGAGTCGTGCACGCTGGACGGCGACTTCGTGCGGGGCATGCTGTTCTCCCCCGGCTATCCCGGCGACCCCTCGTTCTTCGTGGCCTCCTACGGAGGCGGCCTCTACCAGACGCCGGACGGCGGCCAGAGCTGGACCGTGATGGGCGACGATCAGCCGAAGGTGTACCTCGAGGAGGTGTTCCTCGCACCCGGTTATCCCGACCACCCCCTGGTCTTCCTGGTCGCGGACCGCGTGCTGATGCGATCCGAGGACGCCGGCGGCAGCTTCGAGCAGATCGACATCCCGGGCATGCACTCGCTGCACACGATCATCCCGTCACCGGCCTTCGCCTTCGACGGGCTGGCGTTCGCCGTGGGCACGACCACGAACGCGGCCCAGTGGGTGGGCGCGCGCAGCGAGGACTGGGGCGTCACGTGGCAGCTGGTCTGGGAGGGTGGCACGCCGCCCGCCTCCCAGATCACGCGGCTGGTGTTCCCCAAGGACGCCACGGCCGGGTACGTCTACGCCACCCAGTCGTCGCCCGCCGCGCTCCTGCGGTCCGAGGATCTGGGGGAAAGCTGGCACAGCGTGCTGGACCTGACCGTGGAGGATCGCTGGGCAGCGCTGTTCGCCACGGACGATGGCATCGTCGCGGCCACCACCGACGGCACGGTCTGGCGCGGGCCGGGCGACTGGACCGAGCGCGACGCGGGCGCCGACGGCGCGGAGGTCATGTGGGGCGACGCTGGGGGTGACTCGCTGTTCCTGCTCACCGACCCGGCCGGGATCCTCCGCTCCCGGGACGGCGGCCAGACCTGGACGCCGATGTCCACCCCGTTCGAGACCCTGGTGCTGACCGTGGCCGCACCCCCGGCCGACGCCGGGGATCCAGCGGTGGTCGCCGCGACGCACGTGGGTACGTTCTTCACCTGCGACGACGGCGCCAGCTGGCAGCTGCTGGGCACGCTGGAGCGCATGGAGGACGACGCATGTCCGCTGCGCTACTCCGGCCCGGGGTGGGAGCGGGTGGAGGGCGTGGGCACGGCGCAGTACCTCGCTCGGTCCTCCCGCCTGGGCGACTCGGTGGACATCGAGATGGACGGCCGCACCTTCCGCTGGATCGCCACCCCCGACCTGGGCGGGGGCGTGGTCAGCGTCGAGGCCGACGACATCGAGGTCGCGGAGGTGGACCTGTTCGGCGACGGCGACGCGCCGGAGGTGGTCTTCGAGCACGAGTTCGCCGACGACGGGCTGCACACCGTCCGCCTGACCCTGGTCGGCGAGGGGATCATCGAGGTGGACGCCGTGGAGGTGTTCCGCCACCAGGTGAGCAACGGACCGGACCAGGTGTTCGCGTCGGGACCGTGGTGCGTGGAGTTGCCCGATCCCGACGATCCGACCGACGACGACGACACCACGGAGCCCGAAGGTGGATGCGACTCGAGCTGCACCCAGGGACAGAGGGATGGAACACGGTGGCCGGCCTGGGCCCTGCTGAGCGTGGCGGTCGTGTTGTGGTGGAGGCGCCGGCGCTGATTCAGAGGGGCTGGGAGTCCCCGGCCTCATCGTCCTCGGCCAGGTCCAGCGCCTCGATCTCGTGGCGCATGGCGCGCAGGTCGTCCCCTGCGGCAGTGTCGTCGTCCATGGACGGCTCGCCGCGGACCACCGCGTCCGCCGGGGTCGCCGGTTCCTGCGGCGCGGGGGTCTCGGTGGCCGCATCGATCCCCGGCGCGACCAGCAGCTGCCCCGCGGACGCCCGGCTCTCCACCGTGACGCACGAGATCACCGAGCCGACCGGGATGGCGGCCATCAGCAGGGCCAGCAGGGCGATTCGACCGAGGGCGACGCGCTTGTCCATTGCGCGGAGCAGGTCGCAAGAAGGGTACCAATTCAGGTCAAGCCCCGGCAAAAAAACCAAAGGCCACGTTTCATCCCTGATTACGACTAGTTACGCAACGTCGCATCGCAGTTCGAAACCAGGGATATTGCGTGTGGTTTCGTTTCAGAACAGGGGGTCATCTCATCCTGCAACTGGTAGATGCGTGGAAGCAACCCGTTTTGAAACGTCGGGTTCGAGCTGAGGAGGGGACGGTGAGGCGGGCGGGGTGCGTCAGGCGGTCTCTTCCTTGACCGTGATCGCGATCTTGTACAGCACGGTCAGCAGGAAGGCGCCGAAGGCGTACACGCCCAGGCCGATGAGGGCCTCGGGCACGGACGGGGCGTAGCCCGTGAGGTGCTCCAGCGGCGACGGGATCATGCCGCCGGTCATCATGCCGGCGCCCTTGTCGATCCAGATCGACAGGAACACCAGCACGCACGTGATGGGCAGCAGCGCCTCGTTGCGCCGGTACTTCGGCACCACGAGCATCACCAGAGCGACCGCGGCCATGGCCAGCGAGCCCCACATCATCAGCGTCTGGTGCGAGATGTGGCCGTCCACGCCGAACAGCAGGTAGTCGAAGTGCACCGCGTGGCTGGGCACGCCGCTGTAGTACGCGGTGAACGCCTCCATGCCGAACAGGAAGACGTTGAGGATCATGGCGTACGTCACGATCTGGGCCAGCTTCTGGATCGCGACCGAGCCCGCGTCGAACGTGCTGACCTTGCGCACGATCATCACCAGGATGATCAGCAGCGCCGGGCCGGCGGCGAAGGCCGAGGCCAGGAAGCGGGGCGCCAGCACGGCGGTCATCCAGAAGTGGCGCGCGGCCAGCCCGGAGTAGAGCATCGCCGTGACCGTGTGGATGCTGACCGCCCACGGGATCGACAGGTAGATGAGCGGCTTGATCCACTGCGGCGGCGGCGCGCCGTTGCGCTCGCAGTCCAGGCACTTCCAGCCGATCACGACGTTGAGCAGCAGGTAGCCGGACAGCGCGCAGGTGTCCCAGAACATCATCGACCAGGGGGTCGGGTAGAGGAACACGTTGGTGATGTGGAACGGTCGGCCCATGTCCACGAAGATGAAGGCCATGCACAGCAGCACCGCGGGGATGGCGAGGAATTCGCCCAGCACCGTGATCTTGCCGAAGGCCTTGTAGTCGTGCAGGTAGTACGGCAGCACCACCATCACGGCCGAGGCGGCCACGCCGACCAGGAAGGTGAACTGGGCGATGTAGAAGCCCCAGGTCACGTCCCGGCTCATGCCGGTGATGCCCAGGCCGTAGGTGTACTGCCAGACCCAGCAGATGAATGCGACGGCCATGCAGCCGCCGAGCAGGGCCAGCCAGGCGTAGTAGCGAGGCTTGCCAACGAGAGCTTTTTCGATCATCGCAGCCTCCTCAGACGATGTAGTAGATCTGCGGCTGGGTGCCGAGACCCGGCTTCCGCCGGAGGGTGAAGTTGTCGTGCAGCAGCTCGCGCACCGGGGAGGTCGGATCCTCCAGGTCACCGAACGCCATGGCACCGTGCTCGCAGGCCTCGACGCAGTGCGGCATCTCGCCGCGCGCCAGCCGCTCGGCGCAGAAGTTGCACTTCTCGACCACGCCGCGGGCGCGGGTGGGGAAGCTGGGATCGATCTCCGCGACATGCGTGCGCGGGTCCCGCCAGTTGAACGAGCGCGCGCCGTAGGGACACGCGGTGATGCAGTAGCGGCAGCCGATGCAGCGGTGCATGTCCATCATCACCACGCCGTCTTCCCGCGCCCACGTGGTCTGCGTCGGGCACGCTCGCACGCACGGCGGGTTGTCGCAGTGGTTGCACAGCACGAGCACGTCCTTGTGGTTCATGTCGTGCGCGGCGAACTCGTTGTGCTGGTTGGGGAACGCGCCGTGGAACGGCTCGTTCCACAGCCACGAGATCGAGTCCTTGTCGTTGTCGAAGGACGGGACGTTGTGGGCCACGTGGCACGCGTCGATGCAGCGTGTGCAGTCGTGCTGCTCGAGGCACTTGCGGGTGTCGATCACCATCGCCCAGCGCTCGGCGTGCAGCGCGCCGCCCTTGGGCAGGTACTCGCCCTTGGCGGTGGAGGCGGCGGCCTCGATCACCTTGCCGCCGGCCACGCCGGCCAGCGAGGCGACGCCCGCCATCTTGAGGAATCCTCTGCGGTCCATGGACATCACTGAACCTCCTCGGGGTCGACGTGGCACTCCCAGCAGTCGGGGTGGACCCCGGTGTAGTCGTGGCACTCGTCACAGAAGCCCTGCTTGCTCTCGTGGCAGTCCAGGCAGGTGCCGGTGAGGCTCATCTCGAAGGCGATGTCGGTGCTGCTGACGTACTTGCGCACGCCCTCACGCACCACCTCGTTGCGCCACTCGCTGAGCAGGTCCATGTGCTTGGCGCGCATGAACTCCACGCCCTCCACGCAGGCGTCACCCTTGGGCTCGTCGAGCGTGGGCGGCTCGTTGGCGCCGAGCACCTGCCACCACACGGGCATGGCCACGAACACCACGAACACCGCGAGGCCGATGTAGACCTTGACGTTCTCAGGCATCGTCGCCTCCCTCGACCGGCTCGAGCTCGGTGTCGCGCAGGTCGACGTTCATGTTCTTGCCCTCCATGACCAGGGCATTGCCGACGAGCTCGGTGACGCCGCAGACCTCGACGTCCGGAGCCCAGTACTCGGCCAGCGGCGGCAGGGTCGCCTTGTCGATGGCGCAGACGCAGGCCATCATGTTGACCCCGTACTTGTCGCGCACGTGCCGCAGCGCGTTGCCCCGCGGCAGGCCGCCCATCATCCGCATGTTCATGTTCTCGTCGTTGCCGAGGCCCGCGCCGCCCGCGCAGCAGAAGGTCTGCTCGCGGATGGTGTTCTCCGGCATCTCGTGGAACTGGTTGACCACGTTGCGCAGCACGTAGCGCGGCTCGTCCAGCAGCCCCATGGCGCGGGCCGGGTTGCACGAGTCGTGGTACGTGACCTTCCAGTGGTCGTTGCGGCTGGGATCGAGCTTCAGCTTGTCGTTCTTGATGAGGTCGGCGAGGAACTCCATGATGTGCACCATCTTGGTGGAGCGCGCCGCCTCGAACTTCGTGCCCGTGATCGGGTTGGTGGGCACGTCCTCGAGCATGGATCCCTGCCGCTCGTCCCCGTTCATGGTGCCCATGTACTGGTTGATCACCCGCCACATGTGGCCGCACTCACCGCCGAGGATCCACTTGGCACCCAGGCGCTTGGCCTCGTGGAACATCTTGAAGTTGAGCCGCTTGATCGTCTCGTGGGAGGTGAACAGCCCGAAGTTGCCGCCCTCGGACGCGTAGGTGCTGAACGTGTAGTCCAGGCCCACGGCCTCGAAGATCAGCATGTAGCCCATCAGCACGAAGATCGCCGGGTCGGCGAACACGTCCGCGGACGGGGTGATGAACAGCACCTCGGCGCCCTTGCGGTTGAAGGACGGGTTGACCTTGACGCCAGTGACGTCCTCGAGCTCGTCGACCATGAAC
>CAZXHG010000256.1:0-14388 GCA_964639985.1 uncultured Rickettsiales bacterium
CTGAGGCGCTCGCGGGCTTCGTCCGTCACGGACTTCGCCCTTCGCTTGTCACCCCTGGTGGCCGACTCCCATGTCTCAAACTCGGATGAGACAGGTCGACACACTCGCCCGCGGACCCCACGAACGGGGCCGAATTGGCCGCAGTACACCGTTTCCGTTGGACGGCAGGCCGTGGCACGTCGCTTGCAGCTTTCGAGACCGGGGGGAGAGGAGTGAGACGATGCGGATCTCGACGCTCGCGGTGCTTGTGCTGCTGATGAGCGGTTGCTCGAAGGGGGGAGGGGAGGGGTCCGATTCGTCTGGAGGCCCCCTGAAGGTGGTGACCACCACCGGCATGATCGCGGATACCGCGCGGCTCGTCGCCGGCTCCCACGCCGAGGTGCACAGCTTGATGGCGCCGGGCGTCGATCCCCACCTGTACAAGGCGTCCGAGAGCGACGTGCGCCGGCTGGACCAGGCCGACCTGGTGCTGTTCAACGGTCATCACCTCGAGGGCAAGATGGCCGACATCCTCGACAAGATGGGCCGCAACAAGCCCGTGGTGGCCGTGACCGAGGGCGCGCCCGCCGACCGGCTGCTGCGGCCCGCCGAGTTCGAGGGGCTGGTCGACCCGCACCTGTGGTTCGACGTGGAGCTGTGGAGTCACACGGTCGACCCGATCGCGGATCAGCTCGCCGCGCTCGACCCGGCCAACGCCGGGACCTATCGCGAGAACGCCGGCTCCGTGAAGGCCGACCTGATCGCGCTCGACGCCTGGGTCGCCGAGCAGGTCGCGGTCCTCCCCCAGGACCAGCGTGTGCTGGTCACGGCCCACGACGCGTTCGGTTACTTCGGCGCCCGCTACGGGTTCGAGGTGGTCGGCCTGCAGGGGCTGAGCACGGCCACCGAGGCCGGCCTGACCGACGTGGACCGGGTGGTCGGCGTGGTGGTCCAGCGCGAGCTCAAGGCGATGTTCGTGGAGTCGTCCGTGCCCACGAAGTCCATCGAGGCCGTGCAGGCTGCTTGCGAGGACAAGGACCACTCCGTGGCCATCGGCGGCGAGCTGTTCTCGGACTCGATGGGGGAGGAAGGTTCCTCCGAAGGCACGTACGGGGGCATGGTCCGCCACAACGTCGCGACCATCGTGGAGGCCCTGAAGTGAGCGACATCCCGGCGATCGAGGTGCACGACCTGACCGTGGCCTACCGGACCCAGCCCGTGCTGTGGGACGTGGATCTGACCCTGCCCCAGGGCAGGCTGATCGCGGTGGTCGGGCCCAATGGCGCGGGCAAGAGCACCCTGCTCAAGGCGATCCTGGGCCTGGTGCAGCCCATGACCGGCTGGGTTCGCGTGTTCGACCAGCCGTACACCCAGGTCCGCACCCGGGTGGGCTACGTGCCCCAGCGGGAGAGCGTGGACTGGGACTTCCCCACCAGCGCGCTGGACGTGGTCGCCATGGGCCTGTACGGCCAGCTCGGCTGGTTCCGGCGGCCTGGCCGCGAGCACCTCGACAGGGCCCGCGTCGCCCTGGACAAGGTGGGCATGGGCTCGTTCGCGCAGCGGCAGATCAGCCAGCTCTCCGGCGGCCAGCAGCAGCGGGTGTTCCTCGCCCGGGCCCTGGCGCAGGACGCGCAGCTGTACCTGATGGACGAGCCGTTCGTGGGCGTGGACGCCACCACGGAGCGAGCGATCCTGGAGCTGCTGCACGACCTGCGCGACCAGGGGCGCACCGTGGTCGCGGTGCACCACGACCTGCAGACCGTGGCCGGGTACTTCGACCACATCGCCATGCTCAACATGCGCCTGGTGGCCGATGGTCCCATGCACACGACCTTCGGACCCGACAACCTGCAGCGCACGTACGGCGGCCGCCTGACCGCGCTGACCCGGGCGGCCGAGGCGGTGCTCGGCGAGCGCCTCACCCTCGACGAGGCCCCCATCCGGACGAGGGGCCACGACACCGACGGAGTGCTCTGACCATGGAGATCGGTGTCGCCCTGCGCAACGTGCTGCTCGGCGCGACCCTGCTGGGGGCGGTGGGCGGCATGGTGGGCTCGTTCGCGCTGCTGCGGCGGCAGAGCCTGCTGGGGGACGCGCTCGCCCACGCGGCCCTGCCGGGCATCGCCGTGGCCTTCCTGCTGACGGGCAGCCGACACCCGCTGGTGCTGCTGGCCGGTGCGCTCGTGGCCGGCCTGGTCGGCTCGCTGCTGATGCTGGCCGTGGTGCGCGGCAGCCGGATCAAGGAGGACTCGGCGATGGGCATCGTGCTGTCGGTGTTCTTCGGCCTGGGCATCGTGCTGCTGACCGTGATCCAGCGCCGTCCGGGCGGCAACAAGGCCGGCCTCGACCACTTCCTGTTCGGGCAGGCCGCCACCCTGCTGACCGGGGACGTGGTGCTGATGGTGGTGCTGTCCGTGCTCGTGCTGGGGGTCGTGCTGGTGCTGTACAAGGAGTTCAAGCTGCTGTCGTTCGACCCGGCCTTCGGCGCGAGCCTGGGGCTGCCGATGGGGCGCATCGAGGTGCTGCTCACCGCGCTGCTGGTGGTCGTGGTCGTGGTGGGCCTGCAGATGGTCGGCGTGGTCCTGATGATAGCCACGGTGATCACGCCGGCGGCGGCCGCGCGGCAGTGGACCGATCGGCTGGGCTTGATGCTCGTGGTGGCCGCCTCGATCGGTGGCCTCTCCGGTGCCGGCGGAGCCCTGCTCAGCGCGATGGTCCCTCGCATGCCCACCGGTCCAACGATCGTGGTGCTGCTCAGCGCGGCCATGGTCGTATCCCTGCTGTTCGCGCCCAACCGCGGCATCGTGTGGCGAGCCATGCGTGCGCGGGGAGTGGCGGGGCGGATCCGCCGCGAGCACCTGCTCAAGGACCTGTATCGCCACGGTGAGCCCGCGGGTGACTGGACGGCTGCGGTGAGCTGTTCGGCCCTGGTGGGCCGCCGGGGTGTGGCAGACCGTCAGCTGCGGCGTTCGGCGGCCCGGCTGGCCGCCTGGGGGCTGGTGGAGCGCGAGGGAGATGCCCTCCGACTCACGACTGGCGGCCGGCAGCGCGCCGCAGCCGTGGTGCGCAAGCACCGGCTGTGGGAGGTCTACCTCAGCCGGCGCCTGGACCTGCCCCAGGACCACGTGCACAGGGACGCCGACGACATGGAGCACGCCCTGTCCGACGAGGCCGTGGACGACCTCGACGCGAGGCTGGGGTACCCGGAGACGGATCCCCACGGGCAGCGGATCCCGCGGGAGGAGGTGGCATGAGCCCCACGGTCACCATCCTGCTGGTGGGCAGCCTGACCGCCGCGTCCTGCGCGCTGGTGGGCACGTTCCTGGTGCTGCGGCGCATGTCCCTGCTGGGCGACGCGATCAGCCACGCGGTGCTGCCGGGCATCGTGATCGCCGTGCTGTTGACCGGCGACCGCTCCACCGTGCCGATGCTGCTGGGGGCGGGCGCGCTAGGTGTGCTGACCGTGTTCCTGGTCGGCGTGCTGCAGCGGACCCGGCGACTGGCCGAGGACGCGTCCATGGGGGTGGTGTTCCCGGCCCTGTTCTCCATCGGCGTGATCCTGGTCACCCGCCATGCCAGCGGCGTGGATCTGGATGTCGACTGCATCCTGTACGGGGAGATCGCGTACACGCCGTGGGACACCTGGGTGGTGGCCGGACGTGACCTCGGCTCACGCTCGCTGTGGGTCATCGGCGTGGTGCTGCTGCTGGACCTGGCGCTGGTGATCGGGCTGTTCAAGGAGCTGAAGCTGACCACCTTCGACGCTGGCCTGGCCACGGCCCTGGGGTTCTCGCCCGTGGTGGTGCACTACCTGCTGATGAGCGCCGTGTCCGTGACCGTGGTGGCCTCGTTCGAGAGCGTGGGCGCGATCCTGGTGGTGGCCATGCTGGTCGTGCCACCCGCCACCGCCTACCTGTTGACGGATCGGCTGGTCTGGATGATCGCCCTCGGGGTGGCGCTGGGGGTCTCCTCGGCCGTGGGCGGGTACGGCCTCGCCCGCTGGTGGGACGCCTCGATATCGGGCGCCATCGCGGTGATGGCTGGCCTGCAGTTCGGCGCCGCGCTGCTGCTCTCGCCCCGTCACGGGGTGCTGTTCCGGTCTCTGCAGCGGAGACGCCTGGGCTTGCGCCTCGCGGGCCAGCTCCTGCTGATGCACCTGTCCGGGGGGGAGGTCTCGGTGTCCGAGGAACGGCTCCGGGAACGCTTCAGCTGGTCGGAGGGCCGGCTGCAGGCCGTGCTGGGGCGGCTGGAAGGGGAAGGGCTGGTGCTGAAATCCGCAGGGGGGATCGCGCTGTCAGATGCGGGGGAGGCGGCCGTGGCCAGGGCAGGCGGGGGCGCGCTGGCGCACCGCTGAGACCTCGACCTAGTTGGAGCCACCCCCACCGAAGGGGAACGTGACCTCCCTGGTCTCCGACGCGGTGAAGCCGTCGGCCGAGGTGCTCAGGAAGGTGAAGTCGACGGTGGAGCCGGGCGCGCCGCGCAGGAAGGCGCGGTGCACGTTGGTCTCGGTCTGGTCGGCGAAGTTGTGGCCGTTGGCGCCGTCCGCCGTGGTGGTGGCCGCTTCGACCGTCAACCAGCGAGCGATCACGCGGCCCGCGCCCACGTCACGGGTCTGCAGCCCGATGATGTCGAAGGGAGCCGGCTGCACGGGCGCGGCGTAGCCCAGCGCCGCGGTCGGCGCGAGCAGTCCGTGGCCGTAGGCGTCGTCCTCGCCCGGGGCGCCGAGGTCGTCGGCCGTGCTCAACAGGCCGTCGCGGAGGTCGGCCACGTCGGTCACGCCGTTGGACACCATCAGCGCGGCCGTGCCGGCCACGTGCGGCGTGGCCATGGAGGTGCCGGAGAACAGGTAGTACCCCCAGTTGCCGCCCACGATCGTCTCCTGGAGTACACCGTCGGGGTAGCCGTCGCCGTTGGCGTCCACGCTCAGGTCACCACCGGGCGCGACGATGTCCACCTGCTCGCCCTGGTTGGAGTAGTAGGTGATGTCGTGGTTGACGTCCGTGGCGCCCACTGCGACCGTGGTGGAGAACGCAGCCGGATAGCCCACGAAGTCCGCGTACCCCTCGTTGCCCGTGGCGGCCACCACCAGCACGTCCGCCTCCTCGGCGTAGGCGCAGGCCTCCTCGATGACCATCGACGGCGACCCCGATCCCAGGCTGAGGTTGATCACCTGGGCGCCGTTGTCCACGGCATAGATGATGCCTGCGGCCACGTCCGAGCTGGTGCCGCTGCCGTCCGCATCGAGCACCCTCACCGGCAGGATGGAGGCATCACGGGCCACGCCCACGACGCCGGTGGCGTTGTCCGTGGCCTGGGCCACGGTGCCGGCCACGTGGGTGCCGTGACCGTTGAGGTCCGACGGATCGGCGTCGTCGTCCACGAAGTCGTACCCCGGGAGCAGGTCCGTCAGGCCGTCCGAGCCGACCGAGACACCCGAATCGACCACGGCCACGATGGTGTCCGCGCCGTCGGCCACGTCCCACGCCACGTGCACGTCCAGGGCCTGCATGTGCCACTGGAAGCCGTAGTACGGATCGTTGGGCAGGGCCGCGGCCCGGACACGGATCAGCGGCTCGACCCAGGCCACCTCGTCGAGCTGCTCGAGTTCGGCCGCGACCTCGTCGTACGGGGCGGCCGCCTCGAACTGCAGCGTGCGATCCAGGGCCAGGTGGGACACTGCCCGGCCCTTCACGCCGGGGAACAGCGGCCGCAGCTCACGGACGCCGAGCACGTCGAGCACGTCGTCGCCCAGCCCGGCATCGGGGGACGCCAGCGCCACCACGTACCGGCCCGGGATGGCGTCCACCCAGCGATCGGCAGGACCAGCCCGCCGATCGTCGGGTACGGCGATGGGGATTCCGACCATGATGTCCGCAGGCCGAGCCTCGGGGAGGGGCACCTCCGGACCGGCACAGCCCCGGTTGTCCGTGCCCGTGGCCGCCCCGGTGGAGCCACCCAGGCGTCCGGTCATCTCCAGGGCCGCCACGACCAGCACGCAGCCCAGCAGCAGGGCAGCGGGGATGGTGAACCGTCGTTTCATGCAGTCCTCCCTCGGTCACGCACGTATGCGCGACAAACATTTCAAGCGCTTGTTTATTGTTTCTTCGGAACACGCAAATCCAAAGGGAAATCGCCCTATCCCAGGGGCTGCAGCAGCCTCCCGGCCACGAACGTCTCGGCCAGGGCCGCGGCCAGCACACACAGCACGGCCGCTCCAGCCAGCAGCGCCAGGTTGCGGACCAGGCGCCGGCGGGAGAGCGAGGGATCGTGGAAGCGCACGGCGAGGCGCACCAGCGCGAGGCCGCACAGGGCCATCAGGACATAGCCGGCAGCCTCCAGCAGCACGTGCGGCAGCACGGCCGCGCCCACCACGAGCCAGCCCCCCGTCGCCGGCAGTCCGCTACCCCACTCCAGCCTCGCGATCCAGGCGAACTGTACGCCCCACACCGAGGCGTTCCAGGCAAGCACGAGCAGGGCACCGCCCGTGCGGTACAGGGCCGAGAGGATCAGCACTCCCAGGGCCACGAGCAGGTTGTTGAGCATGATCCCGGACAGCACGCCAGGCTCGAATCCACGATGACCGCGCCGCAGCCACGCTGCCAGCTGGGAGTCGAAGGTGGCGGCCACCTGCTCGGGCGGCAGCCACAGGGTCCAGGCGCCGTACGCGGTCAGCACTCCGGCGAAGATCGCCAGGATCGACACCACCAGGCGCACATCGGCCTGGAGGTACAGCACCGGCGACATGGACACGGCCGAGGGGCCTGCCCGGTGCCGGTCGACCAGCCTGCCGAGGGTGGGCAGCAGCCCGATCACGCACATGAACACGCTGATCGCGCCCGCATGATCACCGAAGAAGTGTCGAGCTGCGGCGATGCCCACGCAGGAGAATGCCAGCGACGCGACGAACAGCTGCAGTGGGTGCGGCAGCGCGCCGCCGTAGATCTGCTCGAGGATCAGGGTCTCGGTGCCGATCCCGGGCGGGCTGGCGAGGGGACCGTCATCTTCGTGGCCGAGGCGCTCGGCCAGTGGCGGGTCGGTCCCCGGTCGCCGATCCGTCAGGAGCGGATCTCGAGGGTGGTGATGTGCAGCGTGCCGTCGCCCTCGGTGTAGCTGTACACGGGCAGGTACACCACGGTCGCGGCCTTGGCGCTGGTGTCGTCGTAGCGGGCCTGCACCACGGTACCGCCGCCGGGCAGCGCGTAGTCCACGAACCACACCCCGCCCAGGGCGCTGCCGTACGCGCTGTCGTAGATCCACATGCCCACGCCGTCCTCGGCGTCGTATGGAACCAGCTGGGTGCCCTCGTCGATGCGGAACTCGTCCTCCCCTTGCAGGTCGGGCATGTTGTCCGTGCCCACCTTGGTCACCGCCAGGATCCCCGAATCCGCGGCCCCGATGTCATCGCCCACGTCAGCGGAGTAGCTCGCCAGATCCGGCACCATCATGGTCCACATGGTGCCTGCAGCCAGCTTGAACACCAGGTGCGCGGTCGGGTAGTCCGGGTGGCTGCTGTTCATCACCAGCCAGCCGTACTCGCAGGACAGGTTGACCACGATCGCGCCCTCCTCGTCGGTGACGCCCTCGACGATCGGATCGGCCTCGACCGCGCCGGTGGCCGCGTCCAGGTCGTGGAGCGCCACCTCGGCACCCACGAGGCTGGCACCGGAGGGGTCCCGTAGCTGGAACCGGGCCACGACCTCCTCGTCCACGCCCTCGTCGCAGGAGTTGTCGTCCACGTCGTCGTCGTCGTCGGTGCTGGCGCTGTCGTCGTCGTCGGCCGCGCTGTCGTCGTCCCCGGTGTCGTCGTCGGCCGCGCTGTCGTCGTCCTGGGGATCCGGGGTGGCGGTGATGCCCACGCAGCCCGTGCAAGCGATCATGGCGAGGCTCAGCAACAGGGCCAGGAGGTTGCGCTGGATCATGGTCCCTCCGTGTGTGGTGGATTCAGCGGTAGGTCAACAGGTCGAGAGAGCCCAGCACGTCGGTATCGCTCTCCAGCTGGACCAGCCCCACGCCGGAGGCCAGGTACCAGGTGCCGCCCAGGTCGCTCACGCCGCCGTCGTCCACGGTCAGCGTGGCCACGTCCGGGAACGTGCCGTAGTGCACCACGTGCTCACCGCGAGCGCTCAGCTCGACCGTGAACGAGGCGCTCGCACCGCCAAAGGCGGTGTCCGTGGTGACGGAGTCGCCCACCTCCCACGAGCCCGGGCCGAGCACGGCCGGAGGATCGAACTGCGCGAGCGAGCCGCTGGCGTCCTCCACCCCGGTGATCACCACCGACGAGCCGTCGAGGTCGAACAGCACCGTCATCAACGGATCCGGGGCCAGATCCTCGAGTCCGCGGCTGAAGGTGTAGGGGATGGCCGTCCCGCTGGACGGCTCGGTGGAGCGCAGGTAGGTGAACTCCGAGTCGGCCAGGGGCCAGTCCTCGTCGATCTCCGAGCCGTAGTCCCAGGCGTGGTTGGCCTCGAGGCGCAGGAACGCCCCGGTGTCCACGGGATCCTCGGAGCTCGGGTTGGTGTCGCAGCCGATCGCGGCCACGCAGGACAAGGACAACCATGCCAGTAGTCGATGATACGAACACATGGTATCAATCCTACAATGTTTCCCATGCTCAACAAGGTGAACCGATGACGAGACCTCGTTTCCACCTCCCCCTCGTGTGCGCGTGCGCGCTGGCGGCCGCCAGCGGGTGCCAGGAGTACGCCATTCAGGAGGTGGTCTACACCGACGTGTTCAACCAGGGCGACGCTGCGGCCGGCGTGGACTTCCTGTGGGTGCTGGACAACTCCGGCACCATGAGCGGGGAGCAGGAGCGCCTCAACCGCAGCCTCGACGGCATCATGTCCCTGTTCGAGGAGAGCGTGGCCGACTTCCGCCTCGGTCTGATCACCACGGACGTCGAGGACGAGGAGCACAGCGGCCGCCTGCAGGGCGATCCGCCGATCCTCGGCCCGGACAGCCCGGACCTGGCCGAGACCTTCATCGCCACATCCCTGGTGGGGACGAGCGGCAGCCGGGACGAGGAGGGCTTTGGCGCGCTCGCCCTGGCCATGACCGACGCGCTCGACGAGGGCTACAACGAGGGCTTCTTCCGCCACGAGGTGGCGCTGGAGGTGGTCGTCGTCAGTGACGAGGACGACCAGGGCGAGGGCGAGGTGGCGGACATGCTCGCCGCCTTCGATCAGCTGGTGCCCAACCCGGACCACTTCCGCATCCATGCCATCGTGGGCGACGAGCCCTACGGCTGCCTGGCGCCAGACGCCTCGGCCGAGGCCGGGCTGAAGTACCTGGAGGCGGCCCGTGAGACCGGCGGCCACACGGGCAGCATCTGCCTGGACGACTGGACCACGCTGCTGGAGGACATCGGCCTGGCCGCGCTCGGGCTGCTGAACAGCTTCGTGCTGTCGGCCGAGCCGGAGCGCGACTCCCTCGAGGTGCGCGTGGACGACGTGCTGATCCCGGAGCGAGACGTGGACGGCTGGCAGTACGATCCGGCCGAGAACGCCATCGTGTTCGACCGCTTCGCCATACCGCGGCCCGGTATGGAGGTCGTGGTGAGCTACCACCGGAGGCAGGAATCGTGAGTTGCGTTCGACGACTGGTGTGGATCGCGATCACCTCGACCCTGGCCCTGCTCGGCTGCGACGGGGAGGGCGGGCCGATCACGTACTCCCCGGTCTCCTCCGTGGAGATCCTGCCCGCAGACCTCGAGATCGTGGTCAGCCCGGGCGAACCGCAGGTCATCGGCTACATGGCGCGGATCACCCGCGAGAATGGGGACGTGGAGGAGCTCAGCGAGCTGGGCTGGGAGAGCTCCAACCTCTCCTTGGGCACGTTCGCTGACGACGGCGAGTTCACGTCCACCGACCTCACCGGTGGGGTGACCATCATCCGTGGCACCTTCCTCGGGGTGACCGGCGAGACCGTGTTGACCGTGGACTACCACCAGAGCGTGGTGTCGGGCACCGCGCCGGCCAACGCGGCGGAGCTGTTCGACGCCGACGTGGAGGAGGGGTCCGCGGACGCCCCCAGCGTGATCTATCCCTACGACCAGGTCCGGATCCCGCGAAACACGCCCACGATCAACTTCATGATCGACGCGGGCGAGGTGTGCACCCTGTTCCACTTCCGCTTCGTCAGTTCGACCACGGAGGTGGATGTGTACACCACGGACATCTCGTACATCCCCGAGGCGGGAGTGTGGAATGCAATCGCCGCCAACGTGGCCGGGAGTGACACCACGCTGCAGCTGACCGGCATCGCCTACCACCTCGACGGCGACACCGGCGTGGCCGACAGCGCGCCGCTGGCCGCGGCCGACACGGTCACCATGCGCATCTCGCGGCTGGACGCCGAGGGATCGATCTACTACTGGTCGGCCAACAACGAGGGCATCTACCGCATCAAGTACGGCGCCGAGGAGGCCCAGCCCTACTACGGCCGCACCAACTCCGGCTACTGCGTCAGCTGCCACGTGATCAGCCCGGACGGGTACTGGCTGGCCGTGTCCTACGACGGCGACAACGCGCAGATGGGGCTGCTGGAGCTGGCCGACCCGACCAACGACGACGCGGCGACGTTCGTGCACGACGACGAGGTACTGGGCTACTTCAAGACCTTCTCGCCGGACAGCACCACCATGCTGGCCAGCTACCACGGGGTCCTGACCGCCTACGACACGACCACCGGGGTGGAGCTGTACAACGTGGAGCTCGACCAGATGGCGACCATGCCGGTGTGGTCCCCGGACGGCAGCCAGGTGGCCGTGGTGCTGGCCGAGGAGATCTCCTTCGACCGGGACTACTACTTCACCGAGGGCTCCATCGCCCTGCTGGACGTGGAGGAGGAGGACTGGGTGGTGGGCAACGAGCCCACCGTGCTGATCGAGGCCGAGGACGGGGTGAACAACTTCTACCCGGCGTGGAGCCCGGACGGGAACTGGCTCGCGTTCAACCGCTCGTGGCGCGACATCGGCGACAGCGGGCTGATGTCGTACAACAGCTACGACGACCCCTCGGCCACGCTGATGGTGATGCGGTCCGACGGCAGCCTCGTGTACGAGCTGGCCAACGCCAACGGCGTGTCGCCCATGAACGGGGACGAGCCGTGGACCAACTCCTGGCCCATGTGGGCGCCGCTGCCGGACGCGGACATCGCCTGGATCGCGTTCTCCTCCAAGCGGGACTACGGCTTCGTCACGTCGCTGGAGGACAACCTGCCGCAGATCTGGATCACGGGCTTCGACATGGACGCGGCCGAGGACGAGACCACCGACGACCCGTCCAGCCCGCCGTTCTGGCTGCCGCTGCAGGACGAGGAGAGCAACAACCACATCCCGATCTGGGGTCCGCTCTAGATCCGGATCAACCGGCCCGCGGACGCGGGTAGCGGTCCATCACCACCGACACGTTCATCGTCGGAGGGGCCAGCCGCCGCAGGTTGTCCGCGGCCAGGACGCGCTGCGCCTGGGGTACGGAGGCATCCCGGACGTGCAGCCGCACGACCGCATCGGGGGACAGGGCGGACAGGGCGGAGCGCAGCCGGGCCGACTGCTGCCGCATCCCCCCGGGGAGCGGCTCGAAGCGCAGGTCGACCATGGGCCGCGCCGGCAGCTCGTGGAAGCGCCACGACACCAGCGTCCCCCCGGGCCGGGGGCCCGCTGCCACGCGCAGTGTGAGGTAGCCCTTGCGCTCGTTGCGCTCGGCGAACGAGGTACGCTCGATCGATCCCGGGTAGAGCACCGGCGCGGTGAGCGCACGACCGCTGGGACCGCAGGTCAGGACCTGACTCCGGTGTACGTGCCCGGTGAGGAACGCGGCGTAGCCTGCGGGCAGGCCGTGGGCCGGGATCACGTCCGGTCCCCGGCGGAAGGTGTACCCCTCCACGCGCGAGCCCTCCACGAGCTGGTGGAAGCAGGCCAGCCGCACGTCCGCATCCTGCGCGCCCCTCGTACGCAGCCGCTGCGCCATCGCGATGCGCCCCACCTCGCGCTCGTAGGGGAACCCGGTGAGCGCCACGCGCAGACCGCGGACCTCGGTGAGAAACGTCCGCGGCCGATCGAAGATGTGCACCCCCGGGTGGCGGGTCAGCAGGGGGTAGGGGATCTGACCGCGCTCGTGGTTGCCCGGCACCAGGTACACGGGCACGCCCGCGTCGGCCACGCGGAACAGGGGCTCCATGGCCGCCTGCACGAGGCTGGCGGGCACGCGGCTGCGGTACAGCAGGTCCCCGCCGTGCACCACCACGTCGACCTCGCCGTCGAGGGCGGGTTGCAACGCGCGCGTGTAGTTGTCGAAGAAGTCGTGACCGCGCCTGCGGCGCACGATGCGGGGCCGCCGCGGCAGGTCGAAACCGAGGTGCGTATCGGACAGTAGCAGGACTCTCGCGGTGCTCGTGTTCATGGCGTTCAGTATACTGAACAAATGTACAGTTGCCGAGGGAAAATCGGCCCGGATCCGGCTCGGATTACGCTATCCTTGGGTCGATGGAGGGGAGCACATGGGCGGCAAGCGCGATCGACCTGAACCGCGGGAGCGACGGACCCCGACCCAGACGGTGGAGCACATCTCCGAGGACTTCATCCGCGATCTGCACATCCCACCCCTGCCGCCCCAGGTGCCGCTGCGGCTAGAGCGCGCACTGCGCGACCGGGTGGAGGCCCTGCTGTTCCGGCTCAAGGAGGCGAACGCCAAGAAGTACGTCGAGCCCCTGGAGATACGGCTGGTGCGGGACGCTCACCGGGTCGTGCTGACGGCGTACGAGCTGGGGGTGCCCGAGGCGGAGGTCTGGTATGCCAGCTTCAGGGGCCTGGTCGAGGAGCTGGGGTACGAGAGAGTCGATGTTGGATTCGCGAAGAAACGCGGTAGGTTATAGGACGAAATCTAATCTGTGAGCTCAGGTCGAGGTCCACCGACGCTTCCGCGTCGGTGGACGAATTTCAGCGCACCCACAGCGTCTGCCACTGGTGCTGGCCACTGCCGGGGAACGCGTCGAGATATCCGCTCGCCGGGCCGTACAGCAGGATCGGCACCACCTGGGTCCCCCAGCACGACAGGGAGTCGTCCTCGTCCACGTCCGAGGCCAGGGCGTAGCGATCGCCCGAGTAGGCCCCCTCGTCGTAGTGGCGGTCGTGCAGGCCGTTGAAGTCGTCGCACACATACAGATCGTCGCCGTCGATGAACACGTAGCCCGTGCCGTCCGTGGTGTCGGTGAACGGATCGTGGTCCTGGGACCACACGTGCACGTAGTCACGGGGATCCGTATCCCACGCGCCCGTGCTGCCCACCTCGAAGCGGAAGGTGTACGTGTCGCCATCGGCGAACGAGGCTCGCTCGGACAGCGCGGAGTAGTCGGCGTCCGTGGGCGAGCCCACCTGCTCGTAGTCGGTCTCGTCCCACTCGGTGGGGTAGGCGGCGCCGAACAGGCGGGTCCAGCCCCCGTCGTCCTCGGTCAGGTCGCACCACGCCTCCCAGGGATCGGCGCCGTCTCCGTCCGGGTCGATCCAGTACAGCCCGTCCGTGGCCGATCCGTCCTCGAGCACGGCCTGGCACGACGCTCCTGGACAGTCCTCCCCGCTGCCGATCAGCCCCTGGTCGATGCTGCCGTCGCAGTCGTCGTCCACGCCGTTGCAGGCCTCGGTCGCGGCGGGGTGCACGTTGGGATCGTCGTCGTCGCAGTCGCCGTCGCAGCTCGTGTGGCCGTCCCCGTCCACGTCGTCGAGGTTGAGGTCTGCGTCGTCGTCGTCGCAGTCGACGGTGTCGTCCCAGCCGTCGCCGTCGACGTCGTGGGGCCCCTGGCACCACGGGTCGTCCCCGTCGACCAGGCCGTCGCAGTCGTTGTCCAGGCCGTCCTCGCAGTCCTCGTCGAACAGGGGTGAGCGGGTGGGATCCGCGTCGTCGCAGTCATTGTCACAGACGAAGGCGCCGTCCCCGTCACCATCCACCTCGTCCACCGGGATGGACCCGTCGCAGTCGTTGTCCAGGCCGTCGCACTCCTCGGCCGCGCCCGGGTACACCGTGGCCTCGTCGTCGTCGCAGTCGCCGTCGCACACCAGGGACCCGTCCCCGTCGTCGTCTTCCTCGTCGGTGGGCACGTCCCCGACGCAGTCGAAGTCCACGACGTAGCAGGCCACGGAGGCGGCCCGGTGGCACACGGAGTCGATGTCGTCGCAGTCACCCCAGATCTGGGTGGTGTACGGCCCGTCCGGGTCGCACAGGCAGGCCGTGTCCGAGACCACGCCGTACCCGTCCTGGTCCATGTCGCGGTAGTACGTGCCGCAGCCGAACGCGCCCTCGTTGTCCGTCGTGCCGTCGCAGTCGTTGTCCAGGCCGTCACAGCGCTCGCGCTCCGGCGGGTTGGCGACGGTGGAGGTGTCGTCGCAGTCGCCATCGGCCTCGGAGCCGGCGACGC
>CAZXHG010000257.1:0-14366 GCA_964639985.1 uncultured Rickettsiales bacterium
TCGTTGCGCAGGTTGAGCTGCACGCCGCCGAAGTCCGACTTGTGGGAGACCTCGGGGCTGACCACCTTCATCGCCACCGGGTAGCCCAGCTCCTCGGCCGCTGCCGCGGCCCCGTCCACGTCCTGGACCAGCCGCTCGGCGATGACCGGGACCCCGTAGGCGCGGCAGATCTGGAGGGCCTCCTGGATCAGCGGATCGCGGCCCTCGGCGCGGGCGTGTTCCAGGATGCCGCGGACCTCATCGCGGTCCGCGGAGCCGTCGGGCCTGGCCTGGGAGAGCACGGCCCCGTGCCGGTAGTCCCGCAGCAGGGCCAGGGCGTGCACCGCGTCGGACGGCTCGGTGAACAGGGGACCGCCGAGGGTGTGCTTGAGCCGGCTGAGCTCGGTCTCCTTGGTCGCGGCGTGGATCGCCACGGGCTTGTCGTAGCGCCGGGACATCTCGTGCAGTCGCTGGAACAGCTCCATCGAGCGGTCGCCCTCGGCCGTGGCCGTGTAGGTGTGCAGGAACACCATGCCGTCCACGTCGTCCATGGCCAGCACCCGGTCGGCCAGGGACGCGTACACGTCGAGGTCGAACAGGTCACCCAGGTCCAGCGGGTTGGTCAGCTTGATCACCTTGGCCCGCATCTGGTCCTCGGCCTCCTCCAGGAAGTCGGGCGGGAACTCGGTCAGGGTGAAGCCGTTGAGGTCGCACTCGTCCGCCGCGATCACGGCGTGTCCCCCGGAGCGGGAGAGCACGGCCAGGCGGTTGCCCTTCAGCGGCGGCATGGGCAGCGCCTTGAGGTAGTGCACCAGGGTCTCGGGCGCGCGGAAGCGGGCGATGCCGGCCTGCACCAGGGCAGCGTCGACCACGTCGTCGTCCGCGGACAGGGCCGCGGTGTGGGACGTGGCGATGTTGTACGCCGAGGCGCCGATGTTGGACTTGTGCAGCAGGATCGGCTTGGGCGATCGCCGGGCGAGCTGGATCAGGCGCCGGCCGTCGCGGATCCCCTCGAGGTAGAGGCAGATGATCTCGGTCTCGGGATCCTCGATCAGGTACTCGAGCAGGTCGTTCTCGTCGGTGTCGAGCTTGTTGCCCACGGACGCGAACTTGGCCAGGCCCAGCCCCTCGGACGCCAGCACGTTGAGGATCGAGATCCCCACCCCGCCGCTCTGGGTGACGATGGAGATGCCCCCACGCTTCATGTCCGGCTCGAGGCCGACGAAGGGCAGGGCCAGGCCGTTGTGGCGGTTGAGCAGGCCGATGCAGTTGGGGCCGATGAACCGGATCCCGGCCTCGTCGGCGGTGCGCGTGATCTGCTCGGCCAGGGAGCTGCCGGACGAGCTGCGCTCGCCGAACCCCGCGGCCTCGATCACCACCCTGGGGATCCGCTTGCGCGCGCACTCGGCCATGATGTCGGGGATGGTGTGCGCGGGGGTGAGGATCACGGCAAGGTCCACGTGGTCGGGGATGTCGGATACGGAGCGGTAGATCCGCCGTCCGAACAGCCGCCCGCCGCGAGGCCCGACGAAGTAGATGATGCCGTCGAACTCGAACCGGAGCAGGTTGCCGGCGATCTCGCGGCCGAGGTTGTCCTCGCGGGGCGACACACCGATCACGGCCACGGTGTCGGGGGTGAAGAAATGCCTCATCGAACTCCTCGTCCTGCACGTTTCGCAGGCCCCATACTGTACACCTTCTGCTAGGCTCGGGCGCTCGCGGAGCACGCCATGACGAACCCCTTCCGCACCGTGGACAAGGTCGAACTCCACCAGCACGTGGACGGCTCGATCCCGGTGGAGGTCACCTGGGACCTGATGCAGCACCACGGCCTCGCGCCGGTGGACACGGAGGACGCGATGCGTCGCCTGCTGGTGCTGCAGCCCGAGGAAGAGGGCACCCTGCTGGACTACCTCGACAAGTTCCACTACCCGCTGTGGGTGACCCAGTTCTTCGACAACCTCAGCCGCGCCACCATCGCCATCTGTCACGAGGCCTACGACAATGGCGTGCGCGCGCTGGAGCTGCGCTACGCGCCCATCATCCACACCTATGCCGGCATGACCGTGCGCCAGGCGATCACCGCGGTCCTCAGCGGGCTGAACAAGGCCACGCGCGAGCTGTCCGGGCTGCGCGCCGGACTGGTCGTGATCGCCATGCGGCAGTTCGGCCCCCACATCGCCAAGATCCAGGCCCGGGCGGCCATCGCCGAGGCGCAGCACCTGCACTCGCGGACCGGCGTGATCGGGTTCGACATCGCCGGTGCCGAGCGGGGCAATCCGCCACGGCTGTTCCGCGAGGCCTTCGAGATCGCACGCAAGGGCCAGCTGGGGCTGACCATCCACGCGGGCGAGGTGGAGGACGCCTGGGCCGTGTGGCAGGCCGTGGACGAGGTGGGCGCGGACCGCATCGGCCATGGCTGTTCGGCCGCGCAGGACAAGGTGCTGCTGAGACGGCTGGCCCGGGACCGGATCTGCGTGGAGGTCTGCCTGACCTCCAACTACCAGACGCGGGCGGTGAAGCGGAGCGAGCCCCATCCGATCGTGCGTTTCCTCGAGGCCGGGGTGCCGGTGGCCATCTGCACCGACAACAGCACGGTCTCCGACACGGACATGCTCGGGGAGTGCCAGCTGGTGGCGGATCAGATCGGCGAGGACGCGGTGATGCAGATCCTGGCCGACACCCACCGCTACTCGTTCATCCCCGAGGTGCGGCGCAAGCCCGAGGGATTCCGGAGGAAGCGGCGAGGACGTTGAGCTGGCCGCGTCCGTGGATCCGCGCCAGAATGGGGCCGGAGGTCAAGCCCATGAAGCGGTGTCCCGTGGCCGTCGTGGTAGCCGGCATGCTCGTACTGGCCGTCGCCGGTGTCTCCCGCGCGCAGATCGCCGGTCTCGATCCCCAGATGTCTGCCCCGCCCGCGCCGGTCGACCGGGACCTGTGGATCGGCGGTGACGTGGGCCTGGCCGTCTACCCGTTGCTGTTCCCGGTCGCGCGCCTGGACGTGGGCGTGGGTCAACGCCAGGACGGCGGGCTGCTGATCGCGGGCAACCTCGAGCTCGGCGGCACGGTGCCCGCGTGGTTCGTGGGCAACCTGCTGCTGGACATCGGTGGCAATCAGCAGCGCGGCCGCAGCCAGCCATTCTACGCCTTCCAGACCGGGTTCGGCCTGGTCGTGGACTCCCCCCTGTACCGGGTGCGGCCGGCGGACGCGGACCCGTCGTGGACCAAGCGCGCAGTCAACCCGTCGATCGTCGCCGGGGCGTGCATCGGCACCTACCTCGGGGCGACGGACGATCCCAGGCAGATCCGCATCGCCGTGGAACCCCGCTTCGTCGGCGCGTTCGCCATGTACGACGAGGGCCACGTCTTCATGCCCATGGTGGAGATGACCTTCTCCATCGGCGTCGACCTGCTCTGACTCACCACACGTCGCCGGGGCCCACCCGGTGCGCCTTGCGGTCCCGGCTCGCCTCGTACACCGCGTACTCGCCGTCGCCGTCGAGATCGCACTCCGCGGTCACCACGAAGTCCTCGGACGCCAGCGAGCCGGTGCCGGCCTCCAGGGTCACCCGGTAGCGGCAGCGCACCGTGGCGGGCGCCCAGCCCAGCTGACCGAAGGCGCCCGCGCCCGGCCCCACGAAGGGCTCGGTGTCGGCGGACGGCACCTTGTCGGGGGTGGGCGCGGCGGCCAGCAGCTCGCCCCACTCGTCGCGGTAGGTCCGCTCTGCCGCGCGGATCGCCTCGAGCTGGGCCAGGGTCTCGCCCCGGTAGGAGGCCCTCTGCACCCGGCGGTAGGCCGCGGGTGCGGCCAGCATCAGCGCCATGCCGATCACGGCGAAGGTGGCCAGCCGGCGTGCCAGCACCGGGTCGGCCAGCGCGCTTCCGCGGCCCCGGCCGAGGCGGGCGCCGCAGAACGGGCAACGGTCCCGGTCCGCCCTTGCCGGGATCGCGTCCACGAACCTGCCGCAGTCCGGACAGTTCACGTCGGCCTCTCGTCTCCTACGGTATCAGGCTCTGCGAGGGGCGGAGGGGTACCACCGGTCGTGGATCAGCCGTCGACGCTGTCCTCGTCATCGGTGCGCGCGAACAGGGGGTTGCCGACCACGATCAGGTCCCGCTGCATGCATTCCCAGCGGGTCCAGCCGCCCACCTGGCGCGGGGCCAGCAGCCGGCAGCCGATGCCGGCGGCGCGGCGCTCCTCGTGCAGCCGGGTGCCCTGCCAGACGACCTCGGCGAGCATCTCCAGCGCGTGGTCGTCGCCGTCCACGTCCAGGCCCTGCAGCGTCAGCACGAGCACCGTGCCCACGGGGAACGTCTCGCCGGTCTCGATGAAGATGCCGCGGCGGCTGACGTTGAGCACGCGGCCGCGGCGCGGAGCACCGGCGCCGGCCTGGGGCAGGTACTCCACATCCACGCTGTGCACGTGCCGGCTGTCGCGGGCGTGGAAGTCCGGCCCCGGTCGAGGCGCTCCCGCGCTGCCCGCGCGGAAGGAGGCGCCCGCGGGGATCGTGCCCCCGAATGCGTCGGCGGGCCCCTCCTGCACGCGCACGGTGGACAGCAGCTCGAACAGCTGCGCGCCGAAGCCACGCTGCCTCGCGACGCCCGTGTCGCTGACCACCCGCGCCACCATGCCCTGTACCTGCACCACGTCCCGATCACCCGGTCGATGGAAGCGCAGCAGCAGGGTGTCGCCCTCGCCCACCGGGGTGTCGGTGCTGACGAACACGCCGCTCTCGCTGTAGTCGACGATCGTGCCCTTGCAGACCTTGCCGTCGTAGAAGAACAGTGCCTGGATCAGGGCGGGGAAGCGGGGGTGGGCTCTTCGATCGGAACTCGGTGTCATCGCTCCCTCCCGTCCCCGGGAGGGCCATTATACCGATCCGGTCACTGCTCACTCCAGCAGACCACGCCTCTCGATCTCGTCGAACAGCGCGTCCGCCATCTGTCCGTACCCGGCATCGTTGCAGTGACCGTCCGCGGCGAACCAGCGGTCCCGGGAGGCGTCCCGCGCCACCAGGCGGTCGAAGTCGTGCAGGTGGGACACGAACGGCACGTCCAGATCGCCGGCCAGGGTGGACACGGCCGCCGAGTACTGGCCCGCGTGGCTGGCGTACGGCTCGTAGGAGGCCGGGTAGTCGTGCAGCAGTGTGTCGGCACCGTGTGCGCGGATCCACGCCACGGCCTCGGCCAGATCGGTCACCGCCCAGTGGGTCATGGCCAGCTGCCAGTCGTCCCCGCCGGCGCGTCCGCGGGCGCGCGCCACCTCGGCCATCTCCCGCGCACACGGACTGCGCAGCGCCGCGGCCTCGAAGAACGCCGCCGCCTGCTCGTGGTGCCCTGTCGCGAACAGCACCCGCGCCACGTCCGAGCACTCCTGCAGGTCCAGGGGCACGCCGGGATCGTGCACCGCGATGGCGCCCAGGTAGGCGTCGGCCGCAGCCTCGTCGTCGTGGCGCAGGGCATGGAACTCCGCCACCAGCAGCAGCTCGTCGAAGGTGTACGGGGACCTCGTCAGCACACATGCCATGGCCTGGTCGGCCTCGGCCTCTCGCCCCACGATGAACAGCACGTGCGCCCGGTGACACAGCAGGGTCGTCAGCTCGGGAGCGTCATCGGCGCACCTCGCGATGCTGCCGTCCAGCAGGGCGAGCGCGTCGTCGTAGCGCTCGTGGTCGCGCAGGGCCCACATCTGTTGCTCCACGCCGTCCACCTCGTGCTCGGTCCCGGTCCCCGCGTCGTCGTCCCGGCGTGCGGGCCGGCCGAAGTAGCGCAGCGCGCGCACGAGCTGCACCACCCGCAGCCTCGACATCAGGTCCGTGGCCGTGGCCCACCGCGTGTGGCGGCGCAGGTAGGACCTCCCGCCGTGGTGGTTCCACTGGTTGGCGTGCCCGCTCAGCAGGATCACCAGGTCGGGGCGCAGTCGGGACAGCTGCAGGGGGAGCCGGTCCAGCATCTGCGTGCTGTTCTGGGCGCTGAGGCCCAGGTTGACCACGACCACGGACCGGCCCGCTGCGTCGAATCGCTGCTGCAGCTGGCCGGGGTAGCCACGCCCCTCAGGTGCGCCCACGCCCTCGGTCCACGAGTCGCCCACGCACAGCACGACCGCGTCCGCGCCGGACGGACGCTCGAGGAGTTCGTCCCGATCCCTGTCCGCGACGTGACCGGCGCCGAGCACCCGCAGGCCGATCTCCAGCAGCAGTACGGCGGTGAGCGTGCCGACGGTGAACGCGAAGGCGCGGCCCTTCCACGGGCCGGATGGGCGCTGGCTGTCCATGACGACCCAGCCTAGCAGGTCGTGCCCGGACCTTCCCGACCGGGAAATGGTGCGCTGCAGCAAGGTGTCGCACGGCTCGGCACTCGGGGCCTCGCGCGGGCCCGTGGGAGGGGCGCACGCGCAATCACCCGTTGCCTGCGGCCCGTTCCTCACCAAGAATGAGGACCGTATCGACGATGGGAGCAGCATGTCCTCGTTCAAGACCCGGGACCCCAAGGCGACCGAAGATGCATCCAGCCAGGCCCTGCCCGTGCAGGGGTCGGGGATCGATGATCCGCTGTCCGGCGACAGCCTGTCCGACCCGCTGAGCGATCCGCTCGGCGACGCGACCCAGTTCCTCGGCGGTGTGGGCGGGGATGCGGCCAGCGCCGCGGGTACGCCGGGCGGCGCGGGCGACCCGGTCCAGTACAGCGGCGGGGGTGGGGCGGGCGACGTGCACTCCGTGGCCTCCAAGGGCCTGTCCGGCGCAGGCGGCTCCCTGCCGTTCGGCGGCGCGATCCAGCAGTCCTTCGGAAGCCACGACGTGTCTTCGGTCAGCGCGCACACCGGCCCGACCGCGTCCGCGGCCAACACGGCCATGGGCTCCAAGGCCTACGCCAGCGGCGAGGCCGTGGCGTTCAAGGGTGGCCCGGACCTGCACACGGCCGCGCACGAGGCCGCGCACGTGGTCCAGCAGCGGTCAGGGGTCTCCCTCCCCGGGGGTGTGGGCTCGAGCGGTGACGCCTACGAGCAGCACGCCGACTCCGTGGCCAGCGCGGTGGTGCAGGGCCGCAGCGCCCAGAAACTGCTGGACAATACACCGGGTGGCGCGGGCGCCAGCGGCGGGGTGCAGAAGACCGAGAACATCAGCGGCAATCCCAACGACATCGCCAACACCGCGGCGCACGACGCGACCACGGGCGCCTACTCCGGCACCCCGGGCACCGTGCACGCCTCGCCAACGCTGGCCGACGCGCGCAACTCGCCCGCCGCCGCTGGCGCGGCCGGCGGCGAGAGCCGCGAGGCTTCGGTCCGGGTGCTCCGCGACAGCGGCAACCCGATCAACGACCACACCCCGACCGTGGACGAGATCTACGAGGAGTCGATGTTCGACGCGACCTGCGGCCCGGAGAGCGGCTTCACCCAGGTCACCGGCTTCAGCGGCACCATGGGCGCACCCCTGGTCGAGCAGGTGGCGGACGACGAGCTCTTCATCGGCGGGCAGCCGCACGTGAACGAGGTGGTGCAGTCCGGCATCGGCGACTGCTACTTCCTGGCCGCGCTGACCTCCATCGCGGCGCGAGACCCGGGCAAGATCACCTCGATGATGAGCCCCGACGGCAGCGGCGGCGCCACGGTCACCTTCTGGAAGAAGAACGAGCTGAGCACGCTGGAGATCCTCGGCAGCATCCTGTCGCCCGCGCTGCTGATCGGCATCCAGCTGGCCCACGAGGAGTACGAGCAGGTCAACGTCTCGGTCAACAACGAGCTGGCCTTCAACCGCTCGTGGGACGCGGCCCTGGGCCGCGCGGGTGCGGGCGCGGACGACCGGGCCTCCGCGGGCGGCGGGTTCGCGATCAACGGCGCGCAGCTGGTCGCGTCCGAGGCGCCGCAGCAGCAGGTGTGGTGGGGCAACCTCAACAGCAACAACATGGAGCTCCACCGCCGGGACGTGTTCACCCTGGCTCGCTGGGCCCCGCTGATGGAGAAGGCATTCGCGCGCTTCAGCCAGACCCACGGCCAGTACGGCGGGGGCGCGTCCGGCGGAGCCAGCGGCGCCCAGGGCTACGAGAACATCAACGGCGGCTGGTCCCAGCGGGTGATGTTCATCTTCTACGGCGAAGATGCCCACATGAGCGGTGACAACGACGGCAACGTGCACCAGACCGGGCTCAACTGGTCCGCGGGTGGTGACGTGCTGGCGGCCAACCCGGCCGCGGTCAACGACCTGTGCGCGATCCAGGGCCGCGGTCCGACCGCCGCGGCGGGCGACACGGACGCTCCGATCATGACGGCCACGTCCATGAACGGCCAGCTGTTCCCCCGCGCGCTCGACGCGATCAACCACGCCAAGTCCGACGGTGACTGGGCCAGCCTCAGCGCCCAGGAGAAGACCGACGTCGAGACGACCAAGACCGCGATCACCACGTGGCAGGGCGCGCAGAACGACGCCAACCGCAACGCGATCGCCGTGGCCGCCGGCGTGGCCATCCACCCCACGGACGGCAACCACAACAACATCCTCAACCCGGCGCGATCCACCGCGATCAAGAGCATGGTCGAGCTGCTGGCCGACATCCGCAACGCGGGCACGGACAACAGCCGCGGCCAGCGCAACATCTACGGCGACCACGTGTACACGGTGATGACCGTGTCGTTCAAGACCACCGACGGCAAGGACGTGCCGCTGTCGGCGATCCCGGCCAACCTGCGTCCGGTCCTGTTCCCGCTGGTCGACACCAACGTCTCCAACGTGGTGATGCGCAACCCCCACGGCACCAACGAGCCCGACATCAACGCGGACCGCAACCCGGACGATGGCAGCGCGGACGACGGCACGTTCACCTTCAACCTCGAGCAGTTCTTCCGCAACTTCACGTCGATCGAGACGGGCACCTTCTCCCGAACCGGTAGCTGAGCGATACTGACCAGCGGCGGGCAGCGGGGGCGAGCGCCCGGCCAGGGGAGCGCCATCCATGAGTGAAGCGACGCGCATCGTCCGCGAGGTGGCCGACTCCGACGGCCTCAACGCGCTGTACCCCGAGTACCTCGGCCTGCTCGCGGAGGGCCGGGAGCGGGTGCTGGAGATCGTGCTCGCGCCGGGCGAGTACGGCGTGGCCAGCTGCGGGAAGATCAGCTTGACGCTCAAGGGCAGCCCGCCGCCGAAGAACCGGATCATCGACCTGGTGATCCGCTCGGCATCGGCCGACGAACCGGCCGTGCTGGCCGACATGGGCGTGGACATCGACGCCCGCGCGGTGACCCTGCAGGACCTGGTGCTGGCGCACCGGTGTCACGATAGCGTGCTCAAGGTGCGCTTCGGCGGCCAGCTGTCGCTGCGCGGCTGCGCCTTCGTCGGCCACCAGCTGCAGGCGCCGTTCGGCGGCACCCTGCTGGAGCTGGCCGAGCTGTACGAGCACGGGCCTTCGAGCGTGGCGATCGAGGACTGCTGGTTCGTGGGCAACCGTGCGATCGATCCCGGCGGGCTGATCGCCGTGGCCGCGGCCTCCCGGAGCGCGCTTCGCGCGGTGAGCTTCGCGCGGTGCACTTTCCTGGACAATGCCTTCCCCCTGGATCTGGCCGTGATCGGTGCTTCCGAGGTGTCCTTCCACGCGTGCACGGTGCAGCGCACACCGGATCCGGCGAGTCCCGACTGGCCCGGTGGTCGAGCGGCGTTCACCCAGGTGATCCCCCAGGACGCGCCCGTGACGTACGACGATTGCCTGCTGGTGCTGGAGCGGCTGTCCGACCTGGGCGGCAACCCCACCAAGCTCTTCGATGGCCAGGTGCGGGTCGCCGAGGCCACGGGCGTGGAGCTGCCGCTGACCATGCAACACGCCGGCACCGGGATACGGGCAATCGCCCACGATGACGGGGTCGCGGGAGGATTGTCGGCCCTGGGCGCGGGCCTCGGAATGACGCGCCTCCCCGACCCAGCCACCGTGCGCCAGCAGGTGCTCGACCTGGTGGAGGGCTGAGTCACACCGGATTGGTGCACCGCAACAACCCGCACACCGCGCCGGCGGGTCAGTTCGCGCCGAGGCGCTTCGCGGTCTCGGGATCGTTCGCCCGCAGCTCGTCCAGCTTGACCAGCGCGTGCATCCCCGCCAGCGCGTCGATCAACTCGCCCACGGCCGGGTCCTCGGCCACCAGCCGGTCGCGGCCCGCGACGTAGTCGTCCCCAGCGAGGAATCGTTCGGTGGCCACGGTCACGCTGCGGGTCCAGGACGCGTCGAACTCGGCGCGTGGGTCCGGGCCCAGCCCGTCGCGCTCCCGGCCCACGGAGACCAGCAGCGGTTCGTACTGGGCGCGCAGCGCCTCCAGGCCGGCCGTGACCTCGTCCGCGGGCATGCCCGCGAGCACCTGGGCCTGCACGCCGCCGTAGAGCTGGTGCAGGAAGATCTCGCCGTCCATCACGATCACGGCCACGGCACGGCCGCCGTGCACGCCAGGGGGCGGCGGAGGGCCGCCGGGGTTGTTCGCTCCGGGCTTCATCGGCGCGGTCTCCTCGTGCGTGGTGCCATCCGCGTGGGCGCCGGTCGCGCTGCGGCTGCAGCTGCCGAGCAGGGCCGCGGCGAGCAGGGCGGCGGCCACGGTCATCGAGCGGAGGACGTTCGACGTCGTCATCAGGGGGCTCCCAGGTCGACCGCCACGTGGGCGGCAGGGATCAGCATAGATCCGCCGCCCCTTCGCTGCCACACGGTCAGCGCTCCGGCTTGCGGAACACCAGCAGGTCGTGGCCCTCGACGTGGTCGATGTTCTCCACGAAGTCGAATCCGACCGCCTCGTAGTGCCGCGCCAGGTTGCGCGCCGAGGAGGTCAATCCGTCCGGGCCCACGGGCAGGGTGACCACCGAACGATGGCGCCGTACCAGCAGCATGCCGGCGGGATCCACCTGCTCGATGGCCGTGCCCTTGCGGCTCAGCTCCAGCACCGCCAGGCCGAGGGGGAGGGCGGGAGGCCGTTCGACCAGGGGGTGCTCCTCGAGCACGGCCCACCGGCCCCCGGGGCGGCAGGCGCGGTGGAAGCTCTTCAGCAGGTTGGTGTTGTCCTCGGTCAGGTGCCGGAAGCGGTGCAGTACGGCCCAGCACACGAAGCCCAGGTCCACGGAGGACTCGGGCAGGCAGGCGTCGTCGAAGCGGTTGACGATGCCCCGTACGTTGTGGTGCGGGTTGAGCTCGTCGGACTGGCCGCGGTCCTCGATGAACGCCACCGCGTGGGGATTCACGTCCACGGCGTAGGCGCGGCCGCGAGGGCCGATGGCGCGGGCGAAGCGGAAGGTGAAGTAGCCCGTGCCCGCGCCCACGTCGGCCACGTCGTCTCCCTCCTGCACACCGAGCCGCGCCAGCAACGCCTCGGGCTGGAACACCTCGTCGCGGGCCAGGGAGGCGGCGTCGTCGGGATCCTCGGTCTCGGTGCCGTCGTGGGTGCCCGCCTCCACGTAGTTGAGCACGGACTGCTTGTTGTCCTCCTGCATCTTGGTGTCGAGGTACAGGCCCACCCCGTCGGCGTCGAACGTGCCCTCGGGCGCGACGGCGTCGGTCCCGAGATCGGTCACGGTGACGTGGGCGAACAGCCCTTCACCGAGGTGCAGTTCCTGGCGGTGGGGGAGGGGACCGAGCCCGGACACCTCCCGGAAATCGGACCACACCAGCGTGGCCGGGCGCCTGGAACGGAAGGCGTGATCCCGCAGCACGCCGTCCACGCGCAGCGGGCGCAGGGTCTCGGTGTCGACGCAGACCTCGGACAGTACCTCGAACCCGCTGAGGTAGGCGGCCGCCGGGGCCGGCTCGCCCGGGACCGGCACGTAGCTCTCGGTCGACGTGTACAGCAGCATCGGATCGCGCTCGATGGCCCACAGCGTGCCCGGCACGACGTGGACCGAGTCGCGCATCCCGCGGATCACCTGTTGCAGGCCCTCCCCGGTGTACACGTCGGTCCGACCCTCGAGCTGCAGGTCCGCCCGCACCAGCATCAGCCCGCCGGCCTCCAGCTCATCGGTCACGGCGCGTGCGTCGGTCACGTCGAGGCGGTAGGCGTCGTGGCCCTCCACCTCCTCGGTGGCCACCCGCAGCGCGTGGCAGGTGCGATCCTCGAACGGAAAGGTACCCAGCAGCTCGGCCCGTGACAGCATCGGATGGTCGAACCAGCGATCGAGGGCCTCGTGGGGCAGCGGCCGGTCCGGGGTCAGCCGCTCCCAGCCGAACTTGTCCACCGGCCACACCGTGGTCTCGCCGGCCACGTGCAGCTCCACCCACCCCCAGGTGGACTCCTCGGCGCCGAGCCACGCCTCGAGCCGGGCGCGGTCTCCCTGCAGCCAGGTCGTGGCCGTGAACACCTGGGTCGAGGAGGGGTCGATCCCGACCTCGGTCCGGGTGTCGATGCGGACCGCGGTCGGGGAGGCCATGCGCCCGGCGTGGGCGTCCCGGCCCTGCTGCCGCAGCCGGTCCAGCTCGCTGACCTCGGGGCCGCGACTGCACGCGGCCAGGGCGAGGACGAGGGCGACGGCGAGGCCCTGGGCCGGACGGATCGAGCTGGACATCGAGGGGCTCCAGCGGCCCATTGTATCCAACTCGACGATCATTCGAGCAGCAGCACGTCGGCCACGTGGGGGAGGTGGTCGGAGGCTGTGGCGCTGTCCGTGGGTTCGAGGCCCAGGCCGGTGAGCACGTCGTCGGACATCTCGCCCGTGTGCAGGATGAACGAGTGCACGACCTGCAGCACGCTGTCGGTGTAGATGACGAAGTCCAGGCGCCCGGGCCAGTACCAGCCGTAGTCCACGCGCCAGGTGTAGGCCATGCGGCGCTCGGTCTGCAGGGAGACCAGGTCGGCCAGATCGGTGCCGTCCCAGTCCATGGGACCCGGCAGTCCATAGGTGCTCTGGTTCACGATCTGGCCGGTGAGCAGGGTGGTCAGGGGCTGGGAGCCCTGCACCAGGTTGGTGTCGCCGACCAGCACGATGGGCGTGCCCTCCGGCAGGGCGAGCTCGTCCGTGGGATCCAGGGCCGCATGCACGTAGGCCGCGAAGCTGTCCGCCTCCTGCTGGCGGTCCTCTTCGTACTCGCAGCAGCTCATGTGGGTGTTGAACAGGGCCAGCATGGTGCCGTCGGGCAGCTCCACCGGGGTCACGGCGAAGCGGCTGTCGATCACGTCGTAGTGGGGGGGCCAGTCCGCGGAGAACGGGTAGCGGCTGAGGGTGAGGCGGTCGGACCAGCCCAGGGCGTGCCAGCCGTCCTCGGTAAAGGGCAGCGCCTCCTGGGCGAGCTCGGTGATCGGGGTGTGGTCGGTGACCTCCTGCAGGCACAGGATGTCCGGGTCCAGGGCCGCGGCAATGCGCCAGAATTCGGTGTCGCGCGTGGGATCGAGGGGACCGTCCCACAGGGCGTTCCAGGTGACGATGCGGATGGCGTCGGGGTCGGTGCGGTCCGTGGTGAGGGGCGGGGTGTCGGGCAGCGGGGTGGGGTCGAAGGTGTAGCGCAGGGCCGTGCCCTCGTCCGGGGCCATGTCGCCGTCGTAGATCACGGTGTCGCCCTCGGTGCGGTCCTGCAGGGCGATGCCGATGGTGTCGCTGCGGAACAGGGCGGTGTCGTCGCCCGGACGTTCGTGGCGGCCGATGGCGATCTCGAAGCGGGGGGACGAGACCGTGGGCTCGGAGCGGTAGCCGATGTCCAGCCAGGCCACCTCGAGGGGGCCGGCCTGGCCGTGGAAGGTGCCGTAGCGCTCGCCGAAGATCCACACCAGGTCCGCGCCGAGGTCGTGGGCCGGGTCGCCGGTGGTGGGGTCGCCGTCGGTGTCCAGGTACAGGGTCAGGCCGTTGCCCTCGCCCAGGCTGACCTCGGTGCCGAGGTCGAACGAGAGGTAGAGGAGGTCCTCGTCGTTGGCGGCCTGGATGGTGGTGACGTCGATGCCGCTGGTGCCGCCGTCGCCGGAGGGATCGGTGAAGACCGCGGGCACGTCGGCCCAGTCTTCGAACCGGCCGTCGATGGCGATCGGGGCGGCGTGGGCGGGGATGTGCGTAGGGGCGGGATCGCCGTCCGGGTCGTCGCGATCGCAGGCCAGAGAGGGGATCAGCAGGAGCAGGGGGAGGAGGCGGTGCATCGGGGCGGGATTGTAGCAGGGCGGGTCAGGACGAACGGGGCCGGGCACTTGCCATTACCGTTTCACTTGTGCCGAGGAACGTACCACACGCGCGGAACTCCCCCTTTGAACTTGAGCTATATCGTGCTAACTTACGTACGATGTTTCGTGCTTTTAGGAGGAGCCATGGGAACCCCGAAACTGAGTGAGGATCTGCGCCCACTCTCGGACATGAAGACTCGACCTGCCGAGGTGGTTGGTCAGGCTCAGACTACGGGGCGACCTGTCTTCTTGACCAGGTACGGCAAGGGTGTAGCTGTCGTGTTGTCGCTGGAGT
>CAZXHG010000258.1:0-14349 GCA_964639985.1 uncultured Rickettsiales bacterium
GGACGACGGCGGGGGCGGTGTCGTCGACGTCGTTGGTGGCGGTGACGACGACGACGACGGTGGCGGCGGTGACGACGACGACGACGATGGCGGCGGTGGTGGCGGTGGCGGCTGGGGCTTCCCGGGCACGCCGTGTGACATCAGTCTCGCCGGCGACGAGTTCCTGCAGGACTCGCCCTACACCTCCTCCAGCGGCGAGAGCGCGGTCGCGATCTACGACGAGGACGGCAACGGCCCGTACTGGACCGCCTGGCCCGGCCGGCTCGACGGCGCCAACCAGGGCGTGATGCTGCCGTGGGAGATCGACCCCAACTGCGACTTCACGGCTCTCATCTACGGCGTGTGGGACCACAACGACAACACCCTGATGGAGCCGGGCGACGAGTGGGGCGCCACGGTCAACGGCCAGTACGGCGACGAGATCAACCCGTGGGCGATCACGGACATCGACGTGGTCGGCATGATGGTCCGCGTGCCGGTGGAGGGCGTGGAGCAGCCCATGCCGCGGCCCTACGTCAGCATCTCGGGTGTGGTCTACACCGACGGCAGCTTCGCCTTCGGCGGGCTGCCCGCCAGCTCGATGATGTACATCCTGGCGGCCAAGCACCAGCTGCCCGACCTCGACGCCTATCCCACGTACATCCTGCTGGGCGAGGACAAGGTGTGGTCCAGCCAGCAGATCACCGGCGTCGACCAGGCCGGCGACGAGATCCCGTACGAGGTCTGGGTGCCCACCGACACCGAGACGGTGATGTACGCCCTGATCGACACCGACGGCGACACCTACATCGAACTCGTCTACCAGATCGTGAACGGGTTCGTGGCCCTGACCACCGAGACCTCGAACATCGAGGCCGACCTGCAGATGACCTACATCCCGTGAGGTGAGCTTTCCGGCGCCAGCGCCGGAAAGGGGGAGCACCATGATCCGAGACCCGTACCTGACATCCCTTCTCGTGCTGCTATTCGCGCTCGGCGGAGCGCCCGGCTGCCTGCCGGGCGACGACGACGACGACGTGGCCGACGACGACGCGGCCGACGACGACGTGGCCGACGACGACGTGGCCGACGACGACGACGACACCGTGCCCGACCCGTTCCGCGTCTCCGGCGAGGTGTTCGTGGTGCCCGTGTACTACCAGCTCGACGAGGACGACATCTGGGTCCGCCACGAGCTGGAGTGGACCGACATCGACTCCGGCGGGTATCCCTACGGCCTGCTGTACGTGGGGGTGACCGACTCGTTCGAGGATACCTCCAACACCGTGCTGCACTTCGTGCCGGAGGACATGCCCGCGGATCCCAAGGGCGAGGGCACGCCCTACGAGTTCGCGCCGCTGGAGTGGCCGGTGGACGAGGCCCACGTCGTGGCCATCGCCGACACCCACCACGACTCGGTGATCAGCGCGTGGGACGACATGGCGTTCTACAAGGAGCCGCTGGACACCGCGGGCGAGCCCGTGGACGAGGCGGACATCATCGTGGACATGGAGTTCGTCGAGCACCTGGGCCAGTGGATCCCGGGCTGTCACATGTGCTCCGGCGGCGGCTGGGTCGGCGATCCGGTGGACATCTCCGGCGACGTGTACCTCGAGCAGCCAGCCTTCCCCGAGGGATCGGGGGACGCGCTGGTCGCGGTCTACCGCGGCAGCTGGGGGCCCTACTGGACCACGGTCCCGGGGCGCCTCGACGGCGGCACCCAGCTCGTGCCGCTGGACTGGTCGATGACCGTGTACGACAACTTCGACGCCGCCATCTACGGCGCGTGGGACCACAACGACAACGGCCTGTTCGAGCCCGGGGACGAGTGGGGCACGGTGCTCACCGAGGTCGACGGCGACGTGATCAACCCGTTCACCATCGGCAACGACCCGGTCGAGGACATCCTCGTGGAGATCCCGGTGCCCGGCGCCGGCCCGGGCGTGATGCCCAAGCCCTATGTGCGCGTGTCCGGCGAGATCACCCACGACCACACCTTCGGCTTCGGCGACCTCGGCCCCAACTCCGTGATGTACGTGCTCGGCGGCAAGCACTACCTGCCCAACCTCGACGAGGAGGAGGTCTTCATCCTGCTGGGCGAGGAGAAGGTGTTCAGCTACCAGGTGATCCACAACCCCGACCAGTACACGGATCCGCCCTCGATCCACTACCAGCTGTGGATCCCGGCCTACCAGACCACCGTGCTGTACGTGGTGATCGACCTCGACGGCGACGACATGGCCGAGCTGGAGTACGAGATCGACGAGAACGACGGCGCCGTGCCGATCGACGTCACCTACGCGGACGTGGAGAAGGACCTCGTGCTGACGCTGGTGCCCTGAGCCCCCTCGAACGCCAATCAGCTGGAGGCCAGTGACGGGGTGAGGGTCTTGCAAGCCCGTGGCCACCCCTGCCTCGAAGCGTTCCCCACCGACGGGTGCATGGGCGTGCTCATCGGTGCGCGTCTGAGGTGTGCGCACGAGGGGAAGTGGCGGAGGAGCTACGGATCGTCTTCTTCCGGCCATCCTGCCTCTGGCGGAATGCGTTCGCAGACCGCCTCCGGAGCGACGAGCGAGCAGCCCCGCAGGGGCCGGATGCTGGTCCGACGAGTACCGGTCACACGCCCATCTGGACCGCGGCGGGAGATCCGTGGGAAGACAGGTCTGTTTCCTTCGCCGGTCCGTAGCGCAGAGTCGGACCTCGATCCGCTTCGTCACTACGCCATAGAGCCCGTCACCAGACGATGTCACGGGCGCGGATGTTCGTCGCCGTACAAGGGCGTTGCCCCGAAGCCCCGAGTTTACCCGTTTGGCGCCCTACCCCCCCACGAACACCCGGTCCACCTGGTCGGGGATGATCTCGGCCTCGTCGTCCAGGCACTCCACCGCGTTTCCCTCCCCGTCCTTGCACGCCGACGTCGAACAGGGATAGGGCTCGGCTCGCTGCGGCAGCGGATCGATGTACATCGGGTTGACCAGCCACCTGCCGTCCTGGTCGTGGTACGCGTGGCACATCACCTCGCCCTGGTTGCGGTTGAGCACCAGCCGCAGCGCGGTGGCGTCCCGCAACATGGAGACGTCGGTGGTCGCGTCCCCGGCCACGAACGCCGGTCGGCGCGCCGGCTCGGGCTGTCTCTCGATGGCCAGCTCCCGGGTGTCGCCGAAGATCACCTTGTTGATCCAGCAGCGCTTGCCGTCCATGTAGGTCACCAGCGCGTCCTGTCCGGGCTGCACCGGCCCGCACCCCTGCAGGTGGTGGGTGATCCGGTCGTCGTCGCCGACCGCCGACCGGATCCCGATCACGTGGTCCGCGGCCACCCCCACCCGCTCGGCGAACGCCACCACCGCCGGTTCGGGGGACGCGGACACGATCCACACGTCGAACCCTCCCGCCTGCAGCGCGCCGATCAGCGCGCGGCTCTCCTCGTAGATCCGGATCCAGGCGGGCAGCTCGTGGTGACTGCCCACCCTCAGCACCGAACCGATCTCGGCGGCCGTGGCCCCCTCGATCGCGTCGCGCGCCGTCTGCTGGGCCTCGGGGATCGTGTGCCCCGCCTGCAGCTGGACCGGCCAGGCCAGCCCCGGCCGGAAGCTGCGGTGGTGGTAGCCGTCCGGTCGCCAGGCTGGTTCACCAGCCGTGGTCGCGGCGTCCTCGTACACGCCGAACAGCTCGTCGGCGCAGTCGACGTCCGTGGACGTGGGCATGGGCTGACCCGCGGGGTGCTCGCCACACGCCGCCTGCAACGCCCCGATCGCCGCACTGGTCAACCATGGGCTGACCCGGCTCCAGTCCCCGTCCGGCGGCTGCAGCACGAGGTCGTGGTTGATCATCCAGGCCAGGTACACGTCGCCGATGTCGTTCTTGATCACCGTGTTGTCCCAGTCGAACACGGCCACCGGCGCAGCTTCCCCCGCGGCCCGCTCCCCACCCAGTTCACGGATCATGGCTTCCAGCCGCTCGCGGTTGTCGCCGTGCCAGCCCAGCGACGGATCCAGGATGGGCTGCTCCTCCACCACCGCCGGCGCAGCCTCGTCGGTCACCTTCTCCGGGCAGCCGCCCAGCGCCAGCCCCAGACCGGCGAACACCACCATCATCGTCACACGTGCCATCGTCCTCACTCCTGCGGGTCGCGCAGCCTAGCATACCCGGGTGAAGCGCCGGACCCCCTCCTGCGGCAAGCTTCTTGCAACTTCCCCGCCACACGGACGATCCTGTCAGACGAAGGGACGAACGATGGACCGCAGACCCCTGCCCCGCTACGACGGCGACCGCTACCCCGACCGCGCCGCCATCCCCGACCGGCGCACCTTCCTCGCCCAGCTCGGCGTGGCCACGGGCGCCGTGGCCGTGACCCTCCTGTCCAAGGGCTGCATCCCGCTGAGCGGGGACGTGTACGAGCCCAACGACCACCTGTTCGACCTGCCTCTCGGCGGCACCAGCCGCGACCTGTTCTTCGACTACGGCAGCATCGGCTACCACCTCGAGATCGAGGTCGAGGAGATGGAGATGCGCTCCTGGATCGAGGACAACAGCCAGCACGTGCTGCTGCAGATCGACCAGGTGCTGCTGGAGAAGTCGGTCTACGCCTACGCCCCGGGTCAGTCGATCACCGAGATCCAGACCGCCTGTGCCCAGGCGATCGCCGACGAGTACGAGGGCATGGAGCAGGCGTCGCTGGCCGGCTTCCGCCAGTGCTACCTCTCCATCGACAGCTACGATCCCGGCGAGGACATCCCCGGCGACATGGAGGCCTGAGCACGCTCTCATGCGCGTCTGCCTGTTCCTCGACCACGCCTGCAACCTGCGCTGCAGCTACTGCTACAACGGCCACAAGTTCAGCCGCCCGATGCCCATGGACGTGGCCCGCGCCGGCGTGCACATGGCCATCGACGGCGCGACCCTGCCCGACCAGCCGGTCCAGCTGTCCTTCTTCGGCGGCGAGCCCTTCCTGCACCTGCCGATGATGCGGGAGATCTGCGCCTACGCGCGGGAGCAGGCGGACGAGGCCGAGCGCACCGTGCGCTTCGTGGTGGTGACCAACGGCACGCTGCTCGACGCCGCGGCCCGCGACTTCGTGCGCGAGCAGCGCATGTACCTCGGCGTCAGCATCGACGGCTGCGAGCCCGCCCACGACGCCACCCGCTGCGGGGCCGACGGCAGCCCCTCGTACCGCCAGGTCGCGGACAACGTGCGCGCCTGGGTCGACGAGGGCGGCGGCACCGGCCTGAAGGTGATCGCCGTGGCCGATCCGCTCAACGTGCGCTGGATGGCCGAGTCCTTCGACGCGCTGCTGGACCTGGGCGTGCGCAACATCTCGCTGAACATCAACTACGAGGCCGACTGGGACGAGCCCACGCGCGAGCGCTTCGAGCGCGCGTTGCACGACCTCGGCGACCGCTACATGGCCGCCTGGCGCGCGGACACGGGCTTCACCCTCAACCTGCTCGACTCCAAGATCGTCACCCACCTCAAGGGCGGCTACGCCTGCGCCGATCGCTGCGACTTCGGCTGCGGGGAGGTGGCCGTGGCCCCGTCCGGGCGGCTGTACCCCTGCGACCGGCTGGTGGGGCAGGACGACCGCGACGACGTGGTCATCGGCGACGTGTTCGACGGGGTGGATCCGGCGCGCCGCGACGCCCTGATCGAGACCAAGAACCGGGTGCTCGCCGACTGCGGGGACTGCGCCCTGCTGCACCGCTGCATGCACTGGTGCGGCTGCGTCAACCACGCCATGACCGGCTCGGTGGGGGGCGTGGACGGGCTGCTGTGCTGGTTCGAGCAGCGCATCATCGAGCAGGCCGACCGCTGCGCGGCCGAGCTGTACGAGGAGAAGAACCCCGGCTTCCTGCGCCGGTTCTACGTGCCCCGCGTGCGCCGAGAGACCTGACTCAGAACCGTCCCGCCCCCATCAGCGGCGCCACCAGGCGCATGCCGATCGCCGTGCCGCTCTGCCATGGCGGCAGCGATATCCAGCCGACCACCGAGCAGTCGCGGCCGGTGCGGTTCCACGCCCCGCCCCTGGCGGTGCGCACGTCCAGGCTCTCCCCGCCGGAGCACCACTCCATCACCCCGCCGGCCAGATCCCGCACGCCATAGGGAGACGCGTCGGTGGGGAACGACCCCACCGGCTCCAGCCGCGCCTCGGCCTCTCGTGAGTTGCGGCAGTTGCAGTACGTGGGCTCGAACACGTCGCCCCAGGGGTACAGCCGCCCGTCCACACCACGCGCGGCCTTCTCCCACTCGTGCCCGCTCGGCAGCCGCAGCAGCCGCCCCTCCTCCTCGGAGCGCCAGCGCGCGTACGCGGTGGCGTCGTCGTAGGAGATCGACGTCACCGGGCAACCCAGGTAGTCCTCGCCGTACTCGTGCCGCGGGATCGGCGCCACGGTCTCCCGGGCGTCGTCCCAGCGCACCACTCGACGCCCACGGGCGTCCGTACGCGGAGCGCGCAGCAGGGCGGCGCCCCGCCCCTCGGTGTCGACCACGTGGCGCAGGAACTCCAGGTACTGCCCCAGGGTGACCGGGTATCGGGCGATGGCGAAGTCCGGCACCAGCACCGGCCGCCGCGGCCACGACTGGGGCACCCGCGGATCGCCCCCCCACAGGAAGCGTCCGCCGGGCACGTGCACGTACCCCTCCCCCACCTCCTCGCTGCGGCGTAGCCGCACGCGGTAGCGCCGCCGTCCGGGCCGGTTGCCGAACAGCGCCAGCCGCACCGGGGCGTAGTCGTCCAGCGCCAGCTCCACCACGTAGGACCCCTGGGCGATCTTCACGGGCTCGGTGGGGGTGACCCCGAGGGCGCGGGGCAGGCTCGGCACCATCACCAGGTCCTGCTCCTCGCAGCGGTGCAGCGTCACCTCGGCGCCCGGCGGGTCGGTGGTGACCTCCATGGTCGGCATGCCGCCCAGCTCCCGCCGGTACCGGCCGTCGTCCACCAGCAGCACCTGGGAGCGGAAGAACTCCGTGGCCTCCTCGTCTCCCCGCTGCTCTGCCTCCTCGAACTTGCGCCAGTACAGGTCGGCCAGGCCCTCCCGCGCGGTCCGGTCGTTGGGATCCGAGCCGAGCGCCCGCTGGTAGAACCCCAGCGCCTGGTTGTAGGCCTCCTCACGACGCCGACGCAGATCCCGCCGCCGCCGCTGCGCCTCCCACCCGTCCCGCTTGAGCTCCACACCGGCCCAGGGCGCCACGTCGGAGCTGCCGCGCTCGGCCAGGCACTCCGCCTGCTGCAGGTCCGCGTCCAGCTCCTCGAACCGCTCCAGCGCGGTCTCGGCGTCCGCCAGCGCGGCCTGGGCCTCCTGCCGCCGCCGCGAGCCGTCCAGGAAGCCGTCCAGCTGCTCGATCACGGCCACGGCCGGGGCCGGCCGCTCGCCGGGATCCTTGGCCAGGCACTGCATGGCGAGCTCCTCCAGCTCGGCCGGGATGGCGCGGCCGGGCGCGCGGGAGCTCGGCGGCACGGGCATCTCGGTGCGCACCTCCTCCAGGACGATGCCGATCGCGTCCCCGGAGAACGGGGGCCGCAGGCACAGCACCTCGTACAGCACCGCGCCCACCGCGTACACGTCCGCCAGCGGTCCCACCTCGGCCGAGTCCGGGGCCGCCTGCTCGGGCGCCATGTACGACGGCGTGCCCTTGACCTTGCCCGCCCGGGTCGACAGCGAGGACGTGGTGCTCTCCAGGGCGGCGTCGTCCAGATCGCTGTCCGTGTCCTCGTCGGGCACGTGCACCAGCTTGGCCGAGCCCCAGTCCGCCAGCAGCACCTCGCCGTAGTTGCCCAGCATCACGTTGTGGGGCTTGACGTCCCGGTGCACGACCCCCTGGGCGTGGGCGTACGCCAGCGCCAGGCAGACCTGGCGCAGCACCACCACCATGCGGAACAGGGTGTACCGCGCGGCCGTGGCCTCGTCCCCGGCCCGCAGCGCGGCGAGCACGTCGTGCAGGCTGTCCCCCTCCACCTCCTTCATGGCGTAGTACAGCTCGCCACCGGGCAGGGCACCCAGCGCGTACACCGGCACGATGTTCGGGTGGGTCAGCTGCCCGGCGAGCTGCGCCTCGAGCAGGAACCGGGCGACCACGTCGGGACGCTCCCGATAGGTCTCGTGCAGGGTCTTGACCGCCACGGTCCTGCCGATGCGTCGATCCCGGGCCCGGCGGACCCGACCGTACGCGCCCGTGCCCAGCTCCTCGCCCAGCTCGATGCCGTCGATCAGCAGCAGCTCACACGGCGATCCGCCCTCGAGCACCTTGTCGATGCGGGCGAGCGCGTCACCGTCCAGCCAGCCGCGCTGCACCAGCAGCTCCCGCAGGGTTCCGGCCTCACCCCGGCCCAGCGCGTACATCGCCTCGGCCAGGCGATCCGCGTCCACGTATCCCAGGGCCACGGCCATCCGGCCGAGGCGCAGCTGTGCCCTCACATCGCTCACGCTCGAAAAAACCCTCACCTCCCATGGTCGGGCATGGCGCGCGCGGGCGCAAGGGAACCTGATCGGGAATCGATCGGCGGGAAGCGAGGTGGGAGCGAACGCTAGCGGGAGCGGCGCTTCTTGCGGCCGGAGCTGCTGGAGCTGTTCGAGCTCTTCTTTTCGCTCGAGTCCGAGCTCGAGGACGACCTCGACCGCGTCGAGCTGCTGCTGGACGACCGCTGCCGCGTGGACGAGCGGGAGCCGCTGCTGGCGCGGGGGTCGGACCGGTTGCCGCTGGACGAACCGCGATACTGCTGGCTGGAGGATCCCCGATCTCCGGTGTCCCGCGGCGGCTCGAAGTGCCGCCCGCCGTCGGACGACCGTCCGCTGTAGCGCGGCACGGCGGGCGCGTCGCTGCGCTCCTCTCGATCCGGGGCCACGCGGGTGGTGCCCTCGCCGCTGCCGCGGTCGAACTCCCGGCTGCCGTACCCCTCGTGGGTCCCGCCGCCCAGGGATTCACGGGCCTGCCGGTCCGCCTGGCTGGCCGCGCTGTCCGCGCCGAACTCGCCCCGCTGGGACGGCCGCGCGGTGGACAGGGAACCCTGGCCATCGGGCCGCACCGTGGTGCGCCCGGTCCCGTTGCCCGCGCCCGAGCCCGAGCCCGAGCCGCCGCGGTCCACGGCGCCGCGCCCCAGCGTGCCGCCCTCGCGGCCGGGCACGTTGCGGCCGCCGAAGCGGTCGTCGCGGCTGAAGTCGTGGCCACGCTGGATGATCCCGCCACGGTCCGAGCCGCCCCGCTCCCATGCGGCCCGGTCGGACGCGTTCGCCGTGTCGGCCCGCATGATCTCGGTGTTCGCATCGCGGATCGGCGACCGCTGCATCTTCTCGAACTCGCCGCGCTCGAACGTGCGGAAGTTGCTGCCCGCGATGTGCGCGGCCTGGGCCCGGTTGCCGTCCAGGGTGTCCCGGGAGTGGGACGAGTTCGCGTCGTGGTGATCCGAGCCGCCCCCGTGGTGGCCGTCCGCCGGACGACGGTGCGAACCACCGGTCTGGTGGTCGTAGTGGTGGTTGCTGTCCGGCGGCCGTGTGTAGCCGTGCCCGGAGTGATGGTGGTGGTGATGGTCGTGGTAGTGGTACGGCCCGTGGTGGTGGTACCCGCCGCACCAGAAGTAGTGGTAGTGGTGCATGGTCCAGCAGCGGTAGTCCCAGTAGGAGTACCAGCCGGCGTACACCACCGGCCGGCCCCACCAGCCCACCGCGCACCAGCCGAGGTAGCCGTCGAACACGGACCAGGTCACCCACGCGGGTGACCACACCATGCCCGGCATCCACACCCAGCCGTAGAAGGGATCGAAGTGCCAGCGGCCGTGGTGGGACGTGGTGTAGCCCCACCCGTAGGAGGACACCCACACCCAACCGTAGCCGGAGTACCAGACCCACTCACCGGCCGAGAACGGCCGCCAGTCGGTCTCCACGTAGTAGGGCCGCCAGCACCACACGCCGTCGACCACCACCCAGTTGCCGTACTCGTCCAGCTCCTGGTAGCCCACCAGCGGGTACGACGGCGACTCCTCGTCGGCCACGCCCCGCAGGCGGTCCTCGCGCTCCATGCTCCACTGGTCGAACTCGGTGCCGTCGTTGGGATCCCACTCCCCGCTGGCCCAGTCGTCGCCCTCGGCCTCGGCCCACACGGCCTGGCCGTCCGCCACCTCGATGGCGGTGTGGTCGGTCAGCACGCGGCCCAGGCCGTAGACCACGCCCAGCTCCCGGTAGCCGTCCGGGGACACGTCGATGCGGACCAGCGACGCGCTGGCCACCTCGGCGCCGTCCTGCGCACCGAACGGCCCGATCGCCTCGGCCCAGTCGCCGGTGGACACGTAGAACGCGCCCGCCTCGGGATCGAACTGCAGGTCTTCCTGGTACTGGCGGATCGTGACGGAGCTGCCCTCGTCCAGGCGCAGGAAGGTCGCGCCCGGGAACTCCACCTCCACGAAGGTGTTGGGCGCCGCGTAGAGCTGGTCGCCTTCCCGCACGAGGTCGTTGAGCGTCAGCTCCCGCTTCTCGTCGTCGAAGGGCCCCCAGCAGTACACCGTACCGTCCAGGTAGCTGATCCGCGCCGCGGGCGGCGCGCCTTCGCCCGGGTTGTCCCCCTCGGTGGGCATCGACGCGCCCAGCGCCGGCGCTGCCAGCAGCACCGCCGCGAGCGAAGCCGCGAGCGTCAAGATGGTGTTCCGTACCACGTCCGCCTCCTTCGGTCCGTGTCCAGCATAGCAGTAAGGTACGCGCGCGCAAGAAAACGCGCACGAACCTCCCGCCGTGCTCCGCACGAGGGGTTGGACGATCGGGGGTGGGCGTTTATTCGAAGAAAGTCCGGCGGCGGGCTACTCGTACTGGCAGTACTGCACGTCCACGTCGAAGTCCATGGACTCGCCGATCTCGAGCTCGTGCTCGTTCTCGACCCGCACGTGGGCGAACACGTTGGCGCCATCGGGGAAGAACTCCTCACCGATGTCGTCGGCGTACACCGACACGGTCACCTCGCCGCTGGTGCCGGTCTCGCCACCCCAGCGGATCCCGTTGTCCGGGCAGGTGCCCTGGCCCACGTCGATGCCGAACTCCCACTCGGTCCGCTCTTCCGCGTCCCACCGCACCGTGGCGATGAAGTGGACCACGTCCTCGCCCATGGTCATGGCGTAGCGCACGTGGTCGTCGCCCTCGGTGTTGACGTAGGTGTCCTCACCCTGGCCGGTCAGGTACACGTCCCAGCAGTCCTCCACGGGCTCGCTGGTGTCGTCGTCGCCCTCGGTGTCGTCGTCGGCCACGTCGTCGTCGGCCACGTCGTCGTCGTCGTCGTCCGCGGGTGCGGTCGGGCAGCCCATCAGGGCCAGCCCCATGGCGGCGATCAGCGCGATCAACATGGTGTAGAAGCGGTTGCTGTGCATGGTCTCATCCTTCCCCTGTGAGAGTGGACGGGGGAATACCACCTCGCCTCCCCCCGGGCAAGGGCTTTCGCGGCCCACAGTGTCTAGTGATTTCGTGGACTTTAATCCGGACAGGCCACGTCGCCGAAGGACCAGGGCTCTGGCGTGACCACCTCGGTCTGCACCACCACCCCGTCCGCGAACCGGATCACCGTCCTCACGGGCCGCGCGGCCGCCCAGGAGGGTTTCTCCGGGCTCACCTCGACCACGGTCGTCCCCCCGTCCCCCGGCGCCACGGTCACCGTGCCGGCCACGTACCCCGGCCGCCCGTTGATCGCCATCACCATGCGCGAGGAGGTCTCGCCCTGCACCGGCCGTCGCAGGTCGGGCAACGCCGGGTTGAATCGCACCCGCAGCACCTCGCGCCCCTCCTGGATCAGCGTCACCTGCTGCAGGTGCTGCTGGCCGTCGACCTCGGCGAACCGCCACACCTCGTCGGCCGTGGCCCGCTCGGCGATCAGGTCGAAGCCCCCACCGTGCTCCAGCCGTCGGTAGGCGGTGGTGTCCCCGGCCGCGTTGTCCACCTCCAGGCCTTCGCCCACGGCGCGGAGCACCAGCCGGTCGGTCATCAGCCCGGCGGCCGCCTGCACCAGCATGCTGCGGGAGAGGCGCGAGATCCTCGCGGGCTCGCCGTCGATGGTCACCGACGCCTTCGCCGGCCTGAACCGCTGCAGGTCGATGGCCGCCAGCGCGGTCTCCTGGGAGTGGTTCATGGTGTTGCCGTTGCGCTGCAGCGGCGACCACAGGGGCTTGCGCACCTCGGCGCTCACCGCGATGCGCTCGCCGCTCTGCATGGTCCAGGTGGCCTCGTAGGTGATGCGCCGCTCGTCCTCGCTGCGCTGAACGTCCAGGTCGCTGCGGTAGGTGGGCGCGGGGAACCCGCCGGCCACGGCCTCGCTGCGCTCGTCCACGGCCACCCACTGCCGGCCGCAGCGGTGGGAGTCCAGCGAGAACGCGAACTCCTCGCCCCGGATGCGCACCAGGCACACCTCGAGCATGCGCCACGTGGGGTGGTCCACCAGCTCCAGCACGATCTCCTCGTCGAAGTACAGGCCCCACACCGCGAACGGGAGGACCGGGTGGTCGACGCGGGGATCCGCGGTGGCGGGGATCGGGGGCTCGGCCGGGCCGAGGAACCGCTCCTCGTCGACCACGGCGCCCCTGGGGATCAGGTGCGCGCACCCCGACAGCAGGCCGGCCAGGCCCACGGCCAGGACGACGACGACGAGCACGGTCCAGCTGGCGTATTCCATCTCCCCCTGATTCTAGGACGAGCGGCGCCTCGCTGCTCGGCGCAGGCACACGAGCGCGCCGATCAGGCCGATGCCGAGCTGGCCCGCCAGGGTCAGGGTGGTGGGGTGGACGGCCACGGTGGCGCAGGTCGCCGGCGTGGTGTCCATGCACACCAGGCACTCGTTCTCCTCGGTGTCCTCCGAGTCCTCGCAGTCGGTGTCCACCTCGCAGTAGCCGTTGTAGTAGGGCTCCTGGATGCAGCGGTCCCCCTCCTCCAGGCCGTTGCAGGGGGACCACGGCGCCATGGCGTTGGCGCTGGCCAGGCCGGCCCAGCCGAGGGTGAGGGTGAGAAGGATGGTGGAGGTCAGTGCAGTTCTCATCGTGAATGCTCCTCTCGATTGCCGGTTCGAATCGATGCCCGAAGCCCGCTGCAAGGACCGGACCAGAGCCGCGGGTCAGCTGGATCCGTAGGTCGGCTCGAGCGGCGCAGCCGCGGAGCCGACACCCCCGGGAACCCCCCCGAATGAGGTACGCGTCCGACCACTGCCGGGCTGCCGGGCTTTGACTTCCCCGCCGGCGTGACTACAGTGGGAGGTGTGAGCGGCCGCCAGGCCGCACGTTCATTGGCATGGGGGCGAAACGGTCTCGACGGGGTGGATTCGCCTCGGGGCTGCGCGTCGGGGGTCCCGGTCACCCCGTACAAAGGCTGGAAACCACAACTGCCGATTCTCAATTGGCTCTCGCCGCTTAGGCGGCGACGTTCCGGCCCTCCTGGGCCTGTAGGGAGGGTTTCGGGGCGTAATGTTCAACAGGCTGGTCTCGATGCTGGACCTCTTCGGCTGAGAGACGAGACAACTGGAGAGGGTGGTCGGTGAAGATCCTGCTCCTGGGAGCTACACCGGCGAGATCAAATCAGCGAGCTACACGCGTAGACGTTCCGGGTCAGCCATTTCGGACGCGGGTTCGACTCCCGCCGCCTCCACCACATTTTCCTCAATGATTTCAGGGGTGTAGCACAGAACCCCGACCATAGCACCGATCACGGATCAGTCCATGTTCACCGGCTTGTCTGGCGAGCATCCCCGATCGCCTACATCTTTTCTGCGTAGACCACCCGTTCGATTGCCGTGGCCTGGAGCTGCCGCCCAGTCGGCTTGACGTACCGTTCGGCAAGCTCCTCGTAACCGACGTGCTCCAGCACGCGCCAGCCATACCCGCCCAGGAAGTCAGCCACGTCCTCGGGATCGATGCCGAAGAGCCAGCTCTTGTCCTTCAGGACCATCCTCTTGTGGAAGTCATCGAGGCCATGGAGGGCCTTCCCATCGATGAAGTCCTTGCGAACGTACGTGAACGCCAGGCGACTGCCCGCCGGCGCCTTGGCCAGGAAATTGAAGGTCGTCTGGATGCCGGCCTCGGTCAGGTACTGGGTGACCGCCTCCAGGATGAAGAAGGTCTTCTTGTCGAGCGCGTAGCCGTGGGAAGCCAGCGCAGCCGCCAGGTCTTCGCTGTCGAAGTCGATCGACACCAGAGTCACGTGGGCTGGAACCTCTCCGAGCCCCTTCTTTAGTCCCGACCGCTTGGCCTCGATGTTGACCGGCTGATCGACCTCCCAGACCGGAACGTCTGCCAGAGCATCGAGCCGGTAGGCCAGCGTATCGAAGCCGGCCCCCAGGTTCACCAAAGCCTCTGTTTGATCGACCACAGCCTCGGCTACCTTTTCTTCGATGTAGCGCTTCCGGCACGGGAAAATCGCCCAGACA
>CAZXHG010000259.1:0-14347 GCA_964639985.1 uncultured Rickettsiales bacterium
GCCATCGCGCCGGCGACCATCGTTCCAGGAAACCACGACGTGAACATCTCGAGGCTCCGCCGGGCTTCTGGGATGCCGCGCACGTCGAAGCTGGATCGTTTCCTCGAGCACACGGGCTTTCTGCACGAAGGGTTGCCACTTGGCGAGCAACTGTACCCGTTCGTTCGTCGGATCGGGGACATCAGCTTGGTCGCCCTCGACAGCACGGCATTCAATCCCCTGGTGAATTCCCGCGGCGTGATCGACGACGAGCAGTTGGAGCGAACAGCCGACCTGCTCGCCTCCCCGGTCATTCGCGGTACACAGCCGCTGATCGCCTTGCACCATCACCTCGTGCCCCGGGGGGGCAAGCGCCGCAGAAGCGACTACTTCATGGAACTCGAAAACGCTGATGAGATGATCGATCTCGTCCGTCAGTCCGGTTCCGACCTCGTTCTCCATGGGCACATCCACGAGCCGTATGTCGTGCGGCATGAAGCTGCAGAACTCCGGTGTGCGGGGGCTACGACTGACGCGGAGGCGCGCGGGAAGGGGACTATCCGGTACCGGGTGTTTGCTTTCGATGGGGGGCGCTGGCGTGTTGAAGATCGACGAATCGCGAACAGATGACCAGTCGCCGCAAGCTTCTACGCGCGACCTGGTCCGTTGAGGAGTTGCACGCTCGCGAACTGTGAAGTGCACCACCCAGCGTGCGAAGCCGACTCCCTCCTGAGGTCAAAGGTACGCCGAATAGGTCTCGGTAGCCGCTGATGCGGTGAGTCAGGGGCGAAATTGTCCGGGCTTCACCCGGCCCTCACCCGGCCCTCACCCGGCCCTCACCCGGCCCTCACCACGGCTTCTTTCCCATGGCCATCACCGTAAGCAAGCCCATTCCGAGTGCTACCAGGATGACTGGGGCGCACGTGCACACGAGTCCGACGATGTAGTCCATCACAACCTCCCTGCATCCGGCGCGAATCGAGCTCTGGCCGGTCCGAGCCAGTCCTTCGCCTGTGCGATGTGGTCCTCCGTGAAGTGCTCATCGTACCTGTTCTGCCGAGGCTTCTTACCCATCTTTATCCTCCTCACCTCCATCGGCCCGGCCGTCGCGGTTCGCGATGGCCAGACCACCATCCCACCGGCCGTCTCTCACCCGGAAGACATGTGCGCAGACGGGGCATTCCTTCCTGGACATGGGGTTGGGGCCCCCGATGATCCTCCGCTTGTCCGGAATGACCGCGGCGAACTCCCACGCCATGTTGTAGGCGAACCCGCAGTTCGGACACCGCCTGTCGTGCCTGCGCGGCCATCCGCCGTCCTCGCTGTCCGAGGTCTCCCAGGGGCGTGGCGGCGGCTTCAGCAGCCCGGTCACTTCGGGCACGTCCGCCTCGCGTGACAGCCAGACCCAGCGCCATACCCTGGCTGCCAGGGATGGAGCTTGCACGATGTCGTTTCGCTGCTCCTGTACGGCCCTGGCGAGTTCGATGGCGCTCGCACCGCAGGGATGGAGTCCGAAGGCCTCCAGCACCCGGCTGATCCTCCGCAAGGTGCCGCGGACCTCCTTGTGCTTGCCCTCCCGCGCGAACCTCACGACCCTGTCGCACTGCATCTCCAGCTCTCGACGCGCATGATCCTCGTCCATGATCCTTCGGCCGATCTGGAGGAGGCCCATCCACCCCCTGCGTGCCTGCAGCTCCTGGGCTCGTCCGAGGTAGAGACGCCGGGTGGTCTCGATCGCCTCTGCCGAGGGTGTATCCGTGACGATCTCGAACCAATCGTTGGGGTAGCTAAGGCCGGACCTGGCACCGACCGGCTTGATGTGGGTGTAGGGCCCGCATCCGCCCTCGTGACACGGCTCGGACTTCGCCTGCCCGAGCATGCCCTCGAGGACGATGTGGTCCCTGCCCAGCTTGCCCTCGCCGATGAAGCGCACCCATGACCCGGCCACCGGGCGCTGCGGTGGCGCTTCCGCCTCCAATGCGCCCATGGAGCTGGCGGCGGTGTTCCGGCGGTCGTCGTCGTGATCGTGCATGTACGCTCCTCAGATTCTACCGCGAGGGGAACCGATGCCGGCTCCCCTGGCGGGTTGGTGGTCGATGGTCACGCCGCTCGCGTCGGACGCGAGCCGTTCGAACGCCTCCTCCACACGCCCTTGCGGCCCGCGTCGATGAACTCGCGGTCGACCTGGCGGGCGAGGCGGATGCGTTCGAGGGTCTCGGAGTTCCTGTAGTGGACCCACAGGTCGTCGTCGCAGATGCTCGCGAGTGGCTGAGGGGCCTCGAAGAGGTAGGTGCAGACTTGGTTGGGCTCGGTGTTGACGACATCCCCGCGATAGAGGCGAGCGACCGCAAGGGAGGTCTCGCCCTCGTGAACGTCATCGACGACGATGACGCGACCCCGAAGACGGGGGAACGAAGCACCCACAGGGCCTGGATCCGCGCGATGGACCTCGAGGATGTGCTGCTTGAATCCCGGCACCCCGATGTGATCCAGGACCGCTCGGGTGATGGTGGTGCCGAGACCGATCACGTGGTCAGCCTGGTTCCAGTTGAACTCCTCGACGCACGGCATGACCGCCCTCACGACGACACCACGGGTGCCTTCGTGTGGATCGAGAAGCCCCCAGCGCAACGTCGGGACGCCGCCGCGCGCGAACCGCGGCGGGATCGGCAGCGGATCGTCAGGCGCGATCTGGAGGTGGTCGATTGCCCGCTTGAGCATCACGTAGGCCTCGTCCAGTCGCCCGACCGCGCGCAGCTGGCACCCGGCCTCGTACAGCAGGTGCTGGCAAGGGCCCTGGCAGCCGCAGGCGGTCCGGTCACCCGGCACCTGGTCAGCGAGTTCGATCAAAGCGTCATCCGGGTCGCGCTTGCACAGCTTCATCCCGAGATTGGCAATGGCCTGTCGCTCGCGACCGTCCGACCCGAGCCGGCCCGCGATGGCCTCGCGAAACTGCTGGTCGCGCTCGCGTCGTGCGCGCCGGCGTGCATCCCAGAAGTGTTGGAGTCGCTCGCGGATGGCGTGCCGCCTGAGGGTCTCCAGCGCTTCGCGCGGCACCACGCCCGTCGGCACGGAGTTGTCCGGGTACAGGCGGTTTCTCCTGGCCTCCTCTTCTCGCGAGGTCTGCATCATCTGCTCGATGACGCTCTCGGGAAGCGACGCCCAGTAGGCGCCGAAGGTTTGTGTTTGTTCGTTCATGACTCCCTCCGTTGGAGTTGCGGTTGGCTGGTAGACGCAATGGTGCAGCAATGACATATGCGTGTGTTCGGGGGGAGCGCTCGGCTCGGCGGTGGCTCCGGCTCCCCCCTGCCTGTCAAAGAGCAGGGGACCCAGACAGACGAGTGCGTCTGAGGTCCAGGCCGGAGGGAGTCGCGGGTGCGTCTACGTCAACTTGGGAATGGCTGGCAAGGTTTCAAGACAGCCATCGTGGGTATGAGACGTTCCCTTCTGCCGCTCTATTCGATGTGAATCCGAGATTCACCCGCTGCCCAGGTCCTCCTCGATCTCCATCAACCACTCGCGGAGTTGCTCTTCCTCGAGGTCGCGGAAGGGGACCCGCAGCACATCGAATCCGTTGCTCGTCAGCATCGTCACCATCCGCGCCGCGCCAGCCGGGTTGTGCGAGTGAACGATGACCGGCAGGTGCCTGGGAGCGTGCTGCACCACCAGTTTCGCGATCTCGACTCCGTCGAAGTAGTCCTGCGGTCCACCCTCGAGGCCCTCGTCGAGGTCGCAGTCGAGCATGATCCCGGCGTAGTCGTCTGGCTGCATGTGCGCGACGACCCCGATGGCGATCTGCCCGCTCGCGACCGTGTGGAACCTCACGTTCTCGGGTGAGTGGGTCTCGATCCAGTGTTGTCTCTTGGGGCTGTTCTCGACGAGCAGGATGGTGAAGTGGAGGTTGTTCTTCTGGGGCCGGGTCGCCCAGGGCATCCGGGTCCTCCTCGCCCTCGACCTTTCGCTCCTTTTCTTGGCGGCGCGACCAGCCAGCATCGCTGGCTGCTGACCCATCTGGCGGGCGAGGAGGATGCGTTCGGGTCGCTCGTTCTTCCGTTAGTGCAATCGCCGGTCGTACTGGCGGTTCTTCACCAGTGGCTGGGGCTCCGTTGCCCCCATGGCCCGGCGGATGAGCGGATGCTCCCGTAGCTTTTCGAGCCATCAGGCCAGGTGATAGGGTCGATTCCAGTCTGGCATCGTGTTCTTGAAGGACCGTGCCTGCGACGCGGAGGGGAGACTCATGGGCGACGCACTTCTGGCCATCGTCAAACCCGGCGGGTTGTTTCACATCAGCCGGGACGGAGAGTCCCTCATCACCGAGGCTCATCACCTGTTCTTCGACCTCGGTGACATGGTGATGCGCATCACCGACTGCCGTTGCGACCAGTGCGTGACCGGGGAATCGGAGTTGCTCGAGTTGCCGCTGGTTTCCGCCAGGGATCTCGCAGCAGCCATCCTGGAAAACGAGATCCCTTACCTGGCCCTCGCGCCGCATCCCGACCTCCGGCTCCCACTGGCCAGTGGCGAACCGTCACGCATCCTCGGGATCCTCGGGGAGTTCGCAGAAGCCCTGGTGGCTTGCGGTGTTGCTGTCGAGTGGGTCGAGCTGCGTGGGATGGGGGTCGGGACCTGGGTGACCACGGTGGGATACCAGTTCATCCAGCCCGATCATGTGGTCGTGCCCGGGTTGCTGGGGCAGGTGGTCGAGGACAGGTACGGCATCTGCACCCCGGGGGTCACCGCGCTGGTCCAGCTGGCAGGGTTCGATGAGCCGTACGGGTATCCCGTCGGGCTGCTCGAAGAGTCTGACGGTGAGCCCGGTGCCGACGAGCTGGAGGCTGCAAAGGCGCTGCGGGCAAGAGCAATCGATGTATTCGAGGCCGAGCACGGCTGGACCGGGTACCTGAAGCTCGGCAAGGGCCGCCAGCGCTCCGCGGCCGAGGCCAGCCGCGAGCTGGTCCAGCTCGCGGGGTGGCTCACGGAGCATCTGGATGACGCCTCGCCTGCTGATGCCAAGGGGCGCTGGAAGAGAATCCGGAAGATCCTGGCGGCGTTCGTCGACCGTGCAGGTCTCGCCGACGCCCAGGCCCTGATCGACCGGATGGACGTGGCCCGTGAGCCTCGTGATGTCGCTCTCGCCCTGCTCGAGGACGTCAGGGCTTTCACCGAGCAGGTGATACCGTCGGACTCTTCGTCGTGAGCGCGGAGGGCTCGTTCGTCGAGAGCGGAGCAGCAGCGTTGCGACCGGGGGGGGGGCGGTCTCGACCGTCCGGGCGGGATGCGGAAGCGCAGGGCTCCCAGTTACCGTGGGTCAGTGAAGACGCTGACGAATGCAGCGTGAGCCGCGCTCGAGCGAACCGCGACAGTGATGCGCAGCGGATGAGGGTGGTCGCCGCCGCGGCGCGTCACCTCGTCACGGACGATCGCTGCACACCGTCCGACGTCCAGGCCGCCGGTACCCGTGCCCAGCGCAGGGATGGCGACGCTACCCAGCCGCAGCGCTGCACAGGTGCGAAGAACCTCCCGCACGGCGCGGGCGATCACCTCCGCATTGCCGGAGGCCGTCGCTGCGTGGAGGATCCATTTGGTGTTGGGGAGTCCATGAGCACCCGTGACCACGACCTGGCCAGGAGAGATGGGGGCCGCCGCCGACATCTCGTCCTGGAGTCCTGGGCCGGCCGCCCTCCGGATCGCGCGGGAAACGCCACCACCGAGGAGGAGGCGGGTGTTGGACGCGTTCACGATCGCATCGGCGCGGACGTCGGTGATGTCGTGGACCACGATGACGATCTCCGTCGCGCCAAGCGTGAACGAGCGGGGGTCGGGGATCTCGCCCGGCAGCGATGGGATCAGCCCCTCGGCTATCCGTTCGCTGGGAACGAGGCAGCGGATCGTCAGCCCCTTTGCCTCGGCCTGCTCCGCAAAGGCCCTTACCACCGCGAAGGCGTCGGGAATGATGAGAGGATGTGCTGGCTCGAGGTGAAACCCGATCCGGACGCAACCTCCCTGACCGGCCTCCTGCACGAGGAGTCTGACGTCCTCGTCAAGGTCTTCGAGGGTCTCGTACTCGTGCAAGCGCAGGTCGGCGGCTGCATCCCGTGCGCTGACCTCGATGTCGATGGGACTCAATCCCTGTCCTCCCTGTCTCGTATGCGATATGGCCGGTTTCTCACCGACGGCCCTTGGTGGAATGATACAGGCACGCCGCGACCATCTGGAACGGGATGGTCGTACCCAGCTACCTGAACCGCACGGATGACCGGCGGCTGTTTGTTGTTGCGGGAGTGATGTTGGCGGTGGTGACGAGCGATATCCAACGATTTCCTTCTGGACGAGGCTCACCTGGTGACGACACCTGAGTGCTCGCGGTTGTCCGGGTCGATTCTCGGCTGACCACGGACCGAGACGGATGCGTGGTAACTTGTCTTGGTCGAGCAGGGAGGACTCACATGGGTAAGGGGACATTCTGGAATTCGTGCGATGACTGTGGTGGCGGACTGCTCCACTGGCAGTGCCCCTCGTGCAGCAAGGTGTGGTGCAAGAACTGCGCTGAAAACAAGCTGACCAAGATTAAGGTCGAAGACGCCGTGGGCACGTCGATTGCGACAGCCTTCGAAGCCGTGAGCGAGTGGGTACCCGGAGCGCAGAGCACCGGCAAAGCCGCGAAGGATTTCTTCGGCATCTACGACTACAAGTGCAAGTGCGGGGGGCGGTTGTCGGGGAAATCGAGGTTGTAGGGCACCGGCTGGGCTGAGAGCCGCTGGCCCGGCAAACGGGGTCGCTCGGTAGATGCTAACCGACGCATCCACCCATAATTAGCCTTGACTCTCTAGCTACCCAGTGAGACTTGGGGCCAACCACGGCGTTCCCGGGCATGCCCCGGGGATCTGCAACCTGTGGCAGAATCGAGGCCACACACACCATGCTATCCAGGGAATCGACATGTCAGATCCGGTGAAAGCACGCCTCGAAGGGCGCGGCGGACAGGTCTTCTACACGAACTGGAAGGAGAAGCTGGGGTTCGGCGGGTTCGGCGTCGTGTATGGCGGGCGATCCGAGTCCGGCCAGGACGAGGTGGCGATCAAGGTGTTCAACCACCAGAACACTGATCTCATGGCCCGCATCGAGGCGTCGATCCAGATGCACCGGAAGATCCGTCACCCCCGCTTGCTGCCGGTCCTGGACTTCGGAACAACGGAACGAGACGAGCCGTTCCTCGTCATGCCCCGAGCAAGATCGAGCATCGGCGCTCGCATGGAGGCCGGCACGATCCCGGAGTATGAGGCCATCCCCATGTTCTACGACGTCGTTCTGGCGCTCCACCACCTCCATGGTCAGAATCTGGTCCACCGCGACATCAAGCCGAGCAACTGCCTGATCATGGAGGACGGCCGCGTCGCGGTGGCCGATTTCGACACGATCAAGGATCTCGATGTCCTTGACGGACCGACCGTGTACAGCGCTGGGATCGGCACCTTCGAGTACCGTGCGCCGGAGCAGTGGGACAACGCCCGCCAGGTCGACGACAGGGCTGACGTCTGGTCCCTGGGCTTGACGTTGTACCGGATGTTGACGGGGGCGAAGGCGTTCCAGGGAAAGGTGGAGGACGGGTCGTTCATCAACGCTGTAAGGACCGCTACGATCCCCGGGGATCTCGAGGACGATCCCCGGCTACGTGTATGGCACCAGATCGTTCTCCACTGTACGAGGAAGAACGAAGCCGTTCGACCCAGTGTCGCTGACCTGCTCGGACCTGGGTATCTCACACCGCTCAGGAAGGCGGTGGAAATCTGCTACTTGCATGGGCGAGTACACCTCGCAGAGGACCTAGGGGCATTCCTTCAGCGTGCCGAGTTCCTGGAGGCAGAAGAGCGCAGTCAGGAGTTGGAATCTCGAGAGCCCAAAAGGCCACATGGGTCAGATGGATCTCTGATCGGGCAATTCGTCTGGCACGACCAGCGCCATGCCGAGGTCGTCGAAGAGACCGCGAGCACCTACAAGATTCGCTACACGGCACACGACGGTGGCGTTCGCTGGGTCAGCGCGCGCGCGGTTCAACCAGGCGCCACTCCTCCGGAATCGTCGCCCAGTCCGCGGCCGGATGTGCCGCGTACGCGCACGACACGCCCGGCCTCCTCGCCGCCTCCAAGTACGATCCAGCCGCCGACCAATGGACTGCGGCCCCCTCAACATGGCCTCGTCAAGGACGGTTGGGTGATGTGTGGCGAGTACCCGGCGGTGGTTACCGATATCCGGGGCGACCAGATCGCTATCTCGATGTACGGGCCCAGAGGACGCCAGACGAGGTGGGTGCCGAGCAAAGCTCTGCAGGCCCTGCGGGAGAAACCAACCAAGCTACTTGAGTCGATCCGTCTCAAAGCCCAGACGCGAACCATCAAGTCGTCCAGGCCGCAGGTTCGCCCATCTACGGCTCCACCCGCGGTGAAGGGGGGGGAACCAGGCCAGCGCGTCGTCTACGGTCCACACATCGGCGAGGTGGTGGAAAGGCGGGGTTCGCGCAGCAAGATCAAGTACACGGTCCGCGGTCAGACCGAATTCAGGTGGGTGTCGAACAAGAAGCTTCGGTTCACTTGAAACCGTCGATGGATCGGGTGTGAGACCATCCGCCTCGATGATGCGTCATGCGGGCGACGGCATCTCCGTCGCCGTATCATCAAGGCGCAAGACCATGCCCTGCTGGCCTGTCTGTTCGATGAGGTGGTCGATCTGCTCCTGAGGCAGCATGGACAGGTCGAGCTCGCCGGACTCCTTGGTCCGGTGCTGCTGTCCACCCTCGGCGACCTCATCCTCCCGGACGTACTTGGTCTTGTACGTGGCGTGAAGGACCCTGCCGAGCACTGTCAGGATGATCTCGACAACGGCGTAGACGAGCGGGAACTTGGCCAAGAGGGGGCGCAGGATGCGAAGGGCGCTTTCCGCGATCTTGTCCTTGATTGGCTTGGGCAAGATATCCCACAGGGCTTTGATGCCCTGAGCCGCCATCGCCGCCCATTGCAGCACCTTGGGTGCGAATTCGCCGACCTTGCGAGCGACCGCCTGCACCGCCGTGGCGATCGTGCCGACGATGGCCTTCACGCCTTCCCACGCAGCGCCCAGTGCCTGTCCTACCGTCTCAGCTGCCGTCACCAGCAGCGTCCTACCTGCGCGGACCACGGTCTTCGCCGCGCTAACGATGCCCGTCCAGGCGGCGCGCGCGAAGTTGTAGAGAGCTGATCCCACCGAGGCGAAGAACGATCCAAAACCCATGACTACCTCCCAGAGGGTGTTCGGCTCGGCGCGGTTTGCCTGGTCGAGATCGAGAGCAACGACACGCCCCCTCCGCAACGCGGCGCGCTTCGGCCGTGATTGATTCTCCAGCTACGGTTGTCAGGGTACAGGCGCTGCTGGCGAGATGTCCACTTGGGGCGGCGGTAGTTCCCGATCCTTGGGTTCCCGGGCCTCGTTGAAGATGCGGGAGGCTACCATGGTGGAGAGTCGCGTCACGCAGAGCTTGAAATCTGCAATTCCTAGTCGAACGGTTGAAGCTGGTACACCCGTGTCTCACCCGTGGACGATCCGAGGCCACCTCCGCTCACTGCCAATAGCGTGCCATCACCGTTTAAAGCCACACACAAGGCCTTCCAGGTATCGGGTAGGCCGTGCAGCGGGAGATTTCGAAATGGCAGGTCGGCGTCTTCGAGAGACACGGTCCGGACGCGGTCGGACTCGAGGAATGCGGCTATCCTACCATCCCGTGAAACCGCGACTTCCACCACCCTTGCAGGATCGTGGAGGAACGTTCGGAGCGTCTTGCCTTGACCATCCAGTATTGCGCTCCTCGTCAGGATTCGGTCCTTGTCCTGGATGGCGCGAATGGGTGAGTGGGCGACGAATTCGGGTTCGCATGTGTTCTCGTAGCGTTCGCTGAGCCGGTAGCCCTTCGTCAGCTTCCCTTCCTTCATCACCAGCACTTTGGACTTGGACGTGCGGATCGCTACACGCCCCGCGGACAGGCGACCCGCGAAACGCGCGCCTCGGACCTTGGCCGCAGCAGCTGCGATCGGTTTGGCGGTGCCCTTTGCGACGTCGTACACGAACAGGATCTGCTGGGAAGCGTCGAATGCAACCAGCCGCCGCTCATCGAGCCATACAGCGTCATGATCGGCGGTGAAAGACGTCAGTGGCTTGGACCAAACTACGCCGTCCGTGGAGTAGTACATCTCGCGGTCCCCCAGCACGGCAACCCGTGGTGGATTCGTCCCGACCACGACTGCGTTGATCGATTTGCTCGGCTTGTAGCGGTCGATCGAACCAGCGCGCGCTCCGGAAAGAGCGATCCTTTGGGGCCGATGTCCCTGGATGAGCCACAGCCCGCCGAACGGATCGAAGACGAGCTTTTCGGCTCGCTCGCGGCAGGCGTAGGTGCAATCTGGTGGCCACCTCAGGACGCGGCGTACTCGCTCCAATTCCCGTCCCGATGGATACCGTAGCGCGTACTCGGACAGCTGGTCCTGACGGACCGTGGGCAGAGGGATCGGGGCTGGGTTCACGTCCGGAAGCTTGAGCTCCGACCTCTGCTCGTTGGCCGAGACGAAGGCCACGTCGTCGTAAGGTATCCGAGACGGCTCACGGCAGGATCGCAACACGATGCCGCGTAGCGGCGCTGCGAGATGCGGCGCCTGATCGGCGATCGCTCTGGCGGCGACGATCGCGTCAAGGAGAGGTTCGGAAGACCTGTCCGTAGGCGCGGTCAGCACGCCGCGATCCTCGCGCCCGCAAGCAGCGGCTGCGAGTGTGCGTTCGATCCACCACTCTTCCTCGAGTGGCGTGCTGCAACACAGGTCGTGTGCCTGCTCAGGCCGATCCTCGGACCAGCACGCGTCGAGCGCCACTCTCAGGTACGCACGGTAGGGGCCCTCGAACAGGTCCCGAGCCCGGGGTCGTAGTACCGAGTTCTTCTTGAGCAGCCAGGTCAGCAACTGGTCCCAGAACGCCATCTCCGGCGCCCGTTCACCAAGTGGCGTGAAATCGGCCTCTCGGATTGCCCTGAACAGGGTGTCGTCTTCGACCTTGCCCTGGAAGGGTCTCGTCCCCGAGAGCATCTCGTACAGCGTGACCCCCAACCCCCACATGTCCGCGCGGTCGTCCGCCGCGCGGGCCTCGTCCCAGCACTCCTTGGGGCGGTAGGCAAACGTGCCCACACCTGCGCTGTACTGGGTCCTGGGATTGGGGTCTGCGACGTCCTTGACGAGGTCGAAGTCGGCGATGGAGATGCGATCACTCTCGCCGATCAACAGGTTGCTGGGCTTGATGTCGCGGTGCACGTGCCCGGCTGCGTGCAGGGCTACGAGACCGAGGAGGACATCGTAGAGGTAACGGGCTGCGGTGCCCTCGTCCAGCGGACCGGCGGCAAGCCGATGGGCGAGGCTGCCCTCGTACCTGGGCATGACCACGAAAGGCTCGCCGCTGTCGCGCGTACCCCAGTCGAACAATGGCACCAATCGCGGGTGGTCGAGATTCTTGTGGGTCTCGATGGACGGTTTGATGCGATCGACGGTCGCGTCGGGTTCGGTCTTGTATTCCTTGATCGCCACGGGCCTGCCGCCCTCCGCGGCAACCCCGGCGAGCACACGACCGACCCCGCCGTGACCCAGCACGTCCTTCCAGTCGACCAGGTACTCGCGGCCGCTATCCGCCTCGAGGCGTCCCATCTTCTTCCCGGCCATGGCCGATATCCTCCTTTGCTCTGCGGATGTCTCCGAACGCGTCCAGCAGGTGCGTGCGTTCCAGGGCTACGTCGTCCCGGGCCGCCAACGCGGCGGCTGCAATCAGTGCCGCCTTCATGTCGGAGCCGCTCAATCCCTCCGAGCAACTCGACATCTCGTCGACCGTCAGGTTGTCGTGGATGGGCAACGGAGGAACCAGAAGGCGCTCCCAGATTCGTCGCCGCCCCTCGTCGTCGGGAACCTCGAACCGCACGTGGGCAATCATCCTGCGCCGGAACGCGGGATCGTAGTTGGCGGCGAAATTCGAGGCGAATACTGCCACGCCGCTGAACCGGCTGAGCTGTTCGAGCAGCACGTTGCGGGCCACGTTGACGGCGTGGTCCGCCGATTGCCGTACCGAGGACAGCCGGGCGCCGAGGAGGCTGTCGGCCTCGTCGATGAACAGCACGGCCTCCTCGCGGGTCGCCACGCGGAACGCGGCGACCAGATTCTTGGGGGTCTCCCCGACCCACTTGCTCTCGATGGCGGCGTGGCTGATCAAGATGATCCGGGCGCCGAGGCGCTGGGCGATGCCGTGCGCCGCGACGGTCTTGCCCGTTCCGGGAGGGCCGTAGAGGTTGAGCGAACGGCTCTTTCCCTTGACGATCCGCCCCAGTTGCCAGCGGTTGTACAACGTGTCGTAGTGCTCGATCTGAGCCATGGCTGCGTCGAGTTCCTTGTCGGTCGAGGGCGGCAGGACCAACTCATCGAGGGTGTGCTCGGGGTCAACGGCCTGGAACTGGGCCTCTCGGCGCGCGTCTTCGGCGTCGGGCGGGGCTTCCGCGCCCGGGACCTCTGGATAGGTGAGCTCGATGCTCGGAGCGCCGTTTTCCGGCCAGAGGCGAGCGTTCCGCCGGTGGGCCTTGGCAACGGCCTCGGCGAGCTTCTCCTCCGCTTCGGCGTGGATTGCGCTTGCCGTGCCCTGGCGCTCGGCAAGGCACTGGGGGCACAGGCGCATAGGCGCTCGACGGACCTTCACACCCCCGACCTCGCGGTCTACTTGCCGAGTGGCCTTGGCAATCCCATGAATGGGGCAGTTCTCTTGGTCGTCCACGGTCTCGTCCTTCGTTCGCGAGTTGGCACCTCGTATCCGAGATCTGCCACCAAGGGCGGTGACAGCATCGCGATCGGGAGCCCCCCCGCACGGCCAATTGTAGGGCATGAACGGGCGACCGGGCCACAACCCGGAGTTTGGCTGACCTGAGTTCCACGACGGGTATCGACGCAGGCTCGTGGGAACACCGAGGATCTGGTCGGCCGGAAGCCGTACCGCTATTGTGGGGAGAGTTGCTGCCACCTTCCGGGACGAATCGATGACGATCCAGATCGCCCACCTGTCCGATATCCACGTCTACGACTCCGGCCAGAACATCCGCAGCATCTTTTGGGACTTCGTGTTGCTCTCGGGCCCGCCAGCCGCAGTGCTATTCGCACTTCGGCCGGTCCTCGAGGACCCGGAGCGAAGGGACAGGTTGAATAGGCTGCTGTTCTATCGCCAGGACGATGAGTCCGAGCTCTCGCCGGTCAAGATCTCCCTGGCGGTCCTGGTCGGGATGACCGCTGGTGCGTACCTGGCGTACCAGCTGTGGCGGCTACGCCGGATCTTCTATCACCGTCGCGATTCGGAGAAGTCACGGGAGATGCTGTGCGCTGACCTCGCGCGTCGGCCGCCCGACCACATCGTTGTCACGGGTGACCTGACCAACGTCGCCCTCGACAGTGAATTCCGTTTGGGCGCCGCCTGGCTGCGACGCCTGCAAGCCATCGCGCCGGTCACCATCGTTCCAGGAAACCACGACGTGAACATCTCGAGGCTCCGTAGGGGCGTGGGGATGTCGCGCACCACGAAGTTGGACCGCTACCTCGAGCACACGGCCTTCTTGCATGAGCGATTGCCACGAACCGAGCAACTGTACCCTTTCGTTCGTCGGATCGGCGACGTGAGCCTGATCGCCCTCGACAGCACGACCTTCAACCCCCTGGTGAACTCTCGCGGCGGGGTCGACGCCGAGCAACTGGAGCGGACCGGCGACCTGCTGTCTTCTTCGGCGCTGCGCGGCACGCAGCCGCTGATCGCGATGCATCACCACCTCGTGCCCCAGCAGGGAAAGCGCAGCAGAGGCGACTACTTCCTCGAACTCGAGAACGCCGACGAGATGATCGAGCTGGTGCGGAAGTCGGACGTCGATCTGGTCCTGCACGGGCACATCCACGAACCGTATGTCGTTCGTCACGAGGCGGCCGAGCTCCGCTGCGCCGGAGCCACGACCGATGCAGAGGCACGTGGGACGGAGAGTCTCCTGTACCGGGTGTTCGAATTCCAGGGAGGGCGCTGGAGGGTGCAGGAGCGGAGGATCCACCAGACCTGAAGCTCTCATCGGTCCAGCGGAAAGATCGACCAATACGAACATCTGGGGACGTCCCCGGGGACGAAATCCCCTCCATCGGGGCAGAATCAGTCCGACTCGAGCAGCCTCTTCGCTCACCGCAACCTGCCGAAACCACCAGAGAAAACCCAGCCAGCGCGGCCACTTAGGGTTCATGCGTGAATTCGACTTCGGATCCGTAGGTCGCAGGCGGATGGCCGCCCCGTTCGAATCCTGCAG
>CAZXHG010000260.1:0-2234 GCA_964639985.1 uncultured Rickettsiales bacterium
CACCCTGGTAGGACTGGTAGTTGAACAGCACCGGGTTGAACTCGGCGATGCCCTCGCGGGGGATGGGCAGGAACGCGGCCTGCGCGCTGACCAGCACGTGGGAGTCGCGCTCGGCCAGCAGCGAGGTCTCCTCGCCGGCCCAGGAGTCCGCGTCGTGCATGTACTCGCGGATGTTGCCCAGGAACTCGTCCAGCGAGACCTTCTCCAGGTCGTCGCCATCCTCGTTGCCCACCAGCAGGAAGAAGTCCTCCATGGGGAGATCCGCGGTGAGGTCGGTGAAGTTGGGGTAGCGGATGACCGGCATGCAGGTGAGGTGGTTGGCCTCGGTCTGCGGGTCGAGCTGCTGCACCTGGATGGTCATGTCCGAGATGTTGGGGCCGACCGAGGAGTTGTCGTAGCGGGCGGTGTCCTCCCAGGTGACGTTGAGTACCTGCAGGCCGTGCTCGGCTGCCAGGGCCTGGGCCTCGGCGTCCCACACCATGGCCGCGCTGTCGTCGATCACCTTGCGGTAGGCCTGGTAGTGCTCGATCTCGCCGGCGTGGGTCGATCCCGCGGCCAGCAGGGGCAGCGCGGCGAGGCCGGCGGCGGTCAGGGTGCGGCTGAGCGTGCTCATCGTGAATCCTCCATCGTGTGAACGTCTCGGGGGGTATGGACAGCGGGCATCGCGGGAGGTTCCACGCATTCCCGATTCCCCGAAAGCCGACCGAGCTAGTAGGATCCCCTCCCGAAGGGGTCGAACGACGGAGGGTGAGGCCGTGACGCGAGCGATCAGGTGTCTGGTGGGCCTGTGGTTGGTCCTGCTGCTGGGCTGTCCACCCGAAGGACCGGGCGAGACGCCCGATCCGGCCGGGGACGACGACGTCGGCGACGACGACGACGTGGCCACACCGCCGCGCATCGTGATCGACGGCCCGGCACGGGCCAGCTTCCACGAGGCGGGCTCCACGGTCACGATCCACGGCAGGTGCATCGAGGGCGACGCGCCCCTGCACGCGCTGACCATCGACGACGTACCGATCTCCCTGGCGGACGACGGCTCGTTCAGCCACGACCTGCACCCGACGGACGGGATCAACATCGTCGACCTGGAGCTCGAGGACCAGGCCGAGGAGCGGGCCGTGGAGGCCATGGCCCTGCACCACGGGCCCACCCACCCACCGGGCGAGCTCATCACCTCGGCCATGGTCGTACAGGTGGGCCAGGCCCTGCTGGACGACGACGAGCCGGACCTGGACGACACGGCCAGCCTGGTGGAGGGCCTGCTGGAGGATCCGTCCACCTTCACGGACCTGCCGTCGATCACCTACGAGTACGCCGAGCTGAGGCCCACGTCGATGACGATCTCGTCGGCGGACGTGGACCTGGTCGCGCACGACGGGTTCCTGGCCGTGACCACTGCCCTACACGACCTGTACGTGACCTTCGAGGCCCAGGGCACCGGGTTCTGGGACTGGGTCGAGGTGTCGGGGGAGGCGTGGGTGGACCCGGCCACCGTGTCCATGGAGCTGACCTCGTCCGTGGTCGGCGGCGACGTGCAGGTGGCGGTGCAGTCCATGGACGTGAGCCTGAGCAACCTGCAGATGGACGTGGAGTGGGTGCCCGACGACCTGGAGGACTACCTGGCCGAGTACATCCAGGAGTACGTGGAGGAGGAGGTGCAGGCCACGGCCGAGACCCTGATCGCCGATTTCCTGGCCGAGCTGCTGGCCGCCGCGGCCATGGAGTTCCAGTTCAGCGAGGAGATCCCGGTCACCCTGGCCATCGAACTGCACTCCATCGACGTGACCTCGGCCGGGCTGGTGTACACGCTGGACGCGCGCGCCTTCGCCGATCCAGCCTTCGACCTGCACCCGCTGGCCGGCTCCCTGCGCAGCGGGGGCGACCCGCCGACCACGCCGTTCTCCACCGCGCCCCTGGCCGTGGCCACGGACGACGACTTCGCCAACCAGCTGATGTTCGCGGCGTGGCACGCGGGCGGCACGGAGTGGACCTTCAGCGCGGACGAGCTGGCCGCCATGGGCGCCGAGGAGATCCCCGCGCCCCTGGGGCCGGTGGCGAGCGCGGACGTCAGCATCCAGCTGCCCATGGTGATGACCCCCACCACCTCGGACTCGTTCGACTACGACGTGGCCATCGGCGAGGTGTGGGCCGAACTGGAGCGCACCGACGGCGAGGTGCTGGGCTTCTCGGTGAGCATCTCCGCGGGCGGCAGGGTGGAGCCGTCCGCGGACGGC
>CAZXHG010000260.1:2244-14298 GCA_964639985.1 uncultured Rickettsiales bacterium
GCTGCGGGGGGGGGGTGGGGGGGGGGTGTGGGGTGTCGTTGGGGGGGGGGGGGGGGGGGGGGGGGCGGCGGGCCACGGCTCCCTGGCCATGATCCTGGACGACCGGCCCGCCGAGGTGCGGCTGGGGGTGTCCACCCTGCAGTACCCCGAGGGCCAGGTGCCGGCCAACCTGGCCGCGCTGGTGACCATGATTGTGCCGCCCATGCTGGCCCAGGGCAACGAGGGGGTGGACGGCTTCTTCCTGCCCCAGGTGGGGCTGGAGGAGATGGCCGACATCGACTTCCTGCAGGGCAAGTCGATCGGCCTGACCGACCCGCAGGTGGGCACCGTGGACGGGGAAGGCCTGTGGCTGCTGCTCGAGGCCGGGGTGCTGGTGCAGTAGACCGGGGCGTTCAGCTCCACAGCCCGTCGATCAGCTGCGTCACCCGCTCCTGCTGCGCCGGCGACAGGTCCTCGCCCGGGGGCATCAGCACGTCCACCAGGCACACGGGGACCAGCCTGTTGTCGCGCACGGTGGCGTCCGGGCAGAAGCGGCAGATCTCCACGCCCCCGTCGCCGGTCGGGTTGGGTCCCTGCTGGAAGCACAGGGCCTTGAACTCCAGCGTCCGCCCCGGCCGCAGGCCGCCCAGGAAGCGCAGGATCTGCAGCGCCCGCCGCGGGTCGAGGCAGAGCACGGCGTGGGCCAGGGCCACGGCCACGATGGCGGCCTGGCCCAGCAGGATGTCGAAGGGATAGCGGCCGCGCACCCGGCGGTACATCCAGTTGCCCAGGGCGATGTTGCGGCCGAAGCGGTGGTCGAAATGGAACACGTCGACCACCTCGTCCCCGCGGCGCAGCAGCAGCGCGTAGTAGAAGATCCACCGCTTCTCGTCCAGCCGCCGGCTGGAGGCGACGTAGGCGCTGGGCCACCAGCCGAAGTGCTCGCGCAGGTGGTCCGCCACCTGCTCGTTGGTGACCTCCTGGTCGACGAGCCCCTCGCCCAGCAGGTCGCGGGTACCCTGCAACCCGAGCTGCTCGGCCAGGCCGGTGAAGTCCGTGTACAGGGTGGCCAGCAGCCAGTCCAGGGAGGGTGAGGCCAGCACCTGCTGCACGATCCGGTCGAGTTCGGGCAGGTCCGAGCGGTACAGGGTGATCACCGCGGCACAGCGGATCCCGTGGCCGCGCACGCGGCGGGCGATGCGCTCGCGGAGTTCACCGAGGCCGGCCTCGCCGTCCGCCTCCTGCACGTCCGGCCGACGCTGGCGGGCGTCCACGTGCAGGTAGACCTTGAACATCCCGGCACGGGCCAGCTCCTCGAGCCGCTCGTCGGTCAGCCGCGTGCCGTTGGTCAGCATCTGTACCAGGATCCCGCGCTCGCGCAGGTAGCCCACGATCCGGGGCAGGTCCGGGTGCAGGGTGGGCTCGCCACCGGCCAGGGTGACCACGTCGAGCCGCCGCTGCTGCAGGGCCCAGTCGATCTCGGCGAGGACCTGCTCCAGGGGCTTGTTCGCGCCGGCGCGCACCTTGTAGCAGGCCTGGCAGGTGATGTTGCAGGCCTGGTTGACCTCGATCACCAGGTGGGGGGTCTGTGCGGTCTCGTACGGCATCCGCACCAGCGGCCGGTCGTGCAGTCCCTCGACGCCGGTCATGCGGCCTCCGGATCCTCCCCAGCGCCCCGCACGCTAGCCACGGTGCCCGGCCAAGTCAATCGTCGGGATCCGTGCGGGCCGTGTCGTACAATGGGCCCGTCATGGGGGCCGTCGTGAGAGATGCTTGCTGGTTGTCCATCGCCGCGCTGGTGCTGGCCGTGCCCTGCATCGGTGCGGCCGAGCAGCCCGCCTACCCCGAACTCGACGCCGGGGAGATCGCGCGGCTGGAGCGGGGCAGACTCGTGCTGCGCACCACGGCCGACGGCAGCGGCGACGGGGAGGACGCCGTGCTGGGCCTGATCCGGCTGCAGGCCCCGGCCCGCGACGTGTGGGCCGTGCTGCTGGACCTGGCGCGGCTCACCGAGTGCACCGACGCCCTGGTCGTGGCCGAGGAGTACACCCACGAGATGGACCGGGAACCGCCCACGGGCACGCGGTTCATCGACTTCCACTACGAGATGAGGGTCGCGGGCGCGACCTATGCGTACAACCTGCACCACACCTATCACCCGGCCGACGGCTACCTGGCGTGGGTGCTGGACGAGGAGCAGGACAACGACGTGGAGTGGATCCAGGGCAGCTTCTCGGTGTGGCCGGTCGACGATCAGCCCGACCACTGCGACTTCCTGTACGTCAACCACGTGCGCACGGGCCGCCGCATGCCGAGGTGGGTGGAGGTGCTGCTGACGCGGACCGCGCTCAAGCAGTACCTGAAGTTCGTGGCCGAGCAGGTGGCTCAATAGACCACCGACGCGGACAGCCGCAGGTGCGAGAGGTCGGTGTAGGCGTCGAAGTGCGACCCCTGCTGGCCGGCCAGCCACACGAAGCCCAGGCCCAGGTCGACCGCGTCGCCGAACATCACCGACAGCTGGGGCGAGACCATGCCGCCCACGGTGCCGTCGTCCCGCACCTCCAGGGCGGCCTCGGTACCCAGCACCACGTTGCCGCCGGCAAAGGTGTAGCGGATCGCGGCCAGCACGTAGTTGCCCTGATCGCCCCACTGCCGTTCGGTGGGGAAGCCGCGCATGTACTGCAGGTTGAGGTACAGCCCGCAGTGCAGGTTGAGGTCAACGCCGGCGATGGCCTGCAGGTAGGGCGCGCCGTCCTGGGTCACCTGGGTGGGCAACGGATCCGGGATCTCGTCGATGGTGCCCAGACCGAGCAACGCCTCCAGCTGCCACTCGGTGGCGATCAGCTCCGTGGCCTGGGGGAACACCAACGCAGCCTCCACCCAGCCGGACAGGGCGCGGAACGGCCCCACCCGCGCCTCCAGGCCCAGCACGTCCAGCCGCGGGTAGGCCATCGGCACGAGCACGTCGACCCGCGACTCGTCCGTGGCATAGCCGGTGAGCAGCACCTCGCCGTGGCCCTGGGGCAGGCTGTCGTGGCCGTGGTACCAGCTCACGCCCAGGTCCCCGACCGAGCCCTGCCACAGCACGCGCATCGCCACCGCGGTCTCGGCCAGGGAGAACGGGGGCAGCACCGTGGCCGTGTCCACGCTGCGCAGCTCGATGGTCTCTTCGCCGTGGCTGTAGGCGTTGAGGTCGAAGTCGTCCTCGGGCATGGCCGTGGCCAGGAAGTCCATCTCCCGCATGGGCAGGGCCGCGGGCGTGAACAGGGGCATCACCGCCACCTCGAACCGCACCTTGCCCGCCTGGTAGCTGGCCAGCAGGGCCAGGATCGCGAGCCGCCGGTCGAACCGCGTGGGATCCTCCAGGTCGTAGGGGTTGATGCGGTCCGTGGGGTTGAAGCCGTCGCCGACGCCCCAGCGGATGCGCTGTGCGCCGATGCGCAGGTCCAGCCGGCGCAGGCCCACGCCGTACAGGTCCACGAACGCGTCGGTCACGCGCAGGGACACGGGCTGGATGCGGTCCGGCTCGGCCGTGTCCTCCAGGGTCTCGACCTCGGGCACCAGCACGTTGATGATGTCCACAGCGCCGCGTACGGCCACCTTGGGGCCGGGCGAGGCCTGCAGCTCCAGGCCCAGCACGTTGGTGTTGCGCAGGTCGAGATAGCGGCAGTCGTCGTCGCCGCCGAGGCACCCGTCCAGTCCCACCTGCAGGCGGGTGGACACGTGCCCGCCCAGGCGCACCTGCTGGGCGGCCGCGACGCGACAGCCGAGCAGGGCGAGGAGGGCGGCCATCACCGGACCGGCGCAGGCCAGGGTCCGGCCACGGCGCGCGTGGCCCACGCGGCTACAGCCGGTCGGCCTGCACGTCCAGCACCACGGAGCAGGGATCACCCTCGACCACCGGGCAGGAGTCGCCCTGGTAGTCGGTGTTCTGCAGCGTGATCGTGCCCGTGAGGTGGTCGTTGGTCTGCACGGTCAGCACGGAGTCCACGTCGCTGTCCACGGTGCAGTCCGGGTAGGTGTCCTCGTCGAACAAGGTGTCCTCGAGATGGGCACCCTCGACCACGAACTCGCCGGCGCCCCCGGCCGTGACCGTGATCTGCAGCGAGTCCAGCGGATCGGGCAGCTGGATGGTGTACGTGGCGGGCAGGTCCTCGAATGCCGGCAGCTCGATGGGATCCTCCCACAGCTCGGGCACGCTCGGCCCCTGGGGCATGTAGATCGCCTCGGCCGCGCCGCTGAGGCAGCCGTCGTCCACCGCGTGGGTGGAGAACTCGAAGTCCCCTCCCTCGAACGCGTCCGCGGTGTCGTCGTCGTCGTCACCGGCAGGGCAGCCCAGCAGGGCAAAGGGGAGCAGCAGGCTCAGGGTGATCAGGGTCCACTTCATGGTCTCGGCCTCCTCATGGGGTGGTGTGCAGGCGCATCAGCTCACCGGTGGTGAACAGCGAATCATCCAGTCCGGTGTCGAAGGCCACGTCGCGCACCACCGCGACGGTCCGTCGGCCGGACTGCAGGTCCTGGATCTCGATGTGGTGGGCCACCGGGTGCGGCCCCTCCGGGCGCACGTCGCCCAGCAACAGCTGGCGGAACAGCTCGCCGCGCTCGTCGAAGTAGTCCAGACGGTCGAAGAGGTGGTCCTCCCGACGCACGTGCATCTCGGCGTGGGCGTGGGTGTGGTCGCGGGGCTCCAGCGGGATCAACCTCAGCACGTGATGGGTGTCCGACGAGGACACGAATTCGGCGCGGTACTCCGCGGCAAAGCCCATCCTCGTGAGCTCGTCCACCGTGAAGTTCGTGCCCATGAAGGCGTCACCCCGCGCCTTGCCGGACACCCGGCGCGTGCGTTCGTAGGTCGGCAGGTAGAGGTGGATGGTGTCGGCGTCGGTGACCAGCAGGCCCACGCCCGCCACGCGCGCCGGCTCGAGGAAGCGCACCAGCCGGCGGTCGTCCCCCTTCTGCCACACCCGCAGCAGGCGCTCGACCTGGTTGCCGCGGCCGTCGTGCACCGTGATCTCCAGGGTGGTGGTCACGTCCATGGATCGGGCCGCGGCCCGGTCCACCTCGGCCAGGATCCCGGCCGGGTCCTGCGCGTGCGCGGAGCTCGCCCACACCAGCCCCAGGGCGATCCCGATCGTGCACGCTGCTTCGAGCCTCATGGCCACCCTCACCCACCGACGTTAGTCTACATGCCCGGTGGATGAAAAGGGGGAGCTGGCACTCGGGGTTCAGTCCTGCCTGCCCCACCCCGCGGGTACGCCCACCAGCCGCAGCACGGCGGGCAGAACCAGCAGGTCCGTGACCAGGGCCACGACCAGGGTCACGCCGGTGAGGAAGCCGAAGTTGCGCGTACCCAGGAAGTCGCTGACGCAGAAGATCCAGAAGCCGACGGTCAGCACGGCCGAGGTGAAGACGATCGGCCGGCCCACCGCAGCCAGTGTCCGGCTCATGGCGCGCCCCAGGTCGGGCTCGCCGGCCAGCTCCCGCCGCAGCCGGTGCAGGTAGTGGATGGTGTCGTCCACGCCGATGCCGACCGCGATGCAGGCGATCATCACGGTCAGGCCGTCCAGGGGCAGGTCCAGCCAGCCCATCAACCCCAGCATGACCGAGATGGGCAGCACGTTGGGGATCATGGCCAGCAGGCCCATGCGCGCCGACCGCAGCAGCGCCGAAAGCAGCACGTACACCACGGCCAGCACCACGCACAGGCTGCGGATCTGGCCGCGCACCAGGTAGCGGTCCATGTCGATGAACAGCACCGACGATCCGGTCAGCCGCACGTCGGCCGTGTCGCCGAACACCTCGGCACAGTCCGTCTCGACCCGGTCCAGCAGCACGCGCGACTGCTTCAGCCCCATGCTGGCGCCCGCGAACCGGGTGCTGATCCGGGTGACGGCCCGGTCCGTGTCCACGATCCGGTCCACCATGTCCGGGTCCGGCAGCATCAGCAGCTGGTAGGCGGCCAGGGCGCTGGTGGGCAGGTCCCCGCCCGGGCGGTCGCCGCGCATGGCCCGGTGCAGGTCGGACAGCAGGTCGGCCACGGAGATGCCGCGGGCCATGCCGTCGGTCCGGTCCAGCCGGTCCTGCAGCTGTTCCACCCGCGCGAGGAACTCCGGCTCGATGGCCCCGTCCGGCCGGCCCGTGTCCAGCACGATGTCCAGGGGGGCCGAGCCTCCGTACCGCCCCTCGATCTCCAGGGAGTGGCGGACCAGGGGCGCGGACGGGCGGAAGTACTTGAGGTTGTTGGTCTCCACGCGGACGAAGCCGACGCCCGACGTCAGCGCGGCCACCACCAGCAGCGAGACCACCACCACGGCCCCCGGCCGTCGCTGGACCAGCGCGTCCACCCGGGCCAGCGCCCTCGACGGTGGTCTCGCCGCCACCGGGCGGTGCCCGGCCACCCGGCCGGCCAGGCCCAACACCGCGGGCACCATCACCATCGTGGCCACGAACGCCAGCATCACGCCGATGCAGGCGAAGATGCCGAACACGCGCACGGGCATCACCTGGTTGGCGGTCAGCGAGGCGAACCCCGCGGCCGTGGTCAGGCTGGTGAAGAAGCACGGCGCCGCCACCCGGCCCAGGGCCGCGGTGATCGCCTCCCGCGGGCTCGCCGCCGAGGCCAGCGCGTCGCGGTAGGCGGACAGCAGGTGCACGGCGCTGGCCGTGCCGATGAGGAACAGCAGGGGCGAGATGATGCCCGTGATCCAGTTGGTCATGTGACCGGTGACCACGAACAGGCCCGTGGTCCACGTCACCGTGATCAGCACCACGGCCATGGGCAGGACGGCCGAGGACAGGCGCCGCAGCCACAGCGCGCTGGACACCAGCACCAACAGCAGCATCAGGCCCGAGAACAGCTGCTGGTCGCGGGCGTTGAAGCGGTCCACGGCCTCGGCGAACACCGGGTTGCCGGCCAGGGCGAACTCCGCGCCGGGTACCCCCTCGACGAGTTCGTGGATCGACCCGATGACCCGGTTGAGCTCGACCGCGCCCAGGTCCGGGTCGGCCTCGACCACCAGCAGCGTGGCCTGGCGGTCCGGTGCCACGTACCACGGCAGCAGCGCCGACCAGTCCACCTTGTCCTCGATGGCGGCCACCTCCGCGGCCGAGGTCGGCACCCGCTCCATCAGCGGTCCGGGCTCCACCATCCCGTCCCGGTCGAAGATCGCGTCCGTGGTGGCCAGGCTGGACACCCGCACCACGCCGTCCAGGGCCGCCAGGGACCGCGACACCTCGTCCACCCGGGCCAGGGACACGGGCTCGAACACGCCCGCCGGGGCGAGGTCCATGGAGATGTACACCAGCAGGTCGCCGCCGAAGCGGTCCGTGGTCTGCCGGTAGTAGGCGAGCCCGGGATCGTCCCGCACCAGGAAGGTGTCGATGGTGTTGTTGGTCTCGATGCGCGACGCGGCCAGGCCCGCCGGGATCGCGGTCAGCAGCGCCACGACCATCAGCGGCACCGACAGCTTCACCAGCAGCGAGTGGATCCCGTGCACCCTCGTCTCCCGCACCAGGTGCTAGGGTATCGTGCCGGTGAGCCCAGGGCACCTGCACGGAGGAACGGGACCATGGCGCGTGTCCTGCTGATGCTGATCGCCGCGAGCTGGCTCGGCTGCACCGAGGATCCCGCGGACGACGACGACAGCGCGGCTCCCGAGGCCGCCACGTTCACCGTGGTCGCGCTGCCCGACACCCAGGTCTATGCGGACGACCATCCGGAGATGTTCGCCGCGCAGACGCAGTGGATCGCCGACAGCGCCGACGAGCTGGGCATCGCCTTCGTCACCCACCTCGGCGACGTGGTCGACAACGGGCCCAGCGAGCGGCAGTGGGCCAACGCGCGTGAGGCCCTGGACATCCTGGCCGACGCGGGCGTGCCCCACGGCGTCGCCATGGGCAACCACGACAACCAGTACGGCGACTTCGAGTACAGCTACGGCCCGGACGTGGACGACAGCTGCAGCAGCTGGTTGAACGACATCGACTGCGCGGGCGAGCACTTCCTGGCCCACGTGGGGCCGGACCTGTTCGAGGGCGAGGAGTGGTTTGTCGAGGCGTCTCCCTCCGGCCTGAGCAGCTACCAGCAATTCGACTTCGGCGGGTACGCGTTCGGCTGGCTGCACCTGGAGGTGGATCCGCGTGGCGAGGAGCGGGAGTGGGCCCAGGGGGTGCTGGACGACCACCCCGGCGCGCTGGTGCACCTGACCACCCACCGCTATTTGTATGACTACCGGATCGTCGACATCATGCCCGACCCGCTGCCCCTGCTGACCGGGGGCCGCAACAACGACCTGATCCACTCCCTGGGCGGCCAGGACCTGATCTACGACGACAGCATCACGGCCGACGACCTTTTCGAGGATTTCGTGGCCACGAATCCGAACATCTACATGGTGCAGTGCGGGCACGTGGACGCGGAGTACCGCCAGACCAGCCACAACGACGCCGGGCTGGACGTGACCGAGATCATGACCGACTTCCAGAGCTACCACCCCCTGGGCGGGGACGGCTGGCTCAAGCTGCTGACCTACGACCTCGACGCCGGCACCATCGAGGTGCGCACCTATTCCCCCACCCTGGACGAGTACCGGGAGAACGGCGACGGCCTGGACGTGTCGCTGCAGATGCTGAACGACGCGCTGGGCTGGTTCGGCTCCTACCTGGAGTCGTTCGGGCTCGACCCGGACGAGCTCGAGGAGCTGCTGGACCACTGGACGAACACCGAGGAGGGGCGCGCCGAGTACTTCGAGGCGGCCTACGGGGACGGGCAGCGGGACAGCGAGTTCGTGATCGACATCGACTTCGAGGCCCACGCGCCGGCGTGGTAGCTTGGGGCCGGTGGGTCTGAGGAGAGGGGTCCTTGACGGCAGCGACCGAACCACCCGCGATGCACGGCTTCGACACGGACGTCGAGCGGCGGATCAGCCGCGAGACCGAGGTGTTGTTCCGCGAGCGCCTGGCGCTGATCGCGGTGATCGGTGCAGTGCTGATGGCGCTGTTCGTGCTGGTGGACGTGCTCGGCCTGGCGCGGGACCTGCCCCGGGGGCAGCTGGCCGCCATGGTGACGGCGCGGTTCGCGGGCAGCGCCGTGTTCGGCCTGGGCGCGTGGTACCTGGTCCGCAGCAAGCCCACCGGCCTCGCGCTGAGGGTCACCGACCTGGTGCTGGTCGCGACCGCGGCACTCGTCATCACCTACGTGGTGGCCGCGGCCTGGGACAAGGCCGCGGACTACTGGGTGGCCCTGGCGCAGCTGGTGCTGGTCCGCTGCCTGGTCCTGCCCGGCGGGCCGCGGCGGGCGGTGCCGTCCTGCCTGGCCATCGTGGCCTCGCTGCCCGCGGGTCTGGTCGCCTTCAACGGATTCGACGCGGCGGTCCTCACCGGCGAGAGCGGCACCCGGGCGGCCCTCAACACCGCGGGCGTGTCCTCCTTCCTCGTGCTGGGACTGACCGGCTCGTACCTCTATCATCGGGCGACCGCGGCCGCGATCCGCGCCCACCACCAGGGCCGCTACCAGCTGCACGCGTTGCTGGGCCGTGGCGGCATGGGCGCGGTGTACAAGGCCTGGGACAGCCGCCTGGCGCGCTACTGCGCGCTCAAGGTGATCGAGGCCGACACGGCGGGGGACGTGGACGAGGCCCGACGCCGCTTCGAGGCCGAGGCCCGGCGCACCAGTCAGCTCGCGGATCCCAACGTGATCGAGATCCACGACTTCGGTGAGACCACCACCGGCAACCTGTACTACGCCATGGAGTACCTCCAGGGGGCCAGCGTGGAGGACCTGGTGGCGCAGCGCGGTCCCCTGCCACCCGCCCTGGTGATCCACCTCGGACGCCAGGCCTGCCGCGGGCTCGCAGCCGCCCACCAGCGGGGGCTCGTGCACCGCGACGTCAAGCCCGCCAACCTGTTCGTGGTGCCGCGGACCAGGGACGTGGAGCAGCTCAAGGTGCTGGACTTCGGCCTGGTCAAGCTCGTGGCCGGCGCGAACACCATCGACACGTCGTGCACGCCGGCCGAGGCCGGCGACGAGGACGGCGGGCTCGACCTCACCCGCGCCGGCACCGTACTGGGCACGCCCGCCTACATGGCCCCCGAGCAGCTCGAAGGGGCCGCGACCGACGAGCGCTGCGACATCTACGCCCTGGGCGGCTCCCTGTTCTTCGCGCTGACCGGCCGCCAGCCGTTCGAGAGCCGGACACTGGTCGAGCTGATGTTCCGCAAGACCACGGCCGAGGCACCCCGTCCCACGGGCGACGCGATCCCCACCGACCTGCAGGACGTGGTCGCGCGCTGCCTGGCACGGGATCCCGCCGAGCGTTTCTCGACCGTGGACGACGTCCGCCGGGCCCTGGACGCCAGTCCGTCGGGTGACGCCTGGACCGCGGACCGCGCCGGAGCCCTGTGGTCGTCCCCGGCCGCGCCCGCCGCCAGCCGTGATCCCTCGGTGGGCGTGGAGACGATCCCGCTGGTGAAGTGACGGATTCCCGACACCCGGTCTCGATCTGTCCTCACATGGACACCGAGGTGGGATAAGCTGACCATCTCCGCGACAGCTCCGGTCCAGGGTCGTGTACCCGTGGACCGGCCAGCTCGCGGACGTGCACCGGGCCGATGAGGGCGGCGGGTCACGACGGGCAGGCCGCCAGGCCAGCCCGCAGGGGGACGGGAAGGAGGGCGGATGAGGGCATCCATCGCGAGCACGCATTTCCTGTTGCGCCGGATTCACTCCCTGCTGGGGTTGATCCCGGTGGGAGCGTTCCTGGCGTTCCACATGTGGATGAACTCCCAGGCGTGGGCGGGCCAGGAGCACTACAACGAGGTGGTCGAGAAGATCTCCTCGATGAACCTGGTGCTGCTGTTCGAGGTCTTCGGCATCGCCGTGCCGATCCTGTTCCACGCGGTATACGGCGTCGTCATCTGGTGGACAGGCAAGTCCAACGTCGGCAGGTATGGCTACCTGCACAACTGGATGTTCGTCTACCAGCGGGTCTCCGGATTCCTGGTCCTGGCGTTCATCCTGTGGCACTCGTGGCAGACGCGCCTGGCCGTGGCCCTCGACCATTCGGTGAAGGAAGACCTGTTTGGCCACATGGCCGCCCTGCTGGCCAACCCGCTCACCGCAGCGCTCTACCTGGTGGGCACGGCCCTGGCGGCCTTCCACTTGGCCAACGGGCTGTGGACGATGGCGATCGCCTGGGGGCTGACGACCACGGAGAGGGCCCAGAAGATCAGCTTCGCGGCGTTCATGGTCGTGGGGGTCCTCATCACCGCGCTCGGGATACGGAGCCTGCTGGGCTTTCTCCTGCAAACCGACGTGACCCAGGTCGCCGGGTTCTGAGGGAGGGGAGATCATGGCCAAGACCAAACCCGAAACCATCGTGGTCGGCGGCGGCCTGGGCGGCTTGTGGGCCGCCTTGCGGATCGCCGAGGCTGGCTTCCCGGTCAAGCTGTTCTCCCTGTTCGAGGTCAAGCGCTCCCACTCGGCCTGTGCTCAGGGCGGGATCAACGCCTGCATGGACACCAAGGGGCAGCACGACAGCGTGTGGCAGCACGTGGTGGACACGATCAAGGGGGGTGCCTACCTGGGTAACCAGCCGCCGGTGAAGTCCATGTGCGAGGACGCGCCCGGCCTGCTGCGCACGTTCGAGCGGATGGGGGTGACGTTCTCGCGGACCGCTGAGGGGGTCATGGACCTGCGGCTGTTCGGCGGGGTCAAGAACAAGCGGACCTGCTTCGCGGGTGCGTCCACCGGCCAGCAGCTGCTGTACGGCGTGGATCAGCACGTGCGCAAGCTGGAGGACCAGGGCCTGGTCGAGAAGCTCGAGTGGTGGGAGTTCCTGTCGCTGGTGCTCGACGACGAGGGCCGCACCCGGGGCATCGTGGCCATGGACCTGCGGACCATGGAGCTGCGAACCTTTGCCGCCGACGCGGTGCTGCTGGCCACGGGCGGGCTGGGGCTGGTGTTCGGCCGCTCCACCATGTCGACCAACGCCACCGGGGCCGCGGCCGGGCGCGTCTATCAGCAGGGCGCGAAGTTCGGCAACGGCGAGATGATCCAGTTCCACCCCACGGGCATGC
>CAZXHG010000261.1:0-14075 GCA_964639985.1 uncultured Rickettsiales bacterium
CAGGTAGGGCTCGGCCTCCTTGAACTTGCGCTGCATGAACAGGATCCCGCCGATCTGGGAGTTGACCTGCGCCTCGACCAGGAACTGCCAGCGGTTGAACACGTAGGCGGTCTCGAGGATCCGGATCGCCTGATCGATGCGTCCCTGTTGCAGGTCGTGGGTGGCGCGCTCGACGATCTGTTCGACCTTCTTGCCCACCCTGCGGGCCAGCAGGATGTATACGGCGACGCCCACCACCAGCATGGGCAGCCAGGCGGCGATCATGCCGTAGGAGGGCAGCGACGCCAGGATGATCGCGAAGGTGAGCAGGGCCGCTGCGATGGCGATGATCAGGTTGATCATGGGCTACTCCCGGACTCCGCGCAGTGTACCGGATGTCACAGCAGGTCGGCGATCAAACGCTGCGCCCGCGCCCGGTCGCGCACCACGGCGCCCACCTGGGAGACCGTGGCCGCGGCGATTCGCGACGCGATGCGGGCGCATTGCGTGGGCTCGAGGCCGCGGTCGAGGCCGAACAGGAAACCGCCTGCGTAGGCATCGCCAGCGCCGGTGGTGTCCACGGGCCGGGCCTCGTCCACCGGGATGTGGGTGACGTCGCCGCCGGTGAGCACGGCGCTGCCCCTGGAGCCCAGCTTCAGGGCCACGATCGGCACGTGCTCGGCCACGGTGGCCGCGCCCTCGAGCGCGTCGTCCACACCGCCCCACAGCCGGGCCTCCTCCTCGTTGAGGAAGACCACGTGTGCCATCTCCAGCACGATCGCCTCGTACCGCGACCGGTGGGCCTCGATGACCCACGGGTCGGCCACGTCGAAGGAGATGCGTGTGTCAGCTTCGCGGGCCACGGCCAGGGCGTGATCCGCCACCTCGCCGATGGGACCGCCCGTGAACAGGTAGCCGGTGCAGTGGAACAGGTCGCTGCGCTGGATGGCCTCGGTGAACAGCGCGTCCAAGGGCAGGTCCATGGCGCAGCCGAGGTCCGTGAGCATCGTTCGCTCGGCGTCGGCCGCGCTGATCAGAGACAGGCACTTGCCCGTGGCCGTGCCCTGGCCCAGGCGTACGTGGTGGGCGCCGATTGCCTCACCGACCTTGTCGGCGTAGATTCGGCCGAAGCGGTCGTCGCGGACGTTGGCGCACAGGTCGCATTCCGCGCCCAGCAATCCCGCGGTGACGACCGCGTTGGCGCAGGATCCGCCTGGGTGGATCTCGTGGTCGAGATGCTCCACGGCCGCGAACGCGGTCTGCCACTGCGCGTCGTCCATCAGGTGCATGGTGCCGCGCCGCAGATCGAGGCGCGCCAGCACCTCGTCGTCGGGGATCTGCACACATGCGTCGACCAGCGCGTTTCCCAGTCCGGTGATCATCGTCTCACCCCTGTCCGGCGCCCCGCTCCCGCCCGCGCCAGAACCTAGTCGTGCACCCCCCTGGCGTCAATTCCGCTCCGATGAAATAGAATGGCGCCCTCGGACGTTCCTGGGAGCACTCGCGGGACGCCGCACCGCGTGGAGGATGGACGATGAACCGCTGGCCGTGGTTGCTGCTGCTCGGGTTGCTGGCCGCCTCGTGCGGCCAGGACGAGGACCTGCGCATCCGCGAGCTCGAGGAGCAGGTGGCGCAGCTCGAGTCCGAGAACGCCCGCCTGCGCCGTCAGATCCCCCCGGAGGACCCGGGTGCGCCCGCCGGCGACCCGACCCGCACCAGCACCTGGGATGTGCTGCCGCCCCGCGAGACGGTGCACGAGGAGCCGCCGCCGGTGGGCCTGGCGAACGTGTCCGGCGCGGACGAGCCGGTCCCGATCCCCGATCCGCCCACGCCCGGTAGCCCGGCCGAGGAGGCCACAGCGGCCCAGGTCAGCGGCCCGCTGCTGACCGTACACCGCGCGGTGACCGCCCGGGGTGTGGCCAGCCGCGCACCGTCCGGCGAGGCGAGCACCTTCTCCGCGTCCGTGGGCAAGGTCTACTGCTTCACCGAGGTCAGTCCGGCGTCGCCGGACATCACCACCACCTCGCTGATCCATCGCTGGTACCGCGGCGATCACTCGGAGGGGGAGACCCGACTCAAGGTGGCCGGCGACAACTGGCGCACGTACTCCAACCGCACCGTGTCCGAGGCCAAGACCGGGGCATGGCGTGTGGAGCTGGTGGACTCGGCCGGCAACGTGCTGCGGACCGTGCACTTCACCGTGGAGTGAGTCAGCCCAGGTCGGTGCTCTCGCCGACCTGATCGGTCAGCCAGTCCAGGTACTCGGGCAGCCCCGCCACGATCGGCAGGGCGATGGCCTCGGGCACCTCGTACGGGTGTACACGCCGGATCCGGTCGATCACGGCCTCGGTGTGTTCCTCGGTGGTCTTGATCATCAGCAGGGCCTCGTCCTCCCGCTCGACCTTGCCCTGCCAGCGGTACACGCTGCGGATCCGCGGCACGATGCTGACGCACGCGGCGACCCGGGACTCGACCAGGGTGTCGGCGACTGCGTCGGCCATGTCCAGCGGGGTGGTGCAGTAGATCACGCGCATCGCTCCTCCTCCCGAGGGTGCCCCTCGGCGCAGATGGGGTTATCATCATAGGCGTTGTTGATGGTACGTCGACCCCCAGGCCCCGGCAGGCAGCCTGGCGCGCGGATCCGCGCGCTCAAGGTGGGGGTGACCTCCGGCAAGGACTTCGTGCACCAGGTGTGGTTCACGGCGCCGTCCATGGTGAGCGCGGGTCGAAACCCCGACGCCACCATCGTGCTCGACCACCCGGACGTGCCCGAGCAGCTCGAGCTGGTCAGCGTCGAGGAGGAGTCCTGTCTGCTGCAGTTCAACCGACGCATCGAGCTGGCTTTCTTCTACGACGGCCTGTTCCGGCGGCCCAACTACCTGATCGACGAGGGGCTCGCCTTCCGTCGTGGCCGCAACTACTACCTCAACCTCAAGAACAAGGCCCGGGGCACGCTCTCGTTCGGGCCCTACCGGCTGCTGTTCAAGGTGGACGAGATCGACGCCGGGAGGATCCGGAAGATCGCGTTGCCGTCGGCCGCCCATCCCGTGCCGCACTGCGGCGCGTGCGGCCAGCCGCTGGAGATGGCGCTGGCGCGCCGCGACGCGGTGGCGCGGTGTGACGTGTGCCGCCGCTACAGCCGCTTCACCGAGGGGCTCGCGCGCGAGCCCGTGACCGCGTCGAGGCGCAAGCCCACCCGGGAGACGCCGCCCCCTTCGCGCAGGCTCGATCCCGACGAGGACCCGATCCTGCTGGACAAGCCGGTGCTCGGGCCGGGGGGGCTGTCCCCGTCCGCGCTGGAGGACCAGTCCACGGTGCTCGACGCGGGCGTGATCCAGCAGATGGAGGGCTCGTTCGGCGACCTGGCCCTCCCCATGGAGGCCAGCGGGCCGGTATTCCCGGGGGCCCCGGACGACTTCGAGGAGAAGGACACCGGCGAGTTCCGCCGCAACCAGCTGGTCCGGCCCTCTGCCGATCCCGACGAGCTGCTGGCGGCGGCCGGCGACCCCGTGCACGTCAGCGGCGAGCACCGGCGTCCACAGCCGGCGCTGAGCTCCATGCCGGTGGACGTGGCCTCGGGCAACGTGGTTCCCATGCCGATGTCGCCGTCGGCCCGCCGTCGCGTCTCGGCCGCGCTCAGCTCGGCGCCGCACCCGGCCGTGCGTGAGACGCGGGACACCGCACGGATCACGGACACCTATGCCGCGGCGCGACTCGCCGACCGGCTCACCCTGCTCATCTTCGCCCTGATCCTCATCGCGCTGCTGCTGGCTTGCATCCTCGGCGTCCTGCTCGTGCAGGGACCGCTGCGCAGCCTGGGTTCCCAGCTCACCGCGCCCACCGCGACGGGCGCCCTGCAGCTCGACGATCCATCCGGCGAAGGGGGCTGAGCGCCTGCACGGCGCGCGGGGGGACCATGAAATCCATCGGTCGACACGCCCTGGCCCTGGCCACGGTGGGCATGTTCACCTGGGTCGGCCTGGCCATGCTGGCCGTGCCGCTGTGGGATGGCACCATCGCGGGCGTGCAACCCGCGTGGGGGCACGTACTGCTGGCGCTGGCCGCCCTGCGCCTGGGGGTGTGGGTGCACGAAACCGTGCGCGCGCGGAGGGCCCGCTGAGAACCGGGCACCGAACGGCCGATTGACACCCCGTGGGGGGCGGTTCAGGATCGGGTCTGACTGGAGGAAGTGGTATGCGTGGTTCCAAGGTCCTGTGGCTGTGTCTGCTGCTCACCGCGACGTGGGCGCTGAGCGGGTGTGAGGGCGACGACGACGACGACGACACCGTGGACGACACCTACAGCGGTCCGGTCGAGGCGAACATCAACCTCAACGTGTTCGGCACGGTCGGGGGTGAGCCCTACGAGCTGCTGGTGGTCTACACCGGCGACGACGTCACGGGCTGCGGCGCCCAGTCGGGCGGCGACGTGGTGCCGTTCAAGCTGGAGTCCTCCCCCTCGCTGGTGGACACCGAGGGCCAGCTCTCGATCACGGCGGACGGCTGGTTGACCGACACCGCCGTCAACCCGTCGCAGTCGTTGAGCGCGGCGGACGACGGGGGTCTGTACGAGATGACCATCCCGGAGGCCACCAGCGATCCCTTCACCTGGATCACGGGGACCTGCTTCATCTACGTGCACTCCCAGCCGGAGAGCTGCTTCGACAACCCGGACATCCCCTACTGCGGCAACTTCTCCTGCGGTTCGGACGAGGAGCTGATGGCCAACGCCGCCGGGGACGGCATCTGGATCACCGGGACCTTCAACTGCTACGACTGATCACGACGTGAACCCACCCCGCGAGTCAGGGGTCCGGCCGACGGGCGTCATCGCGCCCGGGGACCGGGTCGCCCTGATCGCCCCGGCCAGTCCCTACGACGCCGGCGAGTTCGAGCGCGGCCGCGCCCGGCTCGAGGCCCTGGGCTACGAGGTCGTACACCGCGGCGGCCACCAGCCGCCGGGGCACCTGGCGGCCCAGCCGGCGCGGCAGCGGCTGGCCGAGCTGCACGAGGCGTTCGACGACGACTCCGTGACCGCTGTGATCGCCATCCGTGGTGGCTACGGGGTGATGGAACTGCTCGACGGCGTGGACTGGGACCTGATCGCGGCCAACCCCAAGCCGCTCGTGGGCCTGTCCGACCTCACGCCGCTGCTCAACGCCGTCGTCGATCGATGCGGGTTCGTCACCCTGCACGGGCCCATGGTGGTCGGCCTGGGGCGACGGACGGACGACCCATCGGTCGACCGGCTGCTGCAGGCGTTGACCATGCACGAGCCGCTGGCGCCGATGGAGGCGGACGGCGAGGTGCAGGACTGGTGCCTGGCGCCCGGCGTGGCCCGCGGACGCACCTGTGGCGGCAACCTGTCCCTGATCGCGGCCACCACCGGCACCCCGTACCAGCTGCGCACCGCCGGCCGCATCCTGCTGCTGGAGGACGTGGCCGAGCCCCCGTACCGGGTGCATCGCATGCTGATCCAGCTCCGGCTGGCCGGCCTGTTCGATGCGTGTGCCGCCATCGCGTTCGGCGAGATGCTGGACTGCAAGCCCCCCGGGGGCGCGGTGTACGACCTGCGCGCCGTGGTGCACGAGGCGCTGGCCGAGGTGCCGGTGCCCATGCTGTGGGGCCTGCCATTCGGCCACGGTACGCGAAACCAGACCGTCCCCCTCGGCGTGGCCGCCACGCTGGACGCGGACCGAGGACGGCTCACCTTCCACGAACCCGCGGCCGTGGGCCGCGGCGCGACGGACGACTGATGAACGAGATCCCCGAGAGCATCCATCCCCCGGGCGTGCCCGAGCCACCGGGCGAGGGGGAGGAGATCGACCTGACCGTGTGGCGGGAATGCAAGGGCTGTGGCGAGCTGGTGTACGTGCCGCAGCTCCAGCTGGCGGTCTGCTACGCCTGCGGCCACCACGGCCGCATGAGCGGCATCGACCGGCTGCTGGCGCTGGTGGATCCGGATTCGTTCGAGGAATTCGACACGGGCCTGACCGCCCTGGACCCGCTGGAATTCGTCGACACCCAGGCCTACCCGGACCGGCTGGCCCGCGCCCGCGAGAAGACCGGGATCCAGGACGGCTTCCGTGCGGGCGCCGCCACCATCGAGGGCCGGAGCGTGCAGATCGGCACCTTCGAGTTCGCCTTCCTCGGCGGCTCCATGGGCTCGGTGGTGGGCGAGAAGGTGACCCTGCTGTTCGAGCGCGCCCTGCAGCGACGTCAGCCCGCGATCGTGGTCTCCGCCTCCGGGGGAGCGCGCATGCAGGAGGGCCTGCTGTCCCTGATGCAGATGGCCAAGACCTGCGCCGCGCTCGCGCGGTTGAAGGAGGCGGGCCAGCCCTACGTCTCCGTGTTGACCCACCCCACCACGGGCGGGGTGGCGGCCAGCTTCGCCATGCTGGGGGACGTGATCCTGGCCGAACCCGGCGCCCTGATCGGGTTCGCCGGCCCCCGTGTCATCGAGCAGACGATCCGCCAGAAGCTGCCCGAGGGCTTCCAGCGGTCCGAGTACCTGCTGGAGCACGGCATGCTCGACCGCATCGTCGACCGCCGTGAACTGCGCGGCACGATATCCCAGCTGATCGGACTGATGACGGATTGATCGACCCGCGCACCGAGGCCCTACTGGCCGGGTACCAGTCCCGGGGCATCAAGCTGGGGCTGGACAAGGTGCGCGAGCTGCTGCGACGCATCGGCGAGCTCCCGGAGCACGTGCCCGTCGTGCAGGTGGCCGGGACCAACGGCAAGGGGTCGGTGGTGTTCGGCCTGGAGGCCATCGCCCGGGCCCACGGCGTGCGTACCGGCACGTTCACCTCGCCCCACCTGGTGAGCCCCACCGAGCGCGTTCGCGTCGATGGCCGCGATCTCCCCGACGCCGAGTTCGACCAGCGCACGGCCGCGCTGGACAGCGCGCTGCGTGCCTGGTCGGAGGAGGTGCCGGAGCTCGCCCAGGTCACCTTCTTCGAGTTCCTGTTCGGCCTGGCGATGAGGGCGTTCATCGACCACGAGGTGGAGCTGGTGCTGCTGGAGGTCGGTCTCGGCGGGCGCCTGGACGCGACCACGGCCTGCCGGGCCGACGCCACCTGCATCACCTCCATCGCCCTGGACCACACCGAGTGGCTGGGGACGGACCTGGCCTCGATCGCCGGCGAGAAGGCGGGCATCGTGCGGTCGGGGGTGCCCCTCTGGGTCGGGCCGCTGCCAGCCGAGGCCCGGGCGGTGATCCACGCGGTCGCCCGCGAGGCGGCCGCGCCTGTGCACGAGATCGACGCCGCGCCCGTTGTCCTCAATGGCATGTGGGGTGAACACCAGCGGGTCAACTCGGCCCTCTCGCTGGCCCTGGCGAGGGCCGTGGATCTCTCCGATCCCGACCTCGGCCGCGACGCGCTGCGTGGGGCGAGCGTGCCGGGACGCTGCGAGCGCCTGGCTGGTCGCCCCGAGATCCTGCTGGACGGCTCCCACAACCCGGCCGGTGCCGCGGCGCTGGCCAGGGTACTGGCCGAGCATCCGGTCCCGGGCGCCACCGACCTGGTGGTGGGCATGGGCGCGGACAAGGACGCCGCCGGGATCCTGGCCCCGCTGCTGCCCCAGGTACGGCGGGTTGTGGCCACGGCGTATGGCGCCGGCCGGATCCCGGCACCGGCCGCTGCCGTGGCCGACGAGGTGCGCCGCCTCGGTGGGGAGGCCACCGTGGTGGAGCCCGCGGCGGACGCCCTGGCCCACGCGGCGCGCGGGGCAGGGTCGCGCGACCGGATCGTGGTGGCCGGGTCCCTGTTCCTGGTCGGGGAGCTGCGCCCGCTGGCGCTGGCCGGGGTGGCGCGGTGACCGCCGCACGCACCTGGGTGTGCCTCGCGCTGGTCGTGGCCGTGGCCCTGCCGTCGCTCGCCGAGGGCAAGCGGCGGCAGCGCAAGGTGGAGCGGGGTGCAGAGCTGCGAGCCGTGCGCGACGCGGCCGAGGGGGTCGACGCGCTGTTCGTGCCCGTGCACGGGCCCGTCGTGCTGGAGGCGGCGATCGCCAGCTACGACCCTGCCGCGGGCACCATCGTCGCGGACGGCGACGTGGTCATCTCCTTCGGGGACTGGGTGCTGGCCTGCGAGCACGTGTCCCTGGACCTGGTCACCGAGGAGGCCGTCGCCGACGGCGCGTGCACCCTGACCCACGGCGACATGGTGATCGAGTTCGCCAGCGCCTCCATCGAGCTGTCCACGCTCGAGGGCCTGATCCTGGAGATGCGGGTGGACGGCCTGGCCGATCGCTATCGTTTCGAGGCCGGGAGTCTGCATCGCACGTCCGACGGGCAGGTGTTCGTGCACGACGGCTGGTTCACGCCCTGTGGGTGCGGGGGCCGGGAGCCGGCGTGGAGTATCCGCGCCCGGTACGTGCGCATCACCCCGGACGGATCGGTGCACCACCGCCGCGGCTGGTTCTGTCTGGGCCGCAAGCGGGTGTTGCCGGTGCCGTCCGGCCGCTTCGACGGCGTCACCGGCCGTTCGTCCGGGTTCCTGCTGCCGCAGATCCGGTTCGGCGGATCGCAGCCGCTGTCCGTGGCCCTGCCGCTGTACCTGGCCACCAGCCGCAACACCGACGTCACCGTCACCCCGACCTGGTACGACACCCGCGGCCTGCTGGTGGGGGCGGAGTTCCGCTACGCCATCGCTCCCGGCCAGGGTGGGTTCGTCACCACGTCGGTGATCGACGACCGCTCGCTGCTGGCCCAGATCCGCGAGCAGAAGGACGAGATGGTGGTGCGGCCCGAGGCCGCGGGCTACTCCCACGTGCGTTTCTGGGGACAGTGGCGACACTACCAGCGCAGCCGCCACGGGGTCTTCGGGGCCCACGTGGACGTGGTGCGCGACGACATGATCCTGCGTGACTTCGAGCAGGACTACGGGATCCGCCGTCTTCCCTACCTGGTGTCCAGCGTCTGGGCGGGGGCGCACGGAGGGCGGGCCGCCTTCCGGGCCGAGGCCGAGATCGTGGACGACCTCGCCGACGTGCGCAACGGCGACGCCCTGCACACCCTGCCGCGGCTGACCGGCTCGGTGACCCGGCTCACGCTGCGGCCCCACCGCGCCCTGCGCCTGTCCCTGGACGTGGGCGGTGACGCGGGCTGGCACGTGGCCTTCCCCGAGGCGTGGGACGGGAACCTGTCGTACAAGCTCGACTACGCGGACATCGGCCGCGACGGGCTGCGCAGGGGGGACACGGGCTGGCCGGGCCGGGATCCGGATCGCAGCGAGGACGACTCCCACTACAACCAGGGCGAGCCGGTCTACCGGACCCTGCGCGGCGCGGTACAGACCCGGCTGGCTGCGGACTGGGCACCCGGTGGCTGGTTCTGGTGGCGGGGCCGCGTGGAGGCCGAGGGAACGCTCTACGGGGGCTACCGCTACCACAAGGAGCCGGGCGCGCTGGGTACGGTCCGGCTGGGCAGCGACCTCGGCACGGCGCTGTACCGCGACTTCGAGGGGCGGGGTGACGGCGGCGGCGTGCGCCACGTGATCGAGCCGCTGGTGCAGTACGAGCTGCAGCCGTTCGTGGCCGAGAAGGTGCACCCGATCCTCACGTACGACGACCTGCAGTGGCAGCACCACCGCCTCGCGCTGGTGCTGGTCAACCGGCTGCAGCGCTCCAACGACGCCTTCATGAGGACCCAGCCGCGGCGGCAGGCCCTGGAGCTGCGCGTGGCGGTGCCCCTGGAGTTCGATCCCGAGGCGCGCTTCGACGTCGACAAGGTCGTGGAGCCGGCGCGGCTGGAGCTCGCCTACCGGCACCCGTTCGGCCGCATCGGCGCGCGCACGGCCCTGGCCTGGGAGGAGCAGCCGGTGCAGACCGCAGGTGCGGCGGCCACCATGCACCACCGCAACGGCAACCGGCTGGTGCTGGCCTACGACTGGGTGCGTGGCGGCGCCGACCTGCTGTGGGCAGCCGGGCGCTGGTACCCGCTGCTGCACTCGTCCCTGGACGACGATCCGATCCACGAGCTGACGTTCGGTGTAACCTGGGTGCCCTACACGTTCATGCAGGCCTTCGTGGCCGACCGGCGCCGTATCGTGCGCGGGTTCGAGCTGGCCGCGCAGTGGCGGCTGGACCTGCGCCGCGAGCTCGCCGCGGGCGAGGCGAGGCTGCATAGCCACGAGTACTCCTTCACCTACACCTCGCCTTGCGCGTGCTGGCGCGGGGGCCTGGACCTGCGCTTCGCCAGCGACTGGGAGTCCCCTTCATTCGGGGTACGCCTCGACCTGCTCACACGCTGAAGCGCACGGTGAAGCGTGCGGCGAACGCGTGACAGGCCCTCGCGCGTGTGCTACCTGAACCGCTGGATCCTGGCCCTGTCGAAGGAAACGTGTACGATCCCATCTGAGGGGAAGGAAGCGACGACCCATGCGGACCCCACCCCAAGACCTGGCGCTCGCGGCGGTCTGTGCGTGCGCCCTGGTCGCGCCGGGCGCTGCCCACGCCGCCCAGGGAGGGCCCGACGCCTACGGCTACACCTGGGCCGACTCCTGCGAGGCGGGCGTCAGCTACAACTACGAGCTGTCCAACAACTCCGTCGCGATGGCAGACGACGACTACGTCACGGTCAGCCTCGGCTTCACCTTCGACTTCTACGGCGTGGCGTACACCAGCATCACCCTAACCTCCAACGGCATGGCCCACTTCGACGGGTCCACGTACATCACCTACAGCAACCAGTCCCTGCCCTACAGCAGCTACCAGATCATCGCCCCCTTCTGGGACGACCTGAACCCGGCCAACGGCGGGGCCGTGTACTACGGCACCAGCGGGAGCTGGCCCAACCGGGTGTTCATCGCCGAGTGGTGGGGCGTGCCCCGCTATCCCGACTACGATGCCCTGTACTTCGAGCTCAAGCTGTACGAGTCGGACCAGTCCATCGAGTTCCATTACCTGGACACCGACGTGGGCGTGGTCAGCTACGACGCGGGGGCCTCGGCCACGGTGGGCATCGCCGACGGAGCCCAGGGCTACGGCCTCGAGCGCTCGTACAACGACGCGGTGATCCCATCCAGCTATGCGATCCGCTTCGAGCCGCCGAGCTGCTTCGACAGCGACGGAGACGGGTACCTCGATCAGGCGTGCGGCGGTACGGACTGCGACGACGGCGACGCAGGCACGTATCCGGGCGCCGTCGAGGTGTGCGATGGCGACGACAACGACTGCGACGGCACCACCGACGAGCAGAACGCCAGCGGCTGCACCACCTGGTACTACGACTCGGACAACGACGACTACGGACTGACCGGGTCCAGCCAGTGCTGGTGCCAGGCCAGTGGCATCTACCGGGGCACCTACAGCGGGGACTGTGACGACACCAACGCTGCCATCTATCCCGGCGCCAGCGAGTGGTGCAACAGCGTGGACGACGACTGCGACGGGTCCGTGGACGAGGCCGGCTCCCTGGGCTGCACCTCGTACTACTACGACGCGGACGACGACGGCTACGGCGTCACCACCGACTCGGAGTGCCACTGCTCGGAGTACGGCCTGTATCGGGCCACCGCCTGGGGCGACTGCGACGACTCCGATCCGTCGATCAGCCCAGCGGCGTCCGAGGTGTGCAACGGCGTGGACGACGACTGCGACGGCTCGCCCGAGTGGGACGAGGCCGACTCGGACGGCGACTCCTACATGATGTGCCAGGGCGACTGCGAGGATGCGGCCGCGGACGTGTACCCTGGCGCACCCCAGGTCTGCGACGGGTACGACGACAACAACTGCGACGGCGTGGACGACAGCAACGAGGTGGACGACGACGGCGACGGCTACAGCGTGTGCGACGGCGACTGCGACGACACCGAGCCGTGGTCCGCACCCGGACTGACCGAGAACTGCGACGGCCTCGACAACGACTGCAACGGCGCGGTGGACGACGTGGACGACGACGGCGATGGCCAGCTCGACTCGTGGTGCGGCGGCATGGACTGCGACGACCACGACGCCACCACCTACCCGGGCGCGCCGGAGCTGTGCGACGAGGTGGACAACGACTGCGACGGCATCGTGCCCGCGGACGAGACCACGGACGACGACGGGGACGGGTACCTGGCCTGCGAGGACTGCGACGACGCCGAGTACGCCGTGTACCCGGGCGCGGCCGAGGTGTGCGACGGCCTCGACTCCGACTGCGACGGTGAGATCCCGGAGGACGAGGACGATCTCGACGGCGACGGCGAGTTCCCCTGCAGCGGCGACTGCGACGACCTCGACGACACGATCTTCCCGGGCGCGCCCGAGCTGTGCGACGGCCTGGACAACGACTGCGACCCGGCCACGAGCGAGCACGTGGACAACGACGGGGACGGCATCTCCGGATGCGAGGGGGACTGCGACGACGCGCACGCCGAGGCCAACCCGGGCGGCATCGAGATCTGCGACGGCCTGGACAACGACTGCAACGGCGGCGTGGACGACCTCGGCGACGGCGACGGGGACGGCTTCCACTACTGCGACGACTGCGACGACGCGGACAGCGGGATCCACCCGGACGCGGTCGAGGTGTGCGACGGCGTGGACAACGACTGCGACGAGGTCAGCGACGACGTGGACGCGGACGAGGACGGCCACGTGGACACCGCCTGTGGCGGCGGCGACTGTGACGACGGCGACCCCAGCATCCACCCGGACGCGTCCGAGCAGTGCGAGGACGGCGTGGACAACGATTGCGACGGCTTCGCGGACCGCGAGGACGACGAGTGCGAGGATGTCGGCGACGACGACGACAGCGCCGAGGTGCCCGGGGACGACGACGACACGCTCTCGCCGGCCGACGACGACGGACCGACCGATCCCACCTGGGGTGTGTGCGAGTGCCGCACCGCGGCGCCCGACGCCGCCGTGCCGTCCGGAGCGTGGGCCGCGCTGGTCGCGCTCATCCTGCTGATGCTGCGGCGGGGACGGCGCCGGTGACGCGCACGCTGCTGGCCGTGACCGTGGCCGCCTGGGCGGCGGCCACCCCTGCGAGAGCGGCCACCGGCGGACCGGACGGCTACGGCTACAGCTGGGCCGACTCGGCCGAGCCCGGGGTGTCGTACAACTACGAGCTGTCCACCACCTCGCACTCCATGGGGGACGACGACTCGTTCAGCGCCAACCTCGGGTTCGACTTCGACTTCTACGGCCAGCTGTTCGACACGGTGACGGTCACGTCCAACGGCATGATCCACTTCGGCGCCACCGGGTACGTCAGCTACAGCAACCAGCAACTGCCGTATGGCAGCTACCGCATCGTGGCCCCGTTCTGGGACGATCTGAACCCCGCCAGCGGCGGCGCGGTGTACACCGGCACCAGCGGGAGCTGGCCCAACCGGGTGTTCATCGTGGAGTGGTGGGGCATACCCCACTACAGCAACATCGACGCGGCCTACTTCGAGGTGAAGCTGTACGAGGCGGACTCCGCCATCGAGTTCCACTACATGGACGTGGACTTCGCCAACGGATCGTACGACTGGGGCGCGTCGGCCACGGTCGGCATCGGCGACGGGATCGCGGGCTACGGGCTGCAGCGGTCGTACAACACGGCCTCGCTGTCCAACAGCTACGCGATCCGGTTCGAGCCCAACCCCTGCTGGGACGACGACGGCGACGGCCACGACGATATCGCCTGTGGTGGTGACGATTGCGACGACGCCGACCCGGACGTACACGCTGGCGCCGCCGAGATCTGCGATGGCGTGACCGACAACGACTGCGACGGCGTGGACGATCCCGACGAGGTGGACAACGACGGGGACGGCTGGTCCGAGTGCGAGGACGACTGCAACGACCAGCGCGCGGCGGTCTACCCGGGCGCGCCCGAGGTCTGCGACAGCAACGACGACAACGACTGCGACGGCATGGACGATCCCGACGAGGTCGACAACGACGGGGACGGCTACGCCGAGTGCGACGGCGACTGCGACGACACCCACGACGACGTCTACCCGGGCGCGCCCGAGGTCTGCGACGGGGCGGAGGACAACGACTGAGAAGGCGTGCAAGCACCGGAGCAGGTGGACGACGACGGGGACGGCTACAGCGAGTGTGACGGCGACTGCGACGACCTCGAAGCCGCGGTGTACCCGGGCGCCCCCGAGATCT
>CAZXHG010000262.1:0-14043 GCA_964639985.1 uncultured Rickettsiales bacterium
CGTCTCGTCGGGTCAGCAGGGAAGAGGGCGATTCCTCGCTATGCCAGGAGTGTCCTCATAAGTTCATAATTTCTTGGCCGCCTGGATGCAGGCGTAGGAGAAAAGAGGAGAAAAGGGACGTTCATGAATTACTGAGTTCCCGGACGGCCAGGATCGATGGACTGGTCGCCAGGTGATATAGGGACGTTCATGAATTGTTGAGTTCCTGACGGCCATCGCTCCCTGTCCCTGGGGCAGGACCAGCTCCCAGGAAAAAGAGCCAGATCGTCCACGATCACCTCCCCGAAGGAGTCCACGCGTACAGATGTGCCAGTGTCCGGCTCCATACGACCGAAGAACTTATGAACTTATGAGCGTCCCTTTTTCCGCTGCTATCGTGGTGGGCGAGAGGGGTGATGCTGGTGCTGGTTCGGAGACACTGCCTTCGATACGCATCGATGCTGCTCCTGCTCCCAATATCTGCCCTGTCCGCCTGCGGTCTCCTCGACAACCACGGACCCAATGTCCCCGACAGGATCGAGGTCTCCTGCCTTGAGTACCTCGACGTGACGCCTGTTGGACTCGACGAAAGCGAGGAGACGAACACCATCGGGGTCTCCCTGTACAGGCTCACGGAGAGCGGGGACCACGTCGAGATGCTCCTCGGTGAGGACGAGCGCGATCTGCTGGGCTGCGAGTCTGGAGCGTGTATCTTCCAGGCTGTTTCGTTCCCGACGGAACGGTACCGGTTCGACCACCACTACCAGGCCCGGTTGTCCTTCAACCTCCACTGTCCCCCGGAGTGGGCAGAGGCGTGCGCCGACGCCTTTCCGAACGAGGCATTCGACTTCAGGGCCGACAACTTGAACACCGAGGAGTTCGAGCTTTGGGGGGAGTGGCCGCTGCTGGTGGAATGCGTGGGAATGATCTACTGACGCTCAGTTGAACGGTCGACACCTTCGAGGATCACCCGGATCGCCTCCTCGTCATCGTCCCCCAGCGATCGCGAGTGCAGCAGCAGGGTGTGGTCGGTGTCGAGAAGGAAGTAGTGGGGTACGCCCTGGATCTGGAGCAGGTCGCGGGTGTGCCAGCCCACGAAGCCGAAGATGAAGGGCGGGGGTTCGGTGCCCTTGAAGTACTCGTCGAGCTCGTCGCTGTTGTCCATGCACAGGGCCACGACCTTGAGCGGGAGCTCTTCGTGGTCGGTCTGCATCTGTTCGAGGCGAGTCCACGACTCGCGGCACGGGCTTCACCCGGGGTTCCACAGCTGCACAAGGAGCACGCCATCGAGGTTCTCGAGGCGTCTCGGCAGCTTGCCCTGGTGGAAGGTCAGGTCCGGGAAGGTCTGGCCCATCAGCGGGTGGTCGGCTCCCTCCGGGAGCTTCTCGGGAGGCTTTCATGTAGGGAATCGAGGTTCCTCGTCGGCCAGCGCGGTCACCCGGTCGGCCATGTAGCCTCCGAAGCCGCCGGGGTGCCAGTAGGGGCGGGCTTCCCAGGCGGTGAGGAGCGCTTCGGGGAGCCCGTCCTCGCCGTAGGCGTCCGGGCGCCGGTCGAGCGTGAGCGCCACGGCGCGTACGCGGTGTTCGAACGACTCCTGATCGAGGCCCTGGTCCGCGAATAGACCCGCGAGGGCTTCGTGATGCTCGGCCCGATCGTCTGCCAGGCAGGCCGCACGGAAGGCCGGCGCAACCTCCTCGTCACGGCCCAGATCGCGGAGAAGGTCGCCCCGTGCGTGGTGCACGAAGCCGATCTGCCGGTTGTGGTACTCCTGCCAGGCCCCCAGTCCGACGGCGGACATGTCCCCTTCGGGATGGAAGTCCTGCACCCTAAGCCGCTCCAGCGCGTCGTCGAGCCACGACAAGGCCAGTTCGCGATCCTGGTCAAGAGTGATCGCGCTGCTGGCGAACTGGATGGCGGAGTGGTGATCGTCCGCACCCGCATGCATGGAGCGCAGCCAGGCTGCGTGGGCCTCTTCGTCCCGATCGAGTTTCCACAACTGTCGAGCACGAGCCTGCTCGAGGCGCACACGGATCGTGCCGGTGGCGTCCGTGTCCGCGTCCAACGCCTCGAGTTCCGCCAACCCGACCTCGAGATCGAACCGTCCGGACGCATCCCAGATTGCCCGCGTTACCGGATGCGGAAGCAGATCGTCCCACGCTGGATCGAGTTCACGAAGCTTCGCCTCGGCCCGCTTTTCCCCCTCCTCGTCCTCCTTGCCCCAGAACACCATGTGGGCCCCGAGGACGAGGATTGGATCATCGGTTCGTACCGCGGCCTCGGCCCGCGTCTCGGCGAACGTACGAAGCGCGGGCAGGGTGGGCCCCTCGACGAGGTCACTCCACAACGCGTAGCCGAGGCCCTCGAGGAGGCAAGGCTGCTGGCGGACGGCCCGCCGGACTTCGGAAGACAGATCCGTGTCCACCGGCTCGACCCGCAATCTCAGGAGGATCGCCCGACGCTGGAGGCGTTCGTTTTCGGACGCACTGGCCGCTTCGATCCGAGCCCGGAAGTTGTCTTCGCCGACCGGTTCACCTGATTCGCTCGCGTCGAGCGACCCGATCACGTCCAGGGCCCAGTAGCGCAGCTCGGGATCTTCGGGTAGAGGCTCGAGCAGCTGCCGGATCTCGGCCGCGGGCTCATCGACCCGATGACGCAGCTGCCGCAGCAGCATGGCCAGTGCCACGGACGCGATCTCGTTGTCGGGTTCCGATTCGACCCAGGAGCGATACTGGGCCAGGAGCACAGCCTGCTCGCCCATGCTCCACCAGACCTGCTGATAGAGGGCATGCACCTCCAGGTCCGTCGGATCCTCCCTCAACAGGTCAGCTGCAATGACCGCCGCGTCGCCAGCTTGCCCCGAGGAATAGAGGTAGATGCCGCGATCGAGCGGGTGGTGTCCTGCGGACGCCATCGCCGGGACCGAGGCCAACACAATGGCCAGAACCACGAGAAACGATTTCATCGCTCTCATCCTCACCCCCCATACACCCCGGTGAACGACGCCGACTCCAGCGCCACCGCCTCCGCATCCGCCTGCAGCTGGCCGAACGAGTCCAGATCGTGCGCGCCGATCGTCTCCGTCGGGATCGCGTACAGCGTGAACAGGTACGTGTGCTCCGACGGCGGGCAGCAGCCGCCGTAGCCCACAGCCATGAAGTCGTTCATCAGCTCCTGCGCGCCGTCCGGGAGCGCCCCTCCCGGGCTGATGCCCTCGTCCAGGCGATACGTCTCTCCCGGGATGTCGAAGATGGCCCAGTGGCCGAAGTCGTGGGCGTCCGGGTCGATCATGATCACCACCCACGACAGCACGTCCTCCGGCGGATCGGTCCAGGTCAGGGGCGGCGAGTGGTCGGTGCCGTCGCAGGTGTACTCCACCGGGATCGGGCCGGTGTCCGGGAATGCCAGCGACTCGAACTGCAGCCCGGTCGACTCGCTGTCGTCGTCGGCCGCGTCGTCGTCCGCGGCAGCCGTGTCGTCGTCCACCGGGTCGAACAGGGACGCGGGACAGCCGCACAGCAGCAGCACCAGGGCTGCCAGCACCGGGGTGGATCTCGTCATGGTTCCTCCAGCATCCCCTCGGCCAACAACTGGTCGGCGACCAGCCTGGCCATGATCCCGTAGCCCTCGTCGTTGGGGTGGCCGTCGGCCACGAACAGCTCGTCGCGGGTGCGGCCCGCCCGCAGCAGGCCGGCGAAGTGCTCGCTCAGCACCACCAGGGTCACGCCGTGGTCACGCGCCACATCTTCGATCACGCTGTTGGTGGCCGTGTCGTGCGGGTAGTCCAGCAGCAGGATCGGCACGCCGAGCTCCCGGCACCGCGCGACCATGGTATCGAGGTCGTCGCGCATCCACGCCGTGAGCTCGTACTCCGGAGCCTCGGTCTGCAACATGCGCAGGTAGGAACGCGCCACCTCGCTGGTGCCGGCCTCGCCGCGCAGCAGGCCGACGACCCAGTCCGCCTCGTCCCCCCCGCCGCGGGCCACGTCCACCAGCGGTGGGTAGCAGAAGTCGTCATCCGGGTCGGCGCGCACCCCCGCCTCGAACAGCGCCCGCACCTGGCCGGCGGCTCCCTGCTGCCACTGCACATAGGCCAGACCGCAGTGGTTGCGGCCCAGGGACGGATCCGCCTCCACGCCAGCGGCGAAGAAGGCGGCCGCGGGATCCCCGTGCACCTGCGCGTCCAGGCGCAGCTCGGCCAGGCCGAACCAGGCCACTGCGTCCGTGGGGTCCACCCTCACGGCCTCGTGGTACCACCACTCCGCGTCCCCGAGCTGCTGCGCGGCCCGGTGGGCGTTGCCCAGGCCCCAGTAGCCCGAGCTGTCGGCGGGAGACTGCTGAACGGCCTCGTCGAACAGCTCGCGCGCCTCGGCGTGCCGGCCTGCGGCGAGCAGCTCCGCACCACGCCCAAACGGGGAGTCCGGATCGACCGGGTCACCTCGCCGCGCCCGCCACCGTCGGTACACGTCAGCCGTGGTCAGCAGGGCGAACTCGTCGCCGGACGTGTGATACCAGGCCGTCCCGTCGCGCCGCGCCATCCGCGTGGCCAGCAGCGCGAACCGCACCACCCGGAGCCGGTGCACCGCGCCGCCGAGGCGCTGGCGCACCCCCGTGCCGCGCTGCCAGGTGGAGTAGCCGGTGTGGTTGATGCCGTTGTTGTCCCCCACCAGCAGCACGACGGCGTCGGGCTCGGCGATCGCGCTGAACTCGTCCAGCCGGTGGCGCATGGTCGAGGTGTTGGCCCCACCGATGCCGCCGTTGTGCACCCGGGCGGGGCGCTCGGCCTCCTGGTCGAGCAGCCGCTGCAGCTGGTCGGGGTAGCTGTTTCCGCCCGACGCCCCGATGCCGTAGGTGAACGAGTCGCCGAGGCACAGCACGAGCGCGCACTCGGGGCACGCCGCGGCAGACCGTTCGAACCAGGCCGCGGCCTCGGAGTCGGTCGCGCCTCCCCGCCAGTACGCAGCCGAGCCCAGGCGCAGCAGGATCTCCAGCAGGACCAGCGTGACCAGGAGCCCCAGCGCGACCGCGACCAGCCGCTCGCGGATCCGCGCCCAGGTCAACCGGCGCGACTGCCGCGTGCGCCGACGGCCCCGGAAACGGGCCTCCCGACCCCGCACGGCCGCGGCCAGCGCACTGAGCAGGCACAGCGCCGCGCCCGCCCACAGCGCGCCCCGCAGCGCCGCGTAGTCGTCCACCTGCCAGGGCTCGCCGGTCTGGCCGCCGCCCGCGGCGAAGATGGCCGTGCCCAGGGCCACGCCCAGGATCATGCCCAGGGTGCGCGCCACGGCCATCACGGCCGCTGCGATCCCCTGCTGCGCTCGCGGCGCTGCCCCCATCAACGCACTGGAGTTCGGCGAGATGAAGATGCCCGCGCCCAGGCCGCTGAGCGCCATCCACAGCGCCACCTGCCACGGCGAGGAGTACGGCCCGAGGGTGGTCATGCCGACCAGGGAGGCGGCCAGCACCGCCAGCCCGGTCGTGGCCAGCACACGGCTGCCGATGCGATCGGACAGGCGGCCCGACGGCGAGGTGCTGAGCGCCATCAGCACGGCTTGAGCCGCGATCAGCAGGCCCGCCCGCGCCGGGGGCAGCTCCAGGCCCTCGATCAGGTAGAACGGCAGCAGGATCACCACCACGAACTGGGCCGCGTAGTTGCCCACCGAGCTCAGCACGGCTCCGGTGAAGACGCGGGAGCGGAACAGCCGCAGGTCGAGCATGGGCTCGGCGCAGCCGGTCTCGATCCAGGCGAACGCGATCAACAGCAGCGACCCGCCCGCCACGCAGCTCAGCACCATGGGCGAGCCCCAGCCCCAGGCGTTGCCCTGGGTCAGGGCCACCAGCAACAGGGGCAGGCCTCCGACCAGGGTGGCCGCGCCCGCCCAGTCGAAGGTGGGCCGGTCGGACCGGGGCCGATCGCCCGGCAGGAACCAGCGGCCCAGCACCACCACGATCGCGGCCAGGGGGAGGTACAGGAAGAACAGCCAGCGCCACGACAGCGCGGCCACCACCGCGCCGCCTACCAACGGCCCCACGGTCAGGCCGCTGTAGGCGGCCGTGCCCAGCCAGCCCAGGGCGCGACCCCGCTGGGAGCCCGGGAAGGCCAGGGTGATCAGCGCCGGACCGGCGGCCATCACCATGGCGCCGCCGACGCCCTGCACGGCGCGGGTCACCACCAGCACGACGAACGAGTCGGTCAGCCCGCAGATCAGGGATGTGACCGCCATCACCACGAACCCGGCCTGGTACAGGGTCCGATGGCCGACCAGGTCGCCCAAGCGCCCCACCAGCAGCAGGAACACCGTGGAGGTCAGCAGGAAGGCCGACACGGTCCAGCCGACCTGGTCCACGGTCAGGCCCAGGTCGAGGGCGAGGTCGGGCAAGGCCAGGTTGCCGGCCGAGCCGGTCAGGGTGCCCAGCAGCGTGCCGATGCCGACGACCAGCAGGATCCGCCCGGGGCGGCCGGTGGAGGTCGTGCTCGTTTCGGATGGATCGCCGGTCATCTGCAGGTCGCCGTGGTTCGAGCTTAGCAGTACCATGGACCCCTGTCGGGAGGACGGGCCTTGCTCTTCGCACGCACATCGCTGGTCAGGGTCGTGGGCATCACCGCGTCGTTGACCGCGCTGCTGGCGATCGCGGGACCCGGCAGCGCGCTCGAACCGAACCGGCGGCTGTCCTCGTATCCGATCAAGAGCTGGGGCGCTGCCGAGGGATTGCCCCAGGTCTCGGTGACGGTCCTGCTCCAGACCGAGGACGGATACCTCTGGCTCGGGACCGAGGAGGGGCTGGTCCGCTTCGACGGCGTTCGCTTCGAGGTGTTCGACAGCCGAAACACCGAGGCGTTCACCGAGAACTACGTGACCGACATCGCGCGGACCCCGGACGGAGGCCTGCTGATCGCCACGTTCGGCTCCGGCATGCTCCGGTACGGCGATGGCGAGTTCACGCACCTCGGCGAGGACGACGGCCTGCCGACCCATTGGGTCAACGACCTGGGGGAGGCGCGGGACGGGATCGTGTGGATCGCCACGCCGAAACACGTGGCCACCTGGGACGGCACTCGCGTGAGCGCGGAGGACCTGAGCCACGTGCTCGACGGCCACCAGCTGACCGCCATCGCCGAGGCGCACGATGGCTCGCTCTGGATCGGGACGAGCGCGGGTGCGTTGCTGGTATACCGCGACGGCTCGGCCGAGAAGGTCCCATCGCCCGAGGGGCTCGCCGGGGACACGATCAACGATCTCACCGTCACGGCCGACGGAGCCCTGTGGATCTGCACGGAGCGCCGGGGCCTGTTTCGCTGGCAGGACAGGGTGGTGGAACGTTTCGGCCGCGAGCGAGGCCTCACGTCGCAGGCGGTGGTCTCGGCCACACCGGACTCGGACGCCAACCTCTGGATCGGCACCTTCGACGGCGGCCTCTGCCGGCTCAACCAGGGGGGGGTCTCCTGCCTGGGCACGGAGGACGGCCTGCCCAACGACACGGTCGTCGACGTGCTCGAGGACCACGAGGGCAGCCTGTGGCTCGGCCTCAGCGGCGGCGGGCTGGTGCGGATGCACGACGCGCGCTTCAGCAGCCTCACGGTCCGCGACGGGCTGACCACGAACGCGGTGTGGGCCATGGTCGAGGGGGCCGACGGCGTGTGGATGAGCACGGACGAGGGCCTGAACCTGGTGCGCGACGGTCGCGCGATGGCCGTACCCATGCCGGAGTTGACGGACCAGCCGCCCTTCGCGGCCCTGCACGTCGCGGCAGACGGCTGCGTGTGGGCTTCCACCTACGGAGACCTGCTGTGGCGCCGCTGCGACGGCGTGTGGAGGTCGTCCGGTCCGGAGGAGAGGCTGACCGCCGCGCCGGTGTTCGACATCACGGAGACCCCCGACGGCACGATCTGGCTCGGCGCGCGCGATGGCCTCTACCGCTACCTGGACGGGCGCTTCTCTACCCCGGGCACCTCCCACCGGGTGACGCAGCTACAGATCCGGGCACTGCACGTGGACCGGGACGGGATCCTCTGGGTCGGGACCTACGGCAAGGGGATCTTCTCGCTGGACGGTGATCGGGTCACCGAGCTGCTCCTCGGCCCCGCCGCGACCGACCGGGCGATGCGCGTGTTCTGCATCCACGAGCACGACGATGGCACCCTGTGGTTCGGCACGCGCGGTGGCCTGGTGCGGCATCGCGGTGCGGACGTGCACGTGTTCACCGTCGACGACGGCCTGCACGACGACCTGATCTACCAGATCCTCGATGACGACCGGGGCCACCTGTGGCTGACCAGCAACCGCGGCGTCACGCGCGTGTCCGTCGTCGAACTCGAGGAGGTCGCGACCGGGCAGCGCGACGCGGTCGTCCCCACGGTGTTCGGGATCGACGACGGCATGCCCTCGCAGGAGTGCAACGGCGGCTCCCACCCCGCCGGCATCCGCACCACGGACGGCACGATGTGGTTCCCCACGGTCGCGGGCGTGGCCACCGTCGATCCGGCGGACGAATCCCGCAACGAGGTTCCACCGCCAGTGCACATCGAGACCGTGCGCGTGGAGGGCCAGCCCGTGGCGTTCGACGGCCCGCTGCAGCTCACCGCAGGCACGCGTCACCTGGACATCCAGTACACGGCCCTGAGCTTCGTCGCTCCGCACCGGGTGCTGTTCCGTCACAAGCTCGAGGGCCTGGACGACGACTGGATCGAGGCTGGCGCCGAGCGAACGGCGCACTACACCAGCCTGCCACCCGGTCACTACACGTTCCGCGTGATCGCGTGCAACGAGGACGGCGTGTGGAACGAACATGGCGCCGCCCTGGCCCTGCACAAGCGGCCCTGGTTCCACCAGACGCCGTGGTTCTTCGCGTTGCTCGTCATCGCCGCGATCGGCGGCTTCGTCGCTGTCTACCGCTGGCGCGTACGCTACCTGCACCAGCGCCAGGAGGAGCTCGAGGAGCTGGTCGACCAGCGGTCGCGCCAGCTGGTGGAGGTCGAGAACCTGCTGGCCGAGGCGCGGCACCTGCCGATCCGCTTCGGCAGCTACATCCTGGTGTCGATCCTGGGCGAGGGGGGCATGGCGCGCGTGTACCGGGCCGTGCGCGAGGGCCCGATGGGGTTCCGCAAGGAGCTGGCGATCAAGCGGATCAAGACCGACCTCACGCGGGACGACGAGCGGCTGGTCAAGGCGATGATCAACGAGGCGCGGCTGGGCGGGCAGCTCAAGCACCCCAACGTGGTCGACATCTACGAGTTCGCCGCGGTCGGGGACCAGTACTACATCACCATGGAGTTCGTGGACGGCTGGACCCTGGACGCCTTGCTCGAGGGTGCCGCGATCCGCGACGTGCACCTGCCCGTGGGCGTGTGCCTGGACGCGGTCCTGCAGGTGTGCGCCGGACTGGCCTATGCCCACACCCAGACCGCGGCGGACGGCAGCCCGCTGAACCTGGTGCACCGGGACCTCAAGCCGGCCAACATCATCGTGTCGCGCGCCGGCCAGGCCAAGATCATGGACTTCGGCATCGCTCGCAGCGACGACGCCACCTACCGAACCCAGGCCACGGGCGTGGTCAAGGGCACGCCACGGTTCATGTCACCCGAACAGCTTCAGACCCCCGGGGACATCGACCAGCGCTCCGACCTGTTCGCCGTGGGCGGGATCCTGTACCAGGCGCTCACCGGCGAGGCGCTGCTGGGTGGGCCCACGGTGGAGGCCCTGATCTGGGAGATCATCAGCGGCAGCTTCCGCGGCCGACTGGTCCGCGCCGAGGAACGGATCCCGGGCTCCGGCGCGATCCTGGAGCGCTGTCTGGACCCCGACCGGGACCGGCGCTACACCAACGCCGCGGAGCTGGCCGAGGACCTGCGGCACCTGCACCAGGGTCTGGGCGACCCCTTTGGTTGCGCCGACATGACCGCGGCGCTGGTCGCCTTTGCCGCCGGCGACGACGGGGCCCTGCAGACCGCGCGGGAACGTATCCTGGCCGAGGCACCGGCGGGCGGGGGCTGGCGCTGGTGGTTCGACTCGCTGGCCACCGTGCCCGAGGAGCAGACCGATCCGTACCGCAGGCCGTTGCAGCCGCCGCTGGGGGAGATCTCCACCAGCACCCAGGTCTCGCCCACGCATACGTCGATCACCGACCCGGCCGAACCGGAGGCCACCAGCAGCGCCACGGTCGAGTGGACCGGCGAGCGCGACGACACCGAGCCAGCCTGATCGGCAACACGCGCCCGGGCCTCGTCCGCCCCCGCGCGCTGCACTACAGCCAATCGATGCGGTCGATGGCCTGCTCGACCTTCTCCCGGATCACCACCTCGTCGCGACCGCTCAGTCCGAGCACGTCCCACGCGTGCCCCACCACACCAGGGACCGTGTCGTCCAGCACGGGTCGGTCCAGCTCCACCTGCTCGCGCTCGTCCACCGACCAGCCCAGCTCGTTGGCCAGGTCCTCGGCCACGGCGACCACCGCCGCCAGCGGATCCGGGCGCCCGTCCACGAGCAACCGGTGGTGGTACATCGCCGCCACGCGGATCGACCCGGACAGCCCCCAGTGCTCGATCATGGTGCCGGACAGCTCCTCGTGCAGCAGATCGAGGTCGAACCGCACCTCGTCCAGCCGAGGAACCGGCTGCACGACCCGTCCGTCGCTCAGCACCGACAGGCTGCCGGCGATGCCCACGTCGTGCAGCAGCCCGGCGAGGAACGCGGACTCGTTGGGCCAGCGGGCCTGCCTGGCCACGATGTCGCAGGCGTGGGCGGTCACGCTGCTGTGCCGGCTCAACCGGGTCATCGGTTCCAGGTACTCCCGCGCCTGGAACACGCGCAGACGCATCCAGATCTCGAGCACCACGTTGCGCAGGTTGAACAGCCCCAGCCGGACGATGGCCTCCTTGAGCGAGGTGATCTCGTTTCGCGATGCGGGCGTGTAGAAGGGCGAGTTGGCGACCCGGAGCACGCGGCCTGCGATCATGGTGTCGCGTTCCAGCAGCCCCACGAATCGCTCGAGGCGTGCGTTCTCGTCCTGGGACAGCGCCAGGATCTGGGACGCGACCTCCGGCAGGGCCGGCGGCTGGTAGGTGGGTGAACGAAAGACGTCCAGCAGCTCGGTTCCGATCTCCATGACCCCACTCCGGTCGCCCATCATAGCCTGGACTGCTCCAAAATGGAGCGCCTGAAGATGGCATCCGGCCGCGGGCAATGGCGCCGCCGTGGCCACTGCTCTAGGATGATCGGGCACGGGCGGGAGAACATCGATGCTGTCCTTCACGGCGACCCCCGAGGCGCTCGAGCGCCTCGTCGAACAGGCGCGCGAGCAGGCGACCCTGCTGCGCGACGGCCTCGGCGACCTCGCCGACGCAGAGACGCTGGAGCTCGGCGCGGACGCCTGCCGCTGCTTCCCCGGGACCGTACTGTACGTCCGGGACGGCGCGCTCAAGCTGCAGCAGGGCGGCAAGATGATCCGGCTGGTCAACGTGGGGGACCTGTTCGCCGTGCCGGTGGCCGCGCCGGCCAACGTGTCCCTGGACAGCGACTTCAGCGCGCGCCTGCTGGTGTGGGATCGCGCCGACCTGCTCGCCGAGCTCGGCCGACGCCCGGACCTGGCTGCCGCGTGGCACGCACACCGCGAGCTGGAGATCCGCATCCTGCAGGGCCTGTGTGCGGTCTACGCAACCGAGCACGTGGAGCCGTCGACCGCCCTGCAGCGGGTGGAGCCCGGTGCGTTCATCCTGTGCGAGGGCCAGCCCGCGGACGAGATCTACGTGCTGATCTCGGGCGAGGCCACGGTGGAGGTCGAGGGCGTGGAGGTGGGCCGGATCCTCGAGGGCGAGGTGTTCGGCGAGATGGGCTTCTTCACCGACCAGCATCGCACGGCCACGGTCGCGGCGGTGCGTGAATGCACGGTGCAGCGGATCTCGCGGGACGACTTCGAGCGGCTGGTGGCCACACGGCCTCAGCTGGCGACCACCCTGCTGCGTACCATGGCCGAGCGGGTGGTGGCGGTGAACACCCGGCTCGTGCACCCCTGAATCAGAGACCGCCGCCCTCGACCAGATAGGTCGATCCCGACTCGATGCCCCCCGCGTCGCAGCCCGGCGCGCCCACCAGCAGGTCCGGCAGGCCGTCGCCGTCCACGTCACCTGCCGCGGCCACGGCCTGGCCGGTGTAGTCGAACGCGTCCCAGCCGGTGAACTTGGCGTCCGCGGCGGCCAGGCCGATGGTGCCGCTGACCGGCCCGTACACCAGGTACATCGCGCCCGCGTCGCCGGCCGCCATGTCATCGCCTGGCGCGCCGATCAGCAGGTCGTCGTACCCGTCGTTGTTGACGTCACCGGGGCCCGCCACCGCGCTGCCCGCGAAGTCCTCGGCCGCCTCGCCGATCAGGCGGGCGTCGGCCGTGGCCAGATCCATGGAGCCCGCCATCGGCCCCAGCACCAGGTAGGCGGCCCCGGCCAGCGAGCCGCCGTCGGCCAGGCCGTAGGCGCCCACGAGCACGTCGTCGTACCCGTCGCCGTCCACGTCGCCGGCAGCGGCCACGGACGCACCGGCCATGTCGTACGGGTTCTCGCCGTTGAGGACCGCCGTGGCGTTGTACAGCGGCGAGGTCCCCAGGGCGGGCATGGTCACCAGGTAGGCGGTGCCCGTGTCCGTGCCGCCCGCGTCCGTGGCGGCCGCGCCGATCAGCAGGTCGTCGTAGCCGTCCCCGTCCGTGTCGCCCGCGAACGCCACGGCCACGCCGGAGAAGTCGCCGGCCGCGGCCCCGGTCAGCTTCACGTCCGCGCTCGACAGGGACACCTCCCCCCACTGTGAGCCGTACAGCAGGTAGGCCGCGCCCGCGTCCTCACCGCCACTGTCCTCGCCCGCGGCCCCGATCAGGATGTCGTCGTTGCCGTCGCCGTCCACGTCGCCGCGGCAGTCCACCTGGGTACCGGCCTGGTCGCCCTCGGCCTCGCCCGTGAACTTGGCGTCCGCGGAGTAGAGGTTCATGTCCGCCCAGATGGGCCCGTAGACCACGTACGCCGCACCCGAATCCGTCCCCCCGTCCGCCCGGGCGATGGCGCTGACGAGCACGTCGTCGTACCCGTCCCCGTTCATGTCCCCGCCGCCGCTGACCGCGTAGCCGGCCTGATCCCCGGGGCTCTCACCGGCCAGTCGGGCCGTGGCCGTGACCAGGTCGATGCCGCCGCTCATCGGTCCGTACAGGATGTACGCCGAGCCCTGGCTCTGGTTGACGCCGATGTCCGCGAGGTGGGCGCCGATCACGAGGTCGTCGTGGCCGTCGCCGTCGAGGTCGCCGGCCGTGGACACGGCGAAGCCGGAGCCGTCGTAGTTGGCCGCGCCCACGATGTAGACGTCCGCTCCGGTGAGGCTGTAGGTCCCGGTCAGGGCACAGCCGTTGTCCGTGCCATCGCAGTCGTTGTCCAGGCCGTCGCCACAGACCTCGGCCTGGCCCGGGTTGACCGTGGGTTCGCCGTCGTCGCAGTCGACGCCGCAGGCGTAGTACCCGTCGCCGTCCGAGTCCACCTCGTCGACGGGCACGGTCCCGTCGCAGTCGTTGTCCAGGCCGTCGCACACCTCGCTGCCGCCGGGGTGCACGTCCGCGTCGCCGTCGTCGCAGTCCCCTTCGCAGGTGCTGTACCCATCCCAGTCCGCGTCTGCGGCGTTGAGCGCGGGGTCGGTGTCGTCGCAGTCGCCGTCGCACGCGCTGTCGCCGTCGCCATCCGCGTCCGCGGGCGTGGCCGTGGCGTCGGCGTCGTCGCAGTCTCCCGAGCACGTATCGTAGCCGTCGCCGTCGAGATCCAGCAGGTTGAGCAGCGCCTCGGCATCGTCGCAGTCGCCGTCGCAGGTGCTGGCCCCGTCGCTGTCCGCGTCGTCGAGGTTGAGCGCAGGGTCGCCGTCGTCGCAGTCCACGGTCTCGTCCCAGCCGTCGCCATCCGCGTCCACGGCCGCCGCGGTGTCGTCGTCATCATCCCCCTGGGTGTCGTCGTCGTCGTCATCCCCCTGGGTGTCGTCGTCGTCATCCCCCTGGGTGTCGTCGTCGTCATCCCCCTGCGTGTCGTCGTCGTCATCCCCCTGGGTGTCGTCG
>CAZXHG010000263.1:0-14001 GCA_964639985.1 uncultured Rickettsiales bacterium
CCGGGACGACCGCCTCCGTGAGGGCGCGGCGCCCCGCCTCGTGGTCCAGGAGCTGAAGATCTTCCGCATGGCCTGGCGCTGGGGAAGCGAGTGCGGCCTCGCACCCTCCCGCGATCTGGCCTGCGTGCAGGTCAAGGTCGACGGATTCGTGCTCAACCACCGCACGCCGGATCCGACCGAGCTGGCGGCCGTGCTGCAGCACCTGCAGGGCGACGTGCGCCTGGCGGTGCGCCTGCTGTCCGTGACCGGAGCGCGGGTCTCCGAGGTCTGCGGCCGCCGACGCAGCGACCTCGATCCCCGCACCGGACTGCTGACCTTCGAGGGCAAGACCGGTCGGCGAGATTTCCCGCTGCCACGCGACATGGTCGCGCTGTTCGCCGATCGCCTGGACCGGACCGACCAGCCGCTGCTGTCACTTCCGCCGGGGATCCGCGGTCCCAAGTGCATCCGCCACCACCTCGCCCGGGCGTGCAAGGCGGCCGGGATCAACCGGTTCACACCCCATGGCCTGCGCAGGATGGTCGTCGACCGGATGGCGCGAAGCGGCGTGGACGTGGCCACGGCCGCGAGCCTGACCGGCCACAGCGTGGAGGTGATGCTGCGCTTCTACCGCAACGTCACGGACGACGACCGCCGCCGGGCCGTGGCCCAGGCGCAGCTGGGTCACCTGCCCGTGGCAGGTGACGTGATCCAGGGCCCCTGGCCCGAGGCCGCCACCCAGGCATCGGGCACACATCCCGGGCACACCCGCCGCAACTGACCGATATCTCGAGCCTTCGCGTCTACGGGGAGTAGTTCCCCTCCCCTGCTCCCCGGCATCACCTCACTCGACATCCTCCCGATGGAACACCCACGGTGCGGCCGGGATCACCGTGTAGGTGCCCTCCAACCCCTCCACCTCGGGCTCCCCGGTGTTCTCCTCGGTGGCGGCCACGAACCCGAACACCAGCCACTCGTCGACGTATGACGGATCGGCCGGGGCGAAGGTCTCGAAGTCCTTGCCCATCAACGCGACGTCCTGGGGCCGGGCCGGGACCAGCCACACGCCCTCGGTCTCACCTGCGTTGTGGAAGTACGAGGCGGCCGGGCCCACGTGGCTGCAGTAGGTCTCGAAGGTCCAGTCCCCGTCCCACTCGCCGGCCCACACCTGGTCCGGGCCGATGTAGATATCGGCCAGCTCCGGCGTGGCGATCACCTGGTCGCAGCTGACGAACGTCACCGGGTGGATCACCCAGCGCCACTGCTCGATCAGGGCGTCGTAGTCGACCTCCCACTCCACTGGACAGTCGTGGGACAGGGTCGACCCGGACTCGAACTCGATGCTCTCGTCGACCCACCCGTAGTAGTGGTCCGACTGATCGCCGCCGTAGGTGTACGTGGACTCGAACACGAGCGTACGCAGGCAGACCTCCTGGTCGCCCATCGTGTACCAGACCTGGACCGCGGCCGTGGCCGTGCCCCCGTCCGCGGCGCCCTCGGCCTCGAAGTCGATGAGCACCCGGTAGGCGTCCCAGTCCCCGACCATGGGATCGTCCGCGGCCGAATCGTCGTCGTCGGTCGAGACATCGTCGTCGTCGTCGTTGGGAGACAGGCCGAAGCGCTCGGCGTCGGGACAGCCGAGCAGACAGATCAGGACCGCGACGCCCGACACCACACGCCAGTGCATCCTTCACCTCCGACTCCATGAGGCCATGGGAGGGGCGCTCGTGGCAAGGGGATGCTACCCGGGGGAGAAAACGCCGCGCCCGGGAATCAGGAAAGAGCGGGGAACTCAGGAACGTGGCTCCGGTTGTTGATATCGCGCGGCGATGAGCACCTGCGCCCGTGATTTCGTCTGTCGACGGGCTCATTGGCGTCCTGGCGGAGCGGTGTGGAGTTGGGTGGGTGCGCAGCGGATTCGAGGGAGGCTGCGAAGTTGTCTCGTCCCGGATATCCCGTCGGCTTCTGTTGCAGTGTGTGATTGGATCTCCTCGGACCAGCGTCCGCGCCCTGCGGGGCAGCCCGTCGCCAGACGAAACCACGGTTGAGATATCGGTTGGCCATGTAGCCGGCGATTTCGTGACTTCGATAACTGGAGCCACAATCGGGATTGCGAAGTGCTTCCCGGCGACGGGTTACCCCGAAGGGCGCGTTCGATGGGCGCGCCGGTGGCGGTCTCCGGGGTTTCTCCGTCCGAGCCGGGATATCTGGGAGAAGACGATCCGAAGCCCCTCCGCCCATTCCCCCCGTGCCATCAGCAGACAAAGCCCCACCGAAGAGACCGCCCATGCACCCGTCGACGGGGAACGCTTCGCGGCGGTGATATCCACGGCCCCACAAGAACGCCACCCCGCAGCCTGCACCCGAGATCCGCCCACCCCGCAGCCCGTACCCGAGATCCCCCCTCTCCTAGCGCAGCAGCTCCGCCATCGTCCCCTCGAGCACGTCGCGCAGCGTGGCGTCCCCCATCGGCTCCGGCACCCACCCCAGCGTTCGACGCAGCCGCGTGACGTCCCCGGTGAGCACGCTGAGGTCGTGGGTCCGGACGAGGTCGTCATGGGGTCGGATCTCGACCTCGATCCCGGCCAGCCGGATCAGGTCCTCCAGGATCGAGCGCACGCTGCGCACGCTGCCGGAACAGACGTTGTAGATCCCGCCGCTGTCGCCCCGGTCCATCAGCTCGGCGTACACCCGCACCACGTCACGCACGTCGGTGAAGTCCCGGTGCGGCTCGAGGTTGCCCGTGCGGATCACCGGCTCGGCCCGCTCCAGCGCCACCTCCGCCACCTGTCGGGCAAACGATGGCACCACGAAGCGCGTGCCCTGGCCGGGCCCGGCGTGGTTGAACGCGCGCACCACGATGGTCTCGATCAGCTCGTCCTCGCTGACGAGATCGCACAGGTGCTCGGTCAGCGCCTTGCTCGCCTCGTAGGGCCCTGGCGGGTACAGCTGACGATCCTCGACGAGCGGGATCGCCTCGGGCGGCACGTCGCCATAGACCGTGGACGTGCTGACGAACAGCACGCGGCAGCCAGGGGCCTTGGCTCGACAGGCCAGCAGCACGTGCAGTGCACCCTCGCAATTGACCAGGAAGGTGATCTCCGGACAGTCCCACGCCTCACGGGGGCTGGACTGGGCCGCGAGGTGGAACAGGCGTCGCGGCCGGTGGCGAGTGAGCAGCCGGTCCACGGACACGCGGTCGCAGATGTCACAGGTGTCGTCGACCCAGGGGCCGGGGTGCAGGTCCACCCCGACGACCGTTCGGCCCCGCGCACGCAGCAGGCGCACCAGGTGGGGGCCGACGAAGCCCCCGGCACCGATCACCAGATCGGTCATCGATGAATCAGCCTCGCACCCGCTCCAGGTCGGCGTCGACCATCATCGCGACCAGCGTCTCGAAGTCCACCTCGGGCTTCCAGCCGAGCTTCTCGCGGGCCTTGGCCGGGTTGCCACGCAGCAGCTCCACGTCCGCGGGTCGCATGAACCGTGGATCGATGCCCACGTAGTCGTTGTAGTCCAGGCCCACGTGCTCGAACGCCATCCGACAGAAGTCCCGCACGGACCAGCTCTCGCCCGTGGCGACCACGTAGTCGTCGGGCTCGTCCTGGCGCACCATCGCGATCATCGCCTTGACGTAGTCGCCGGCAAAGCCCCAGTCGCGCATGGCGTCCATGTTGCCCAGCAGGAGCCGGTCCTGCTTCTTTTCCACGATGTTGGCCACCGCCATGGTGATCTTGCGGGTGACGAACTCCTCACCCCGCAACGGGCTCTCGTGGTTGAAGAGGATCCCCGAGACCGCGTGCATGCCGTAGCTCTCGCGGTAGTTGACCGTCATGTGGTGGCCGTAGACCTTGGCCACCGCGTACGGGCTGCGCGGGTGGAAGGGGGTGTTCTCGTCCTGGTCCTCGGCCTGCACCTTGCCGAACATCTCCGACGAGCTGGCCTGGTAGTAGCGGATGCTCGGATCCACCTGGCGGACCGCCTCGAGCAGCCGGGCCACGCCGAGCGCGGTCACCTCGCCGGTGAGGATCGGCTGGTCCCAGCTGGCGGCCACGTAGGACATCGCCGCGAGGTTGTACACCTCCTGGGGCTTGACCTCGTTGAGCAGCCGGATCAGGCAGCCCTGATCGAGCATGTCACCGCTGTGGATCCGGATACGCCCCATCAGGTGCTGGATACGCCACTCGTTGGGGGTGGACAGGCGACGGACCAGGCCGTGGACCTCCCACCCCTGGTCCAGCAACAGCTCAGCGAGATAGGCGCCATCCTGTCCGGTCAGGCCTGTGATCAGTGCACGCTTCATCGACTTGTCTCCTCGGGTCGGCGGGCGCTGCGCCAGCCGTCCAGTCCCATGGCCTCGCGCACGAGCCCCAGGGTCTCGTCCGCCGCGGCTCTCGCGCGGGCACCGCCGGTGGTGAGCACGTCCGCGACTTGGTCGTGGTCCAGTGCGTGGTAGCGCTCCTGGATGGGAGCGAGGTGGGCCGACAGGTGGCCGGCCAGGACCTTCTTGCAGGCAAAGCAGCCGATGCCGGCCGTGCGGCAGCCCTCGGCCAGCTCGTGTCGTTCGTCGGTGGGCGTGTACAGCCGGTGCAGGGCGTACATCGGGCAGTCGTCGGGCTCGCCGGGGTCCGTGAGCCGCTGACGTCGCTCGTCGGTCTTGGCGGGCCGCAGCTTGTCCCAGATCTGCTCGGGCGAGTCGTCCATGTCGATGGTGTTGCCCTTGGACTTGCTCATCTTGGCCGCGCCATCCAGCCCGACGATGCGCTTGGCCGGGGTGTGGTGGGCCTCGGGCTGCGGGAAGAAGAACCTCCCACTGCCGTAGCGCTTGTTCCAGCGGCGGGCGATGTAGCGCGACAGCTCCAGGTGCTGGGACTGGTCCTCCCCCACCGGCACGGCCGAGGCGCGGTAGATCAGGATGTCGGCAGCCTGCAGCACGGGGTACGCGAACAGCCCCACGTTGATGTTGGCCTCGTTGGCCCGGCTCTTCTCCTTGAACTGGGTCATCCTGCCCAGCTCGCCCATCGGCGTGACCGTGTTGAGCAGCCACCCCAGCTCCGCATGGCGCGGCACGTCGCTCTGCACGAACAGCACCACCTGGTCGGAGGGCTCGATGCCGGACGCCAGCAGCCAGCGGGTCACGTCCAGCACCCGCTCCCTCATCTGGGCCGGCTGGTACTCGATGGTGGCGGCGTGGTAGTCGACCACGCAGTAGAAGGCCCGCTCGTAGGTGTGCTGAAGCTCGACCCAGTTGCGGATCGCCCCCTCGTAGTTGCCGATGTGGACCTGCCCGGTGGGCTGGATGCCGGACATCAGCCGCTCGGGCCGGGGATCGCTCATCCCACCTCTCCTCCGCGGGAGGCGAAGCCTCCCGTGATCTGTCGTAGCGCTTCGTATAGCACGATGGACGCGGTGTTGCCGAGGTTGTGAGACCGAACCGGGCCCATTCGGGGGACTGAAACAACCTCCGAACCGAGGAATTCCAGCACCTCCAGGGACAGGCCCGTGGTCTCCTTGCCGAACAGCAGGTGGTCACCGGGACGGTAGCGGTGCTCGGTGTACAGCCGGGTCGCCTTGCGTGACGTGCCCACGAGCCGCGCGTCGGGCGGGAGGTCGCGTACGTAGGCCTCCCAGGAGGCGTGCACCCGGTGGTCCAGCTGCTTCCAGTAGTCGAGGCCCGCCCTGCGGACCGCCTTGGCCGAGAGGTCGAACCCCAGCGGTTCGATGAAGTGCAGCACCGTGGCCGTACCCACGCACAGCCGGCCGATGTTGCCCGAGTTCTGGGGGATCAGGGGCTCCACGAGCACGAGGTTGAGCGGCGGATCGACCGCCGGGTAGAGGTCTCCGAGGGCGTCGGCCATGAGGGACGGATCAGCGGCCGGTGTGGGTGCCGACGACCACGCGCGCGGCGCGCAACAGCCGGCCGTGCTGCAGGTAGCCCCGCTGCTCCTCGGCAAGCACGACCTGGTCCTGGGTGGGCTCGACGACCGGGACCATGCCCACGGCCTCGTGCAGGTTGGGATCGAACGGCTGGCCCACGGACACCATCGGCTCCACGCCGAACGCGGCGAGCTTGGATCGCATGCGCTCGTGCACCAGGGCCACGCCCTCGCGCAACGCCTGCACGTTGTCGGTGGTGGACGCGTGGGCCACGGTGCGGTCGAGGTCGTCGGCCACATCGAGCAGCTCTCGGGCCAGGTCCGCCCGATGGCGGTCGAGCTCGTCCTCCCGGTCACGCTCCATGCGCTGGCGGGCCGCGGACATCTCCTCTACCGCCCGCTTGTGGGCGTCGATGTACCCGTGAAGCCTGCATTCCCGCTCGGCGAGCTGCTCGCGCAGGAAGCGGATGGTCTCCATCATCTCGTCGTAGACCGAGGTGGGCCCGTCGCTGCTGTCGTCCCCGTCGCCGGCCGAGGTCTCCTCGCCGGATGCCTCGTCGTCCCCGGGCGACGCCTCGGCCTCCTCGACGGGCGCGTCCCCGTCGGTCACCTCGATCCGTCTCGCATCGGATCCGTCAGACATGGGGATACCTTCCCTCCTGGAGCCGAGGGCAAGATAGCCATCCGACCCTGCCTGTCAAGGCTTGACAGCACGCCGGTTCCGATCGCAAGAAAGGCTGCGGGAGGTCCCATGCAGAAGCGATCCCTGGTCGCGCTCGCAATCGTCTTCGCCGGCCTGCTGGCGTACGTGCTCGTGGTCGAGGTCGGGCGGGAGGAGGAGCGGGAGGAGCGGGAGACGCTCGAGGCCCAGATCCTACCCGCGGACGCCGACTCGGTACGACGGGTGCGTCTCGAGGGGGAGCGGGGCCCGGTCGAGCTGGTGCTCCGTGGCACGCCGCCGGACAGCGAGTGGTTCCTCACCGAACCCTACGAGGGTCCGGCGGATCCCGCGGGTGCCCAGGCCCTGATCCGAGCCGCGGCCACGCTGACCGAGCGCCGCGCGATCGAGCAGGTGAGCGACGATCCGAGCCAGTACGGGCTCGACGATCCCGTGCTGACCGTGACCGTGGACGCGGACGGTCTGGACGGCCCGGCGGTGATGGTGTTCGGCGGCGAGACCAGCTCCAGGGATGGCCGCTACGCGCAGGTGCGGGGGGAGCCGGGGATCCTCATCGTGGCAGATCACGCGTTCCGTTCCCTGGACAAGACGGTGGACGACCTGCGGGACAAGCGGCTGGTGCGCTTCAGCCCCGGCGCCGCCGTGCGGGCCTCGCTGTTCGACACCGACCGGAGCGTCGACTTGGTCCGGGACGGGGGCGTGTGGTGGGTCGCGGGTGAGCCGCGCCGCCGGGCACGCCGGATGGAGGTCGAGGATCTGCTCGCGGACCTGACCACGAGCCGGGTGATGCGGTTCGTGGACGCGGACGACCCGGCGCTGGGTCTGGCCGAGGGCAGCCGACACGTGGAGGTCGAGCTGGAGGACGGCGAGGTGGTCCGGGTGCTGTTCGGTGCCTACCGGCAGTCGGCGGTGCTGGTGCAGGTGGCGGGCAGCGACGAGGCCGCGGAGATCTCGGCGGGCATCGCCGCGCCGCTCGACCTGGCAGCCGAGGACTGGTGGACCCTGGAGGTGGCGGACATCAACCCCTGGCAGGTGTCCCACCTCTCGGTGGAGTACGGCGAGCAGCGGTTCGAGTTCTCCAGCGACGCGGAGGACCGCTGGACCCTGATCCAGGGAGACGACGAGCCCCGGGAGGTCGAGGCGTCCCACGTCCGGGGGGTGCTCGCCCAGATCGACCAACTCGAGGGTACCGGGCTCGAGCCCCAGGACACCGAGCTGGATGCGCCCGTGGGCCACTTCGCGATCGAGACCGAGGGGCAACCCACGGTGCGCTTCACCCTCCACCGTGTCGGGGATCGCTGGTCTGCGATGGTCGAGGGCGATCCCTGTCCGCTGACCGTGCCCGAGACCCTGGGCCTGTACATGGAGGGATTCCTCGCGGATCCCCTTGGCGAGGAGCAGTGAGTCAGCCCTCGTCGCGGGGCGGGGACAGGGAATAGCGCGCGAACCAGCGGCGGGCCAGGCGGGCCTGCACGTTCCACCCGACCAGTATCCCGGCGGACGCCAGCACGAACGGGATCGCCAGCCAGGGAGACCAGACCACGGCGGCGACCGCCCCGGCGGCCATCACGCTCGAACCGCCGATCGCCCACCAGCGCACGCGCTGACGATGCCGCACCCAGCGCACGGCCACCTCCACGCGGGGTCGCTCGCCGCCCGCGTGTTGCAGCGCGGCCTCGAACTCCTCGCGCGCCGGAGCCAGCCGCCCCTCCAGCGTGTGGATCAGGCCGGCGAAGTAGCGGGGCTGGTACAGGCTGGGGTCGAGGGAAGCCGCCTGCTCGAATGCATCCAGGGCCTCGGCACGACGCCCCTGCCGCAGCAGGTTGAGACCACGGTTGAAGTGCACGAGGCCGTCGTCAGGCAGATACGCCATGGCGAGGGCAGCGTACATCTCGGCCTCCTCGACCTCCCCGAGCGAGTCCAGCAGGGTGGACAGCGCGAGGTAGGCCTCCCGGTGGTACGGGTTGACCTCGACCGCGCGCTTGAAGTGCTGCACGGACTCGGCAGGACCGTGACGCCGCAGCGCGGCCACACCCGCGGCGAACTCGTCCCCTCCGGGCGGGAGCTGACCGTCAGCTCCCTCGCCATCGTGGGTGAGGACGGCGCGCTCGATCTCCGCCGCGCCCAGCTCGGCCTCGCCGCCGATGCCGCCGTCTCCGGTCAGGCGCTGGGTGAGCAGGAAGTCCGCGGTCTCCCCCTCCCGCGAGACCAGCAGCCGCTCGTAGCGCGCGCCCGCGCCGCGCGGATCGAAGGACTCACGATAGGTGCGCAGCAGGGGATCGGACGCCTCGCCCTTGACGAACACGTACAGCAGGTAGCTGTCCCCCTGCAGCGGCCGGGTGATCTGGTAGACGGCCGGGTTGTCCTCCTCGGCTACGGCCACGATGGCCAGCTCGGTCTCGCCCGGGTCGGCCAGGGGCCCCTGCGCCGGATCGGGCCCGAGCTGCTCCTCCAGCAGGGTCAACCCCTCCCCCAGCACGAACTGCACGCCCGTGCGGCGGTCGGCTGCGACGTTGGCGCCGAGGGCCCGGCAACGCGCCAGGTACGAGCGCCGCAGCTGATCGATGCGCTTGTTGCAGTGGTCCACCTCGGCGTCGATCAGCGACTCGTCGCTGTACCGCCAGCGCGCGCTGGAGATGCGACGCAGGTACACGCGCAGCGACTCGTGGTAGCTGTACCGGCGGACCACGCCGTCGCGGTCGACCAGCTCCACCGGGAACTCGACGATCTCGCTGTAGTCCTTGCCCCGGTAGCGGCGCAGCTTGTCGTTGGCGTTCATCCCTGGGTGTGGCCCTGACGTGCCCGAATCACAATAACCCTAACAATATCATTTACTTACGATGTCATTCTAGCACCGCCTACCCCGAGCGGCAAGCCGCACTGCACCCAGGCGACCGCCCGGGCAGGGCCTGCTCCGCCGAGCGGGACCTCGACGCGCGCGAGGAAATGGGCGAGAACGACGGGGAGACCCGGTTTTTGTGCCGGGTCGATGAAATGCGCCGGGGGGCTGTGCGTACGAACGGTTCAGGTGACGTGGAGACGACCGACGAAAAGCTTGTCGCCCTGCTGCTCGCGGGTGATGACGCCGCAGCTGGCGAGCTGGTCCGCCGGTACTCCACACCCTTGTACAACTTCGCCTACCGGTTCACCGGCAATCGGGAAGAGGCACAGGAGATCGCCCAGGACGCACTGCTCAAGGCGCTGAACAACATGGACCGCTTCGACCCCCGCTACCGCTTCTCGACCTGGGTCTACCGCATCTGCCGCAACCACGCGATCGACCGCAAGCGGCGGCGGAGGCCGACCTCCGAGCTCAACGAGGGGATCACGCCCGATCCGGGCCACGCCGATCCCGACGGCTCCGGCACCCGTAGCCCGGAGCGGCAGGCCATGGCCGCCGAGGAGAACGTGCTGCTGCACCGGGCCCTGGCCACGCTGGGCGAGAAGTACCGGGAGATCATCGTGCTGTACCACTTCAATGGACTGAGCTATCGGGACATCGCCGAGACCCTGGACATCCCCCAGGGCACGGTCATGAACCGGTTGTTCCGCGCTCGTAACAAGCTGCGGGAGGCCATGGTGCGGCTGCAGGAGGCCACGGCATGAGCCCGCACCTGGACGACACCCTGCTGCAGCTCGCCGCCGAAGGACTGCTGGACGATGCGCAGCGCCCCGAGGTGGAAGCGCACCTGGCCGGGTGCGGGCGTTGCGCAGCCACGGTCGAGGGCTACCGCGACCTGCTGACGCAGCTCAACGCCGTACCGGTGATCGAGGCTCCGACCGCGCTCGCCGACGCCGTGCTCGAGGCCTACCAGCGCACCAGCCAGCCGATGGCGGCCCTGTGGTCGGACCGCAAGCTGTTCATCGCCTTTGCCCTGTCCAACGTGCTGCTGGCGGTACTGGCCACCACGGCCATCGGGCTGCAGGGACCACTCAACCTGATCACCGAGCTGTCGGTGGGCCTCAAGGACATGGTGCTGTCGGCGGTACGCCTGCTGCCCGTGGCCGAGGCGATCTGGACCGGGATGGCCCACGGAGGGCTGGTGGTGGTGGTGGCACTGGCGCTGATGCTGGTGACCACCGTGGCCGCACTGCGGCGAACCGTGAACCTCCCCGAGGAGATGTGATGAGAGCCCCGCAGGTGATGATGCTGGCGCTCGCGCTGCTGCTGACCCTCCCCGCCCTCGGCGCGACGGCCGACGACCGGGTGGTGTTCGGTGGATCGGCCGAGGTCCGCGAGGACGAGGTGATCGACGGCGACCTGGTGGTGTTCGGCGGCAGCGCCCGCATCGCCGGCACCGTGACCGGCGACGCCGTGGTGTTCGGCGGCAGGGTGGTGCTGGAGGAGACCGGAGCCGTGCAGGGCGACCTGGTCAGCATGGGCGGTTCCATCGATCGGCGCGGCACGGTCGGCGGCTCCGCGACCTCCCTGGGCTCGACCACCGAGGAGATCGACGAGATCATCGCCGAGGCGCTGGAGGACGCAGAGGAGGCGCGCACCGAGGCCCTCGAGGACGCCGAGGAACTCCGCGCCGAGGCGCGCGAGGAGGCGATGAGCGCCCGCGTGCACGTGGACGCGCACGACCACCATGACCACCGGGGGAAGGCGCAGGGGAAAGAGGGCGGCTTCGGCAAGAAGGTCAAGGCCTTCTTCCTGTACTGCCACATCGCCTACATGGCGCTGATCGCCATCCTGATCCTGCTGGAGTTCAATCCCGAACGGATCCTCACGATCACGCGCACCGTGGAGATCCGCCCGGGCCGCTCGCTGCTCGCCGGCACGCTGACGATGACCGCCTTCGGACTGGTGTTCGTGCTGTTCGCCATCTCGGTCGTCGGGATCCCCATCGCAGTGCTCGTGCCGTTCGTGCTGGCCCTGCTCGGGTTCCCCGGCGTGATGGGCATGTGCGGCGTGATCGCGCGCAAGCTGCCCCTGGGGCGGGTCAGCGGCTCGACCGGAGCGTGGCTCATCGGCGCCGTGCTGATGGCGCTGCTGCCGGTGATCTCCTACAAGTTCCTCGGTCCGTTCCTGTTCACGGTGCTGTTCACGATCGGGCTGGGGGCTGGGATCCTGAGCCGCTTCGGCCGAAGGGATCCGGTCATCTGAGCCCTCCTGGTCCGCAGATCGTCCGCTCCGTCGCTTGACAGTCCGGGTGCCGCTCGGTAACCAGGACTCGCGAGGTGGACGATGATGCTTCCCCCCCCCTTCAACCGACAGACCCGCGAGCGGCGCCTCGAGGCGGCCAGCGGTACGGCCTACGACGTCATCGTCGTGGGCGGGGGCATCACGGGCGCCGGCATCGCCCGCGACGCTGCCATGCGAGGCCTGAAGGTCGCGCTCGTGGAGAAGGAGGACCTGGCCGCAGGCACGTCCAGCCGCTCCTCCAAGCTGGTGCACGGCGGGCTGCGGTACCTGGAGCACTACGAGTTCGGCCTGGTGTTCGAGAGCGTGGCCGAGCGAGCGCTGCTGCGCAGGCTGGCCCCGCACCTGGTGCAGCCGCTACCGTTCGTGTTCCCCGGATTCCGAGGGGACCGCGTGCCCCTGATGATGATGGCCGCCGGCGTGACCCTGTACGACATGCTGTCGCTGGGCCGCGCCTACCGGTTCCACCGCCGCTACAGCCGCCGCGGTACCCAACAGCTCGAGCCCGCCCTGCGCACGGACGGGCTCAAGGGATCGCTGCTGTACTACGACTGCGCCACGGACGACGGGCGCCTGACCCTGGCCACCGCGCTGAGCGCCCACGACCACGGCGCCCACCTCTTCCCGCGGCTGCGGGTCGACGAGCTGCTCGCGACCCGCGGATCGGTCGAGGGCGTGGACTGCACCGACCAGCTCACCGGCGAACGCCGGCGTCTGCGCGGGCACGTGGTCATCGCCGCGATGGGGCCGTGGACCGACTCCTTCGTCGGCCAGTGGGTGGCGGGTGCTTCCCGTATCCTGCGCCCCACCAAGGGCATCCACATCGTGGTGGACCACGCCCGCTTGCCCGTGCGCCACGCCGTGGTCATGTCCGGCCCGGATGACCACCGCATCCTGTTCGCCATCCCGTGGGGCAACCGCACCTACGTGGGCACCACCGACACGGACTTCGACGGCAACCTCGACCAGCTGCACGCCACCGCGGCGGACGTGGACTACCTGCTGAAGGTGGCCAACCGGGACTTCCCCGCGTCCAACCTGACCACGGACGACGTGATCGCGACCTGGACGGGGCTGAGGCCCCTGGTCGCGGACGAGGGCAGCGGGTCCGAGTCCTCGGTCTCCCGGGAGCACGAGCTCAAGGTGTTCGACAACGGCCTGGTCGTGATCGCGGGGGGCAAGCTGACCACCTACCGTCGCATGGCCGCCGAGGTCCTGGAGGCGACTCGCCAGCGTCTGAAAACCAAGGGTGTGCAGCTCGAGCGCTGCACCACGGGGAGACACCCGCTGGTGGGCGGCGGCGTGCCCGCGGCGCCGACCGCGCGGCTCACCACGGCGGTGGGGGCCGGCACCTGTCAGCACCTCGTGGAGCGCTACGGCAGTGACTGGGATGCCGTGGCCGGCCTCGTCAACCGAGACGCCGAGCTCGGCGAGCGCCTGGTCGACGACCTGCCCACGATCCGGGCCGAGATCGCCCACGCGCTGAACGAGGAGGGCGCGCTGACCCTGGAGGATCTGCTGATCCGCCGCACGGACCTGTTCTTCAAGGCACGCGACCAGGGCCTGGAGTGCATCGACGCCGTGGCCGACCTCGCCGCCAGTCACCTGGGCTGGGACGCGGACCAGCGACAGCGGGAGGTCGAGCAGTACCGCGACGTGGTCGCGCTGAGCCGGCGCTACCGGGACGGCCGCGGGTGAGCGAGCCGGTCGACGACCCACGCACGACCCCGGCGAAGCGGCCGGCGCCATCCCGGCCCGGGATCCAGCCGGGATCGCTGGAACACGTCGAGCTGCTCGCACGCCGCGAGGCCACCCGCCGCGCCATCCACCGCAACGCCAGCCAGGCACGAGGCGAGCTCGAGCGGGGCGACGCCCGCCAGGTGCTCAAGGTCACCGGGCTGATGCTGCGTGGCAAGAGCCTGCGCACCCTGACCGAACCGCAGATCCCGCTGGTGTTCTACCGTGGCCGCGCCTACGAGGAGCTGGGCGAGACCGACTCGGCCATGGCCTGCTACCGCGCGCTCGCCGCCTGGGACGGTGGTTCCCACCCGATCGTGAAGGACGCGCGGGAGTACATCGACCGGGGATTGCAGCAGCTGCTGGACCTGTTGGGTGAACCCACGGGCGAGCTGCCCTCGGTGGCCCCCCAGCGCGACCCGAGGGTCTTCCCCCGCCCCTACCTCACCGCCGCCCGCCTGATCGCCGCCGTGGGCGTGTTCGTGTTCGGGACGATGTGTGCGGGGTTCATCCTGGCGGTGGTGGCGATCGTCTAGCAGCGTTCGGCATTAGTCCGTTTTCCTTCGCTTCGCTCTACGACTTCGGGG
>CAZXHG010000264.1:0-13928 GCA_964639985.1 uncultured Rickettsiales bacterium
GCCGGGGGCGCGGCCGGCGGCTCGGGGGGCGCAGGCCGTGAAGGCGGCTCCGGGCCCTGCTCGTCCGGCTCGGCCGGCCCGGCGGCCGCGTCCACCGCGTCGGCCACCTCGCCGCGGGTCAGGGCCACGAAGTCGTCGCTGGCGCCCGGCCGCTTGCTGCGGCGGGTGCGTATCCTGCGCCGCGGGATCACCTCCCGCAGCGACGCGGCGAACTCCCGGCAGTCGTCGAAGCGCTCGTCCGGTTCCGAGGCCAGCGAGCGACGGATGCACTCGGCCAGGGGCGCGGGCACGGACCTGCTCGGTGAGGCGTACGAGCCGCCCACCACCAGGCGCATGGTGTCGTCCTTGAGCGACCCCTGGAAGGCGGGCATGCCCGTGGCCAGCTCGTACACGATGCTGCCCAGGGAGAAGATGTCGGACCGCACGTCCAGGCCAGGCGTTCCCAGGATCGCCTCGGGGCTCATGTAGCCCACTGCGCTCATGCGGCAGCGGCTCTCGGGCGTGCCGCTGCGGTGCTCGGCCTGGATCACCGGGGCCACGCCCAGGCCCACGATCACCGGGTGGACCTCGTCCCGCGGCCCGGGCGACAGGATGATGTTGGCCGGCCGCAGGTCCAGGTGCAGGACCCCGTGCTGGTGGATCGCCCGCAGGCCGGCCGCCACCGGCAGCACGATCCGCAGCAGCATCTCGACGGGCACGGGCCTACCGAGCCGCAGCAGGAACTCCTTGAGGCTGGGCCCCTGGATGTACCGGCTGACCAGGGCCGGGCGGGGCCGGGTCAGCACGTCGACCACGGTGGCCACACCCGCGTGGTTTAGGCTGCGCAGGTGGCGGGCCTCGTTCTCGAAGCGCGTACGCATGGCCGCGTCGCGGGCGCGCTGGGGCGCCAGCGCGTGCACCACGTGCAGCGCGGTGAGCACCCGGTGTCGGACCAGGAAGATGCGCCAGCCCTCGCGGTCGCTGACGCGTCGCTCGACCCGGTACCGATCGATGGTCTCGCCCGGTTTCACGATCCGATCGTCCGTCCCGAGAGCCTACGGTATATCGCCGCCCGCGTCATCGCCGCCCGCGCAGCACCACGAGCGCACTGGCGGCCACGATCCAAGGCGCGGGCCCGGCCGCGCGCTCGCCCTCGCGCAGCACGTCGCGCGGGGGGGTGGCCGCCGTGTCCACGATCCGCTGCCAGGTCCAGCCAGCCACCGCCTGAGGCGGGTTGAATCCCCGCTCGTCGGCGTCCGCATTGAACAGCAGCACCAGCACCCCGCCTTCTGGCTCGGCCAGCACGCATCCCAGCGCGTGCGCCGACGGGTCGTGCCAGGCCGGCTCTCCGCCGTCCGGCCCGAACCAGCGGATGTCGGGCTGCTCCTCCTCGGGCAACCCGCCCTCGTAGAACGCGTCGCGGGTCAGCGTGGGGGTGCGTCGCCGCAGCGACAGCAGCACGCCCACGAACCGCAGCAGGTCCCCGTGTTCGCGCTCACCGTTCCAGTCCACCCAGGAGGTCGGATCGTCGTGGCAGTAGGCGTTGTTGTTGCCCCCCTGGGTCCTGCCCAGCTCGTCACCGGCCAGCAACATGGGCACCCCCCTCGACAGCAGCAGCGTGGCCAGCATGTTGCGCACCTGCCGATCGCGCAGGGCCCGGACGTGGGGATCGTCCGTGGGGCCCTCGTGGCCGTGGTTGGCGCTGTGCTCATCCGGGTTGCCGTCCGCTCCGTCCTCGCCGTTGAGCGCGTTGTGGCGCCGGGCGTAGCTCACCAGGTCGGCCAGGGTGAAGCCGTCATGGGCAGTGACGAAGTTGATGCTGTGGTGGGGCAGACGGCCCGGGCCCCGGTACAGGTCGGCGCTACCGGCGAGGCGGGTGGCGAACGCCCCCAGCATGCCCGGATCGCCGCGCCAGAACCGACGCACGTCGTCCCGGTAGCGACCGTTCCACTCCGACCAGGCCAGCCCCGGAAACGAGCCGACCTGGTACGCGCCGGCCGCGTCCCACGCCTCGGCGATCAGCTTGGTCCCGCGCAGCACCGGATCCTCGGTGATCATCTCGATCAGCGGCGGGTTCTCCAGCAGCCGTCCGTCCGTGTCCCGACCCAGCACCGACGCCAGATCGAAGCGGAATCCGTCCACGTGCATCTCCGCCACCCAGTAGCGCAGGCAGTCCCGGATCAGAGTGCGCACCACCGGGTGGTTGCAGTTGACCGTGTTGCCGCACCCGGTGAGGTTGCGGTAGCGGGCGCCCCCGTCGGTCAGCATGTAGTAGATGCGGTTGTCCAGGCCCCGCATGGACACGGTCGGCCCCCGCTCGTCCCCCTCGGCCGTGTGGTTGAACACCACGTCCAGGATCACCTCGATGCCGGCCGAGTGCAGCGCCTTGACCATCGCCTTGAACGCGTCCACCTGGCCGCCGCAGCTGCCCAGGTGGCTGTATCGCTCCTCGGGCGCGAAGAACGCCAGCGGGCTGTAGCCCCAGAAGTTGACCAGCCGCTCGCCCGTGACCGGGTGCAGCCGCGGGTTCTCCCGCTGGTCGAACTCCTGCACGGGCAGCAGCTCGACGGCGGTCACGCCCAGCTGCTGCAGGTACGGGATCTTCTCCACCAGGCCCAGGTAGGTGCCCGGGTGATCCACGCCCGCATCCGGGTGGGCGGTGAACCCACGTACGTGCAGCTCGTAGATCACCGACTCGGCCAGGGACCGGCGCAGGGGACGATCCCCCTCCCAGTCGAACTCCGAGTGCACCACCACGGCCTTGGGCAGGCTCGACCACTGCCGGTCCCGCTCGGCCGCGAGCAGGTGGCCAGGCGGCAGCATGCCGGGCAGCGAGTCGGGATCGGTCCAGGCCGAGCCGTCCGTGAGCGCCCGTGCATAGGGGTCCAGCAGCAGCAGGTCCGGATCGAAGTACAGCCCCTTGCCCGGGTCGTACGGACCCTCGGCCCGCCAGGCGTACAGCTGCCCCGGCCGCACGCCGTCGACCCGCACGCTCCATATGTCCCCCAGCCGGTGCGTGGCCGGGTCCAGCGCGATCTCCCGCGCGGGCCTCGCGTCCCGCGGCTCGTCGAAGAGCGCAAGGTGCATACGGGTAGCGTGGCGGCTGAACACCGAGAAGCGGGCGCCGCCGTCCCGCAGCGCGCAGCCCAGGGAGACGGGCCAGCCGTTGTCACCGGCGAGGGAACTGCTCATCGCACGTCCTCGTCCTCCACGGCCTCCAGCCCGGTGCCGTCGGGCAGTCCCCCGGGCACGCGTGCGATCGGGTGCAGGCGCCAGTCCGGATCCGCGTGCTCGGTGCGCTGGTAGAAGAAGTCCAGACGGGCCCACGAGTCCGCGGCGAACGCCTCGTCCTCGACGAGCCGCTGCTCGAATTCGGCTGCAAGCGCCGGGTCGTCACGCATCATCTGCTGGGCCAGTGGTTCCATCACGTAGCGCTCGAAGTACTCCTTGCGTTCCATGACCGAGGAGAGGAACCCCCAGGCGAAGAACGAGTCCGGCGCGCACGGCTCCAGCAGGTGCACCGCCACCTTGTCCAGCGGCTGGCCCAGCGGTACCCAGAACGAGCCCGCCGGGAAGTACCGGTCCTCGAACCGCTGATCGGTCCATGCGTTCACCTCGACACGGTGCCGCCCCTGGTAGGGTTGCTCGGCGTAGCTGACCTCGTCGAGGCGGACCATCTCCACCGGCAGGGTCACGTCGTTCCACAGCTTGAACACCACCACGCCGTGCAGCTGCAGCCGGCGGACCAGCTCACCGTATTGCCGCGGCAGCAGGTAGCCGGCCGGTGCGTGCACCTCGAGGGTCACCTCCAGCTGCTCGAACACCGGCACCTCGAGTTCCACTGGTTCGTCCCCGTAGCGCACGTACGGATCGCCACCGACCTCCCCTTCCACCACCTCGTGGCTCTTCGTGGCGTACGGGAACGGCGCGGACTGATCGGTGCGGGCCACCCGGATCGGCACGGCCGTGCCCTCGGCGAGCCCGTCGGCGAGCAGCTGCCGGAGCGCCACGAGGCTGCCCGGATCGGCCGCCACGTGGTCGAGCACGTGGCCCAGGAACGCGTGTATCGCCTCGACCCGCGTGCGGTACGGCTTGAGCGAGTGGGCCTCGACCAGGATCGACGGCCGGTTGCGCAGGGCCATGTAGCTGGTGGAGAACCGCGGCGCGGTCCAGCCGCCACGCAGCCCGGCCTCGGGCTCCCGCCGGTCCACCGGAAAGCGGTACGGCGCGACGAGCCTGCCTGCGCCGTGCATCGCCGCCTCGGCGTGGGCCAGGCAGCCCAGGGTCCAGGCCGCGGCCGCGGGCTCGGCCCATGGGCCCCCGTCCATGCCATAGGTCAGGTGGTACTGGTGGTCGGCGCCGTCCGTGGTGTGGTCGTCGATCAGCAGATCGGGTTCCCAGGCCTCGATCAGCGATCCCACCAGCGCCTGGGCCTCCACCGAGTCGAGCTTGACGAAGTCCCGGTTGAGGTCCTGGCCGAGCGAGGACGTGCGGAACCCCATGCCCGCCTCCGGGCCGTCCTGGTTGATCCGGCTATGGCCCACGTTCTCGTGGCCGTCCACGTTGTACACCGGCACCACCAGCAGGATCACCTGCTCCAGCACCTCGGGCATCGAGCGTTCGATCAGCAGTTCGCGCAGCAGCAGCAGGCTGGCGTCCTTGCCCGCGATCTCGCCGGAGTGGATCCCGTTGAGGATCAACACCACCGGCCTGCCCGAGGCCCGGGCCTGCCAGGGGGAGGTCAGGCCGTCGGCCGACACCACCACCACGGACAGGTCGCGCCCCTGGGCCGAGCGGCCGAAGGTCTGGATGCTCAGCTCCGGGGTGGCGGCCTCCAGTCGCTGCAGCCACGCCATGGTCTCGGCCAGCGAGGGGGTGGCTCGGAACCCGGCGGCCTCGGCCGGCGTGGTCCAGTCCGCCCGCTTCGCACCTGCCACGTCGGCAATGGCGAAAACGAGGAACGAGGAAAGGGCAAGGGCGACCCGTCGCATCGTCGATCTCCACCCCCGGCCGGCCGGGGAGCGCAGATCATACCCGCAGCGTGATCGAATCGGGAGCCGGGGCGTCACCCAGGAAGAAGCGGATCGACGCGTCGAGGTCGTCCAGGTCGATCTCCGTGCACTTGCACGGACCCTCGGGCCTGCGGTTGGGCAGGGCCAGCACGGGCAGCACCACGCCCACCTCCTCCACGCCGCTGAGGAGGTCACGCTCGCAGGCCACGGCCACCAGCGCGTGGGGACGGCGCCTGTGGATCACGCGGCGCGCCTCGCTGCCGCCAGGCACCACGTGCAGGTGACACCCGTGCCGCTCGGCGATCACCTTGGCGCCCTGGCGGATCCCCTTGGACAGACAGCGGGGCAGCAGCACCACCAGCCGGTCCGGGTCCACCCGGCGCCGGGTCAGCAGCACCAGGGCGTTGTGCAGCTTGAGGAAGGCGTTGGTCAGCCGGTCGGGCGAGGTCCCGATCAGGCGCCCCATGGTCAGCGTGGTCGGCAGCAACGCGCGCAGCAGCACCACTCGCTCCAGGGGCGACAGCGCGCGACCTCGCCCGGTCAGGGCCATCACCCCCAGCCGGGCCCACCAGGCGATGGTGGCCCCGGTCAGCGCGGTCAGCGCCGCAGCGAGCACGTCGGGCAGCCACAGCCAGGCCTGGGCCAGGCGGGGTTCGACCAGGAACCACAACACGGCCAGGGCCGCGGCCCAGGCCCCCAGGGCCAGGCAGGCCGGCCAGGCGAACAGGCTCATGGTGGCCTCGGCGTCGCCAAACCCGTCGTCGTCCCCGCCCCAGTCGCTCCAGGCCTCGCCCAGGTGACGGCGGTCCGGATCGGGGCTGTCTGGGCTCATGGGATCTCCACAGGGGCGAGAGCCGATGGTACCCTGGGCCGGCGCGAGCACCAACAGGTTTTCTGAAATTATTGAAAGTTATGAAAGCACGCATGGAGGCGGGGAGAGCACATGGCCGAGAACGACGTCCAGCCCGCTGACGCAGGCCTCGACGAGGCGGTGACCGAGCTGGTCGAGGTGATGGGCCGGTTCTTCGAGGGGTTCGGCTTCCGCCGGCACCTCGGCCGCGTCTGGATGACCCTGTACCTGTCGCCCGAGCCCATGACCCAGAGCCACCTGCAGCAGGAGCTGGGCCTGTCCGCGGGCATGGTCTCGACGCTGCTGCGCGAGCTCGGCACCTGGAACGCGGTGCGCACCCGCTCCCTGCCCGCCTCGCGCCAGGTCTGGTACGAGGCCGAGACCGACCTGCTGGCCTACGTCACCCGGATCCTCAAGCGCCGCGACCTGCCCCACGTACAGCAGCTCGACCGCGAGATCGGCCGCATCGTGGCGAGGCTCGAGCAGCGCGACGACGCCGAGGCCCGACGCCTGCTGCGCCGGCTGCAGCCCGTGCGCGACCTCGCCGTGCTCTACGAGACCATGTCCACCCTCGTCATCCACCTCGCCGAGGGCTCCTCGGACGCCATCCGCAGGGGTATCCGGCTGGTACGAAATCTGAGACTGGAAGCGTAGGTCGGGTCAAGCAAAGCGGACCCGACAAAGCCGGCCCGGTCGGGCCGGCTGTCGAGAAATGACTAGCCCAGCAGGTTCAGGCCGAACGCCGCGATCAGCGGAGCGATCACCAGCGAGACGACCGACATCAGCTTGATCAGGATGTTCAGGCTGGGACCGGCGGTGTCCTTGAAGGGATCACCCACGGTGTCGCCGGTGACGGCGGCCTTGTGCGCGTCCGAGCCCTTGCCGCCGTGGACGCCACCCTCGATGGCCTTCTTGGCGTTGTCCCACGAGCCGCCCGCATTGGCCATGAAGATGGCCATGCACACGCCGGAGACGGTCACGCCGGCGAGCAGGCCGCCGAGCATCTCGGCGCCGAGCAGGAAGCCGACGAGGGGGGGAACCATGACGGCCATCAGGCCAGGAACGATCATCTCCTTGATCGCCGCGGCGGTGGAGATGTCGACGCACTTGGCGTACTCGGCCTTGGCCTTGCCTTCCATCAGCCCCTCGATCTCGCGGAACTGACGGCGGACCTCTTCGATCATCGCGCCGGCGGCGCGACCGACTGCGGACATGGCCATCGAGCTGAACAGGAACGGCAGCATGGCGCCGACCAGCAGGCCGGCGACCACGTTGGGATCCAGCAGGCTGATCTCCATCGGCGGCAGATCCTCACTGGCCCAGATCGCGTCGATCTGGGTGCGGTAGGCGGAGAACAGGGCCAGAGCGGTCAGGGCGGCGGAGCCGATGGCGAAGCCCTTGCCGATGGCGGCGGTGGTGTTGCCCACGGCGTCGAGCTTGTCGGTGCGCTCGCGCACCTCGGGGGGCAGCTCGGACATCTCGGCGATGCCGCCGGCGTTGTCCGCGACGGGACCGTAGGCGTCGACCGCCAGCTGGATGCCGGTGGTGGACAGCATGCCCAGCGCGGCGATGGCGATGCCGTACAGGCCGGCGAACTGGTAGGCGACCACGATACCGGCGGCGATGAGCAGCAGCGGCCACATGGTCGAGCGCATGCCGTTGGCCAGGCCGGCGATGATGTTGGTCGCCGAGCCGGTCAGGCTCTGCTTGGCGATCAGCTCGACCGGGGGCTTGTCCAGCGCGCAGTAGTACTCGGTGAGCAGGCCCACGGCCACGCCGACACCCAGGCCGGCGATGGTGGCGACGAACACGCCCCACCAGTGGAAGGTGGTCTCGCCGACGGTCCAGCTGGCCGGCAGCATCCACCAGGTCAGGCCGCCAGCGACGACGACCATGACGCCCGCGGCGCCGAAGGTGCCCATGTCCAGGGCGTGCTGGGGGTTGCCACCCTCCTTCGTGCGAACGACGAAGGTGAAGACGATGGAGACGAGGATGCCGGCGCCGGCGATCACCATCGGCAGCACCACGGCGGCGTGCGCCGAGCCACCGGCCGCGACCAGCGACTCGGAGAAGGCCCAGCCCAGGACCATGGAGCCGATGATCGAGCCGACGAAGGACTCGAACAGGTCGGCGCCCATGCCGGCCACGTCACCCACGTTGTCGCCCACGTTGTCGGCGATGGTGGCGGGGTTGCGGGGATCGTCCTCGGGGATGCCGGCCTCGACCTTGCCGACGAGGTCGGCGCCGACGTCGGCGGCCTTGGTGTAGATGCCGCCGCCCACGCGGGCGAACAGCGCGATGGAGGACGCGCCCAGGGAGAACCCGGTCAGCACGTTGAGCGCCAGCGCGGTGCTGTCCGGCCAGATCATCGTGTAGACGATGTAGAGGAGGCTCAGGCCGAGCACGGCCAGGCCGACCACGCACATGCCCATCACGGCGCCGCCGTTGAAGGCGATCGCAAGGGCCTCATTGAGGCCCTTGCGCGCGGCGTTGGTGGTGCGGACGTTGGCCAGGGTGGCGACCTTCATGCCGAAGAAGCCGGCCAGGCCGGAGGCGATGGCGCCGCAGATGAACGACAGCGCGATGATCCAGCTCGAGTCCTGGACCTGCTCGCTCTCGTTGGCGACCGCCAGCAGGATCGCCACGACGGCCACGAAGATCGCCAGCACCTTGTACTCGCGAGACAGGAAGGCCATCGCGCCGTCCGCGATGTGGCCACCGATCTCCTTCATCTTGTCGGTGCCTTCGTCCTTGCTCTTCACCCACATGGCGCGCCAGCCGGCGAATGCCAGCGCCAGCACCGCCGAGATGGGGATGGCGTACAGGATTGCGTTATCCACGATCATGTCCTCCGGTTTGGGGTTCGTATTCCTCTTGATTTCCCATGTCGCGCGGCCTTGATCCCCTCGGATGTCGGTCCAACGCGTGTTCTTCCTATATGCGCGCCCCAGGGGGGAGCGGCGGTGTTCTACACAAACCACCCCCTCAGCGCAAGCGAGAGGCAGGGGCTGCTAACCGCTGGAGATTGCTCGGGCTTCGCCTCAGGGATCGACGGTGTCGGGCGAGATCAACCCGGTCGGCTCGACGCCCATCAGCAGGCGGGTGGCCGCCGACAGGGTCTCGGGCAGGTACTGGCCCCACATCTTCACCGGGATCTCGTCGATCTCCACGGTGGGCGAGAACGCCACGGCCAGCAGGTACTCGATGATGAACTCGGCGTTCTTGGCCATGCGGCCGCGGTAGTCCCGGCGGGACCGCTGCTCGAGCACGCGGTACTCGTGGATGCAGCGCCCCAGCTCGGACTCCAGGAACTCGTCGAAGCTGGTCAGGATCAGCTCGATGCGCACCGTGTCGGCCGAGCCCTCCACGAACGCCGGCAAGCCGGCGGTCAGCTGCCCGGGGGTCAGGCCGCGGCCGGCCACGTAGCTCCAGTCCAGGTCCTGGTACCGAGCAACGATCTCGTCGTCCGGGGGCAGCTCGAGGTCGACCAGCAGGTTGACCGCGTTGTAGTTGCCCGAGTGCTTCTCGCGCTCGTAGATCGTGGTGGCGGGGTGGGCTTCGATCACGGCCTCGGCCCGGGCCAACTCGTCCGGGGCGCCGATCACCTTGAACCCGACCACGTCGTCGATGTGCATGGCCGCCGTGGGCAGCCGGATGGTGCCGTCGCGGAAGCGGTCCGACAGCCAGGCCTCGGCCTCGATGAACTCCCGCTCCTCGTCCTCGGGCGAGTGCCCCAGCTCGGCCAGCGTGCGTCCCGTCGCCGATGCGCGGCGCTGGGCGAGCTCCGAGGCCCGCGCCCGGATCAGATCGCCGAGGTGGTCGGCGAACCGCCGCGACGCCTTCTCGGCCACGCGCCGGGGCCGCTTGATGCGGTACCCGCCCACCAGCTGCCCCTCGCCGCCGAAGTACAGCTCCCCGTCGATGGGCATGCGGCGGAAGAACATCTCCGGGTTGGCGTGGTACGCCTCCATCATCTCGTACTGTCGGGGCGTGGGCTGGCCGATCGCCTCCAGCGCCAGCTCGCGCAGCTCGTGCTTGTACCGGATCCGCCGGGAGCCCAGCGTCGGTCCGAACGCGCCGCGGTAGACATCGCCCATGAACCGCCGCGCCTCGGCCACCGCCACCAGCCCCTCGTACACGAAGATCTCCGTCACCACCCGGGCGTCGTCCGGGCGGGGGCGGTCGGTGAGCCACCGCATGGCCACGTTGAACAGCCTGCGGCGGTGGGTCAGTCCAGTCAGGAACATGGTCGTCGTTGTTTCGGTGCGCCGCCTGGCGCGCGCGTGAGGATACCACCGCTCTGCCCCGCTCTCACCTCGGATTGGTTGACCGACCTTCCCTCACCCGATAGGTTGTGAGAGCGAGCAATAACAGCTGGAGTGCGCCATGAAGCCATCCTCCTTCCGTCTCCCCGGGCTCTCGCTGCTGGCCGTGATCGGCCTGCTGGTGGCCGGCTGCGCCACCGGCCCCGGCGGCGGTGGCCCCGACTCCGAACCCCTGATCGACACGGACGGCGACGGCCTGTTCGACGTGTTCGAGGAGGAGATCACCACCGATCCCGACATCGACGACACGGACGGTGATGGATACCTCGACGGCTACGAGTGGGAGTTCTTCACCGACCCGCTGGACGCCAACAGCTACGACTACCTCGACGGCAACGGCGACGTCATCTGGGACCACTACCCCTACCCCGACGACCTCGAGGGCGAAGGCAGCCAGTGGGGCGACGTGGCCATGAACTTCGAGCTGCCGGACTACTGGGTGCAGGACGTCAGCCTGTACAGCTTCTACGGCAACGTGATCCAGGTGGTGGCCACCGCAGACACATGAGGCAGCTGCGCTGAGTTCGCCGGTTCGGCGGAACAGGACTACCAGGCCCGCAAGGACGACGGCTTCATCACCATCGCCCTGCTCACCGACGGCTACCAGGGCGCGGTCAACAGCTACGTCGACTACTACCTGCTGACCCTGCCCGTGCTCAACGACGAGACCCTCGACGCCTCCTACGGCATCGGCGCCAACGGCATGCTGCCGTGGTACACGCTGATCGGCCGCGACATGACCATCCGCTACTCGGGCGGCTCCCCGCCGACCACCGGCACCCTCGACGAGGCCCTGCTCGAGGAGTGGCCCGACGTGGACCGCCCCGAGAACCCCGAGGGCGAAGCTGCCGAGGCCCCGGCCGACGACGACGACGACGAGGGCGCCGAGCCCCGCATGGACAACCCCTTCGCCATGGACCCCGCCGTCGAGTGGGAGGCCGCCAACGCCTGCAACGTGGGTGGATCCTCGACCGCCCCGTGGGCGGCGCTGCTGCTGATCCCGCTCTTCCTGCTCCGCCGCCGCTGATCACATCCCCGATCACCTCGCCGCATGCTTCTCCCGGAAAAGGGACGTTCATGAATTGTTGAGTTCCCGAACGTGCGCGATCGATGCACGTCGAGCCGAATGCAAAAGGGACGTTCATGAATTGTTGAGTTCTTGGCCTGTCGGGACCGTCCAGATCCTGCCGGTGGCTGGGGGCGATAGTCCGGAGCGGTTCGTGGCCTAGGTTGGGGGCGTGAACCGGCGCCGATCCGCTGCGTCGCCCACCGGACCGCGTTCGGACGGATCGTGGCTTGGGTTGGTGACTACATCCCGGCCCCATACACCACGTACGCCGCCCCCGCCTCCGTCCCTCCCGCCCCGTTCGCCGGCGCGCCGATCACGAGGTCGTCGAAGCCGTCGCCGTTGACGTCGCCCGCGCCGGCCAGGTAGCGGCCGGCCTCGTCCAGGGTCACCTCGCCCATGAACTTGGCGGACGCGGCCGACAGGTCGACCTCCCCGGAGATCGGCCCGTAGATCAGGTACGCCGCGCCCGCGCCGTTGCCGCCGGTGTCGAACTTGGCGCCGATCAGGACGTCGGCCACGCCGTCGGCGTTCACGTCCCCGGCCGGGGCCACGGCGATGCCCGCGTAGTCCCAGGTCTGCTCGCCCACGAACTTGGCGTCCGCCGCCGACAGGTCGATGGTGCCCACGGCGGGACCGTGCAGCAGCCACGCCGCGCCCGCGTGCTCCCCGCCGGCCTCGTGCTCGTAGGCGCCCACCAGCACGTCGTCCAGCCCGTCGCCGTTCACGTCGCCCGCCGACGCCACGGCCCAGCCCGCCAGGTCGTGGGCCTCCTCGCCGAGGAACTCGCCGTCCGCGTCGCCCAGATCCACGTCGCCGGAGACCGGCGAGCGCAGCAGGTAGGCCGAGCCAGCGCTCGAGCCGCCCTCGTCGTGGCGGTACGCGCCCACCAGCAGGTCGGCCAAGCCGTCGCCGTCCACGTCCCCGGCCCCGGCCACGGCGCAGCCCGCGTAGTCGTTCTCCAGCTCCCCCAGCAGCCGCGCCTCGGCGTCCTCCAGCTCGAACTCGCCCGTGGCGCCGCCCCCCAGCACCAGGTAGGCCGCGCCCGCGTACAGCCCGCTCGACGAGTCGTGGTACGCGCCCACCATGAAGTCGTCGTACCCGTCGCCGTCCGCGTCCCCCACGCCCGCCACCCGGCCGGCGTAGCTGTCCGCCTCCTCGCCCAGGTACTTGGCGTCCGCGTCCGCCAGGTCGATCTCACCCACCAGCTGCCCGCCGTACAGCAGGTAGGCCGCGCCCGCCTCCGCGCCGTTGGTGTCGTCCCGGTGCGCGCCCACCAGCACGTCGTCCATGCCGTCGCCGTCCACGTCCCCTGCACCGGCCACGGAGAAGCCGGCGTTGTCCCCCGCGGCCTCGCCCAGTAGCTTGCCGTAGGCGTTTCCCAGCTCCATCTCGCCGCCGATCGAGCCGCCGAACAACACGTACACCACGCCCGCGTCCTCGCCAGCCGTGTCGTTGTACCGCGCCCCGACCAGCACGTCCCCGAGCCCGTCGCCGTTCACGTCGCCGGCCGCGGACACCACGCCCGCATTGTCCCCCGACGCCTCCCCGACCAGGGTCGCACCCATGGCGCCCAGGGTGAGCACGCCGTGCCACCCACAGCCGTTGTCCGTGCCGTCGCAGTCGTCGTCCCGGCCGTTGCCGCACACCTCGGTCTCCCCCGGGTTCACATCCTGATAGCTGTCGTCGCAATCCCCGTCGCAGATGCGGTAGCCGTCCCCGTCGTCGTCCGCCTCCTCGTCCGTGCTCGGGTCGCAGTCGTTGTCCACGCCCCCATCGCACGCCTCGAACGCGCCCGGGTAGGTGACCGCGTCCCCGTCGTCGCAGTCCCCATCGCACCCGCGGAACCCGTCACCATCCGCATCGTCCTCCTCCGGGGACGGGCTGCCGTCACAGTCGTTGTCGAGGTCGTCGCACAGCTCGGTCGCGCCCGGATACGTATCGGCGTCGCCGTCGTCGCAGTCGTCCCCGGCCGGCGGGCCGGCGCAGGTGTACCAGCCGTCCCCGTCCTGGTCCTGCTCGCCATCGAGCAGGGTGCCGTCGCAGTCGTTGTCCGCCCCGTCACAGACCTCGTCCGCGCCGGGGTACGAGGTCGCGTCGCCATCGTCGCAGTCCCCCTCGCAGGGCCGGTAGCCGTCCCCGTCCTGGTCCAGCTCCTCGACCGCCAGCTCCCCGTCGCAGTCGTTGTCCACGTCGTTGCACCCCTCGTCCGCGCCGGGGTACACGCTGGCGTTGTAGTCGTCGCAGTCCTCGTCGTCGAGGACCCCGTCCCCATCCGCGTCCACCGGGCCCTCGTCGACCGTATCGTCGTCGTCCTCCGTGGGACAGCCAGCCAGCAGCAGCGCGATCAGGATCGGGATCCCGTAGACACCTCGCATCGTCCACCTCCGCGATATTCCAGGCATACCACGCGACCACGCCCCACCTGCCAGGAAACCCTGGCGGGCCGCGGGCTGTGGCGCTATGGTGGCGCCCCTGAGGAGGGCCCCCATGCGAGACACCCTGTCCCTGCTGTCGCTGCTGGCCGCGCTGGCGCTGGTCGCCGGCTGCCCCGACAACGACGAGATCGACGACGACGACACCTACGGCGAGGACGACGACGCCACGGACGACGACGACGACGACACCGCCGGTGACGACGACACGGCCGGCACCGATGTGTACTCGTCCTCCACCGACGAGGACGACACGTCCAC